>CAITIQ010000410.1 GCA_903892415.1 uncultured delta proteobacterium | reverse complement strand
TGCTGTCGATGAACCGCGCGCAGCCGGTCGATCCGCGACAGGCGCCCGAGCTTTACGGCATGGTGGCCGAGCTCGCGCAGCGCGCCGAGCTGCCGATGCCGCGCGTCTACTTGATCGACGATCCGCAGCCGAACGCCTTCGCCACTGGGCGCAACCCCGAGCATGGCGTGGTCGCGGTCACCACCGGCATCTTGCGAGTGCTCACGCCCCGCGAGCTGCGCGGGGTTTTGGCGCACGAGCTGGCGCACATCAAGAACCGCGACATCCTGCTCTCGAGCATCGCGGCCGTCGTTGCCGGCGCCATCTCCTGGGTTGGCCAGGCCCTCACCTTCAGCGCCTTCACCAGCGACGAGGAGGAAGGCCCGGGCGCCGGCGGCCTGCTTTTCGCCTTCCTCGCTCCCATCGCGGCCACCTTGGTGCAGCTCGGTATTAGCCGTTCGCGCGAGTTCCTAGCCGATGAAACCGGCGCGCGTATCGCAGGGGATCCGGCGGCCCTGGCCAGCGCGTTGACCAAGCTCGAGCGCGGTGCACATCAGGTTCCGTCCTACGCTCCAGCCGCCACCGCGAGCCTCTACATCGTCAATCCCTTCGCCGGAGTCGAGAGCGCCGCCCAACTCTTCTCCACCCATCCACTCACGCAAGAACGCGTACGACGCCTGCTTGCGCTGCAGGGCGCCGAAGCGCACGATACGCGCCGTTTGGTTTGGGGCTAAGAATGACCGTTGGGCTCGGCGCAACCGCAGGCGCGGTACTGATACTGCTCACGTCCCATGGGTGTAAGGATGACGGTGCTAGCGCAGCGCCGCCGCTGCCCACCAGTACCGCCGTCGACGCCGATAACGTGCCGCGGCCCTCTGCGACATCAAAAGCCTCAACGCTAGACCCACCCGCATCGCCAGTCGATACGGCCTTGGAGTCGTCAGCTCTTTCGTCACAGCCGCCTCCTCGTTTGGGCCCAGGCCCGATCGAGCAGATGAAGCTGCGAGCCAGGACCTCGGTCACGGATTACCTCGGCAAGAGCATCACGATCGAAGGCCTGTATCGACGAACCAGCGTACGGATGCACGGGGGTGGCGAGCACCTGCTGTACCGTTTCACGCAGGTCCTGATCGCGGACTCGAAGCAGACTGACGTGGTGCTGGCTTGTGAGAGCGAGACGCTCAACCCGCCGAACGACCTTCGCGAGCACGACCCGGTCATCGTCGAGGGTACCGGGATGGCGCTGGCCGGAAGAGCAGAGGGATACGACCTTTACCTCGCGCGTTGCTCCGTCAAGAAAAGGTGAGCGACTCGGGCCCCGAGGCCGAGCGAGGTCTCGTCTCGAGGCATCGCCACGGTTCAACTCGCCCGGGCGTTCACGTAATCTGCAGCGATGAAACGGACGTGGTTCAAAGCATTGCTCGGCTCTATCGTGGCGCTCTCCGGCTGCGGAGATAGCGGCGCCACCGGGGGCTCACCCACCGGCGGCGCAGGCGGAAGCGGCGGCACGGAAGAGCAAGGTGGCGCAGGCGGAAGCGGCGGAGCAGGAGCAACGGGCGGAAGCGGCGCAACCGGCGGAAGCGGTGGGGCCGGAGCCGCCGGCGGCGCAGGCGGAAGCGGAGGCAGCGAGACGTGTATCTCGCTCTCCACCGGCGATGTGCACTTCCTC
>CAITIQ010000409.1 GCA_903892415.1 uncultured delta proteobacterium | reverse complement strand
TGCATCCACCTCCGGTGGAATGACTCGAGCCAGTCGAAGCTTCATCGGGGCCTTCGGCGGGTTCTTTGGCAGAGGGCTCGAGTCATTCTTGTTGATGCATCCACCTCCGGTGGAATGACTCGAGCCAGTCGAAGCTTCATCGGGGCCTTCGGCGGGTTCTTTGGCAGAGGGCTCGAGTCATTCTTGTTGATGCATCCACCTCCGGTGGAATTGGGGAGCCGGGGGTCGCGCGGCGGTGTAGCATCCACCGTGCCACACAGGTTTCATCGCCGACTCAGCCTATGAATCAACGCCTCGTTACTGTTGCCCCGGTCTCGCCCGACTCTCGAAAGGAGCACTTCGATGGGCATTGAGATGAAGCTCCAATTCAAGATGCAGCAGCAGCTCGTCATGACGCCGCAGCTGCAGCTTGCGATCAAGATGCTCCAGCTTTCGCGGATGGAGCTGGTGGATGAGGTTCGCAAGGAGCTCGACGCGAATCCCGTGCTCGGGGACGAGCACACGGATCCGCAGGCGAGAGCCGATGCTGACCGCTCGATGCCGACGGCCGCGCCGAATGAGCCGCCGCCGGAAGAGCGCATCGGCGTGACCGAGCGTCTCGAGCCGCAGACCGACATGGCCGGTCGCGAGCTGGAGAAGCAGGTCAAAGAGGTGGACTGGGAGCAGTTCCTGGAAAACCGCCAGATGGCCTCGCCGTCGTCGGCTACACGCTCCGGCTTTGATGAGTTGCCGCCGATCGAGCAGTCGCTGACTAAGCCCAACACGCTGCGAGACCACCTGATGTGGCAACTGCAGATGAGTGATTTCGTGGACAACGAGCGGCAATTCGCACTGCTCGTGATCGGCAACTTGGATGAACGCGGCTACTTGGACCTCGAGTGTGGCACCGACGCCGAGGGCAACAAGCGTCCGGACCTGACGATTGAAGACCTGGCCAACGAGGTCGGGCTCGACCCGGAGGACGCAGAGATCGTCCTTTCGATGATTCAGCGCTTCGACCCGATCGGCGTTGGCGCTCGAGACCTCCGTGAGTGCCTGCTGGTGCAAGCGGAAGTGCTCGGCATGGACGAGATGGAGAAGGGCATCATCAAGGAGCACCTTCACAACGTCGAACGGCGCAACTTCCCGGCCATCGCCAAGGCGCTCAAGATCGAACTGGAGGAGGTCTACGACGCCGTTCAGGAGATCCAAAAGCTAGAGGCAGTCCCGGCGCGCAACTTCGTCGAGGTGGATGAGCGCTCTCTGGCGATCACGCCCGACGTCTACGTGTTCAAGGACGGAGACAAGTGGGTCGTCTCCGACAACGACAAGGGCATGCAGCGCCTCTACATCAATGAGCAGCTGGCGCAGCAGATGCTGAAAGACCCGAAGGCCAAGGGCTTCATCAGCGAGAAGTTGAAGAGCGCCCAGTGGTTGATTCGGGCGATCGAGCAGCGTCGGCGCACCATCTTGCGAGTGACCGACTGCATCGTCGAGAAGCAGCGGGAGTTCTTCGAGAAGGGCGTGCAATACCTCAAGCCGATGATCCTGCGAGACGTCGCGGCGGCCGTCGGTATGCACGAGTCGACCATCTCGCGCGTGACGTCGAACAAGTACGTGCACACGCCGCGCGGTATCTTCGAGCTCAAGTACTTCTTCAACTCGTCGATCTCGCGCGTGTCCGAAGAGGACATCGCTTCGGAGAGCGTGAAGCAGGCGATCCGCAAGCTGATCACCGCCGAGGACAAGGAGAACCCGCTCTCCGACCAGGCGATCGTCAAGCTGCTGGAAGACCAAGACGGCATCAAAATCGCTCGTCGCACCGTGGCGAAGTATCGCGAGATGCTCGGCATCCTCTCTTCGTCCAAACGCAAAAAGATGTTCTGAGGTCGCTGTCTCGCAGGCGCGAGACGGCCGACTCCCATGGCGCGCAAACTTCAAGTCCTCGGCTCCACCAAGCGTGAACTCACGAGCGAGCTGCTCTTCAAAGAGGTGTTCCTCGCGCACTACCCGCCGGGCGTCTCGCTGGAGCAGGTCCGTCGCACCGACGCGAACCCGGCGAACAACCCGGAGATTTTGCGCGCGCTCGACGACACGGCGCAGGTCTTTTCGGCTTTGGCCGATCAAGCGCTGGACCAAGCGCTCGAGCTCGACGGCAGCGATGCCTCGATTCATAGGCTTTCGCGCGCGCTGACGGCCGAACAACGGGACCGTTTGTACGAGCGCATGCACGGCGGTGAGCGGCTGCTGCTGTTGTTCGTGGCGCACGCTGCGGTCTACATCGGGAAGGCGATCGTGAAGAACCACGGTGGGCAATGGCTGGTGCGCAACCCGCTATGGGAGACGCGCGTGCTCCTCTCGTCGCGAGCCGGGCGTGCGGAGTTGTGCCCGTTCTCCTGGCTGCTGCGGGCGCTTTCGGACCCGCCCAAAGGCGTGACCGCCAGCAGCGCCACCACGCTCGCCGACCGCTACCGCACCTTGGTCGAGGTGCCGTGCCTAACGGCCGCCGAGTGGCCGGTGATCGCGCCGAAAGACCGCAAGCTTCCGCGGCTCGGTCGCGTGCGTTACGACCTCTTGTACCAACACCTGAAGACGCACTTGCCCGAGCTGACCGACTTCGGCGAGGACTTCCCATCTCCCGAGCGCTTCGCCGAAATGGCCTTCCAAAGTCTGACCTTCACCGTGGTGGGCGAGGGGCGGGCGCTGCTCTTGTGCGGCGCTGGCAAGGGCGGCGTGCACTTGATTTGGATGAGCAACCAAGGCTTCTCCAAATCGGTGTTCGTCGAGGCGGACGCGGTGCCCGAGCCCTTCGTGCGGACGTTCAACAAGGAGACGGAAGCGGGCGCGGTGGAGTGTGTGCGGCTGACCTTCTCCAAGAACGGTGAAGCCAAAGAGTTCGAGTCCTTGTGGTGGGGCCCGTAACGAGCGGGTTCAGTTCCCCGCGCCGATCCACTTCAGCACCGAGTGCGGAGGCAGCAAAAAGGTCGGCTCGAGTTCGAGGCCGAAGCAGACGTCCAGCGGGTAGACCACCTCGGGGCGGATGCGTGCGGTTAAAAAGACGCGCACCACCGAACCAAACGCAAAAGGGCGATCGGTCTGCATCTGATAGCGGTTTTGGAACCAACGAATTCCGCCGCTGGCGGTGATGGCGATGTGGCTGGCCGAGAGGCCGTAGATGAGGCCGTGACCTCCGCCGACGCGCAGATCGAAGGTGCCGAATTGCGCGTGGGTGGTCTCGGTGAAAAGCAGTTTGGCGCCGCCTTCGACGGCGACCAAGCCCTCGCCCATGGCGGTGTTGATGAACGGCCCATAGCGAAACTCCCACGGGCCGCTGCCGAAGGTGGTCAGCTCGAAGGTCATCTCTCCGCCGATATCGAACTCGCCGAACGCCTCGGTTCCGCCGGGAATGATGCGGCTTCCGCCGGCGGCGCCCAGCGTCCAGGTGGCCTCGACGTCGGCGGGTTGGGCGTGCGCTGATGTCGCTAGGCCGAAAAGCGGCACCGTCGTCAGCAGCATCAGGAGCGAGCAGCGCATGGTCAAAACAGCTTCAGTTGGCGGCCGGCCACTTCGGCGAAGCTGCTCCCGAGGATCGAGAGCACCACGTCACAAGCGGGGGCTAGCTGTTTGTCGAGGTAGTGGTCGTAATCGATCACTTGGCCGTGCGCTTTCTCTTGCAGCCTCGAGGCGGGCAGCGGCCCGCCCTGCGTAATCACGTACTCCACCTCGGCCGAGCCCCATTCGGCGGTGCCTTCCAACATGCGCGCCGCGCGCACATGCGGTGGCGCGTGCTCGTAGGCGTCGAGATCGCGCCGCAGCTTCTTCTTGTACACGAGCTCTTCATCAAGTCCGCCGGCCAGCAGCTCCTGACGCAGGCCGAGCAACCAATCCCGCCACGGCTGGTCGCTGAACACGCGCAACAAGAGCTCGCGTTGCACGCGACGCGCGAGCGGCGTCCAGTCGGTGCGCACCGCCTCCAAGCCTTTGATCACCAGCTCGAGCTTGTCCCCACGCAACGTCGCACCAGCGTAGCGCTTCTTCGACCCGATCTCGGTGCCGCGCATGGTGGGCATCAAGAAGGTGGTGAAGTGAAGATCGAAGCGCAGCTCGAGCGCGCAATCGAGCTCGTAGCGCTCGCGCAGCTCTTGCTCGAGCACGCGGTTGGCCTCGGCGGCCAGGCTGCGACCGAGCGCGGCGTAGTCGTCGGTCGGGGCCGCAAGCACGAACACCGAATCGGTGTCGCCGTAGAGCACCCGCATCTCCTTCTGCTCGAAGAACTCGCACAAGCGGCGAATCAGCTCGTGACCACGCCGGGTGATCGAGCTGGCCAAACGGCCATCGAAGAAGCGGCATCCGGGCGTACCGAGCACCCCGTAGAAGGAGTTCATCTGCAGCTTGATGGCCTGCGCGAGCGCTGCATCGGCTTGCTCGAGCGCGCTGCGGCGGGCGACCGTCAACCGCTCGATGATCACCGGCAAGATCGAAGGCGAGCGGGTGAACCACGCGCCGTCGAAGCCGCGCACCAGGCTCGCGCGGCCGCCCGGTGGGTCGTCCGAAAGACCGAGCGCGAGGCCCAGCGGATCGATCTTGAAGGTGCGAATGATCGACGGATAGAGGCTGCGAAAGTCGAACGAAAGGACGTGGTGATGCAGCCCCGGGACCGAATTGAGCACCTCGCCACCGGGGCTCTCTTCGCTGTCGTCGAGCGTGCCGACGTCGGGCGCGACGTAGCCCGCGCGATGCAGGAGCGGCAGGTACAAATGGTCGAAGGCCGCCACAGAGCCGCCTTGTCGGTCGGGAGCGAGACCGGAGAGCGCCGCTCGGGCGAAGGCAAAACGAACCAGCTCGGTCTTGTTGAAGATCTCCGCTACGAGCCGCGCGTCCTCGAGGTTGTAGGCTGCCAGCGCTGCCGGATCTTCCTCGATCATGCGCTGAATCTCGCTGAGCTTGCTGGCACCGCTCGAGGCGATCTTCTTGCCGCGTCCGAGTAGCTCGCGCGCGACGTGCTCGAGCGTGAAGCGCTCGAAGCTGCGGCTCGCGTTCTTGAGCGTGGCGATGCCGTCGAGCACCACGCGGCCGGGGATGCGCGCCACCGCGACCTGGCCTTTCTCTCCCTCGAGGATGCGGGCCTCCTCGCGGCCGCGCCCGAGCGTGAAGGGGAGCCGGAGTCGGCGAAAGGCGCGCTCGAGAAAGAGCAGGTCGAACTCGATCACGTTCCAGCCGATCAGCACGTCGGGATCGAGCGAAGCGAGCCGCGCTGCAAAGGCCGTTAGCAGCTCACGTTCGCTGACGTAGGTCGAGACGAAGGACGTCTCGACGCGTTGGTCTGCACCAATCATCATCATCACCTGCTCGACGCCGCAGCCAACGAGGGCGATCGAACGCACCTCTGCACCGGCCGTCTCAAGATCGAGCGAAAGCACCTTCAGGCCAGTGACGAGCTGCGTCGAAGGCTCGGTGGCGCGCACCTTGGCGCTGCGAAAGTAGGTCACGCCTGCGCGTTCTTCGGCGGGTCCGACGACCTCGAAGGCGCTGGTGATGAAGCGCTCCATCAAGAAGCGGTCGCTCGGTTTGAGGTCCGACTCGAGCCCCACCATCAGCTCCTCACGCAAGCGAGACCGCGCACGGATGAGCTCGCGCTGGCTCTCGAAATAGAGCGCGTCCACCGGCTCGCCTTGCAACGAGCGAAGTTCGACCGGGGCTCGTTTGGCCGAGCTTGTGAGGGTGGGGGAGGTGCGTCGCGGCACGAACATCACCGCGCGGCTGGGTAGCTCGACCTTGACCGCGCCGCTCTCGGCCACGCCCCAGAGCGTGATCAGCAGGCCGTCCCGGGTATCGCGCCACTCGCGCGCGAGCAGCAGGCATTCGCGCCGTTGCTCGAGCTGGGGGCCGGGTTGCATGAGCGCAGTGTAGGCCGCTCGGGTCATTTTTCGTTGGTGGGGCTCGACAGTGGGGCGAGAACGGGGGTCTGATGGCGGCGGGAGCGGCGCTGAAAAGGGGGGACGGCGAGAACTTTTGCGGTTCTTGGGCGTCTCAGCTGGTCACCGTCCTCCACCTGGAGAGTCCATGGCCCTGTTTGCCCCCTCGCGGGAACTCGATCGTTCCCGTGGTTGCGACGTTCGTCCGTCCCATCGTTCCACCGAAGGTGGATCCACTTCTGGCCGGTCGCGCAAGCGGCGGGTGGATACGCGGCTGGTCGGCCTTTTGCTGTTTGTGTTGTCCTTGGCGTTTGGCTGTAACGAGCCGCCGAAGGGACAGAAGTTACCGCCCAGCGCCGAGACGACGGCGGAGCTGCGAGTGGTCCGGCGCGGGGTGACGGTCGAGCATCGAGGGGAGGCTTCGCGCGCTCCCTTCGTGGTCGAGCGCATTGGCGAGGGTGCGCTAGTGAAGTTGGAGGCTGGCAGCTTGGCCTGGGTTCGGCGGGACGGCGGCGCTCGCGTGCTGCTCAAAGGGCCGGGCACGCTGACGCTCGACGGCGGTCTGCTTTCGATCGCCGACGGCAAGATGTTCGTTGAGGTGCCCGAAGGGATCAGTGAGACGGTGCGCGTCGGCGGGTTGGATCTCACGCTCGCCAGCGTGAAGGCCAGCATCGAGACCAGCGCCGCAAAGACCGAGGCCTACGTGCTCGCGGGTGAAGTTCGTGTGGGCGCGGCTGTGGCTCGAGCCGGTGAGTCGCTGAAGGTGGATCCCAAGGCTCCCGAGTCGGCCAGCGTTATGCCGACGGTGAGCTGGGAAGATTGGACGGGCGGACTTGCAACCACCGATCCGGCTGCGGCTCCACCGCCGTTTGGTGTTGGCACGGTGGGGGCGCGCGCGCCGGGGAGCAGCGGCGCTCCGCGGATGGCGCTCACGATTCAGCGTTTGGACGTGCGCGTTCGTGTGGTGGGTGATTTGGCGATCACCGAGGTGGACCAGGTCTTCTTCAATCCGCAGTCCACCACGGTGGAGGGCCTTTACCTCTTCCGCACGCCGGAGAACGCCGTGCTCGAGCGCTTCGGCGTCGATCGTGATGGCGGCATTTTGTACGGCTACGTCAAGGAGAAGAAGAGCGCCGAAGCGCAGTATCAGTCCAACGTTTACCAAGGCTCCAAAGAGGATCCGGCGCTGCTCGCGTACCGTGCGCCGGGCGAATACGAAGCGCGGCTTTATCCGATTGGACCGGGTGCAACGCGTCGCGTGGTGGTGCAATACACAGAATGGCTGGCTCGTTCGGGCGCCGAGGGCGAACGCCGGCTCTACACCTACCCGATGGCCTTCGAGGGCGCGCTCGAAGCAGCGCCGACGATCGAGGACCTTTCGATCGAGGTGGACCTTTCACGTGCGGGCGCCAAGTCGGTCAAGAGTGGAGACGGTGCTGTGAAAGCTGGCGAGACCATCGTGGTGCGCAAGCACGATCTGATTCCGCGCGCCGATTTCGCGCTGGAGCTTTTTGACGAGGGGATGAAGCAGGCTCACGCGGTACGCGCGACGCATAGCGTGGACAAGGTGGTGCTCGGCGCCGCTGAGGCCGCGGACGCGCGCAGGAACGGTCAAGGCGAAGCGGACTATCTGCTGGTGCCGATTCGTTCGCAAGATTGGGCGCCCGAAGAGCCGGGCCTCGACGTGGTGATCGTTGTGGATACGTCAGCTGCAACCGACGCTTCGATGTTGCGCATGGCGCGAGCGACCACACGCGCGCTGCTTACGCACCTCGGCGAGAATGATCGCGCGCTGGTGCTGGCGGGCGATGACCGCGTGCGTGCGGTCGCTGAAAACGCCGAGCTGACGAAGGTGGATGCGGCCAGTCGCCGCGCGATGATTGAAGGGCTGGCCAAGGTCGAGGTGGGGGGGGCCACCGATCTCGCGGCGATGTTGGCGCAAGCGGCGAGCAAGGTCGGGGACAAGCGTCGCAGCGCGATCGTCTATCTCGGTGATGGCGCGGCGACGGTGGGCGAGGTGGACCTCACGTCGCTGCGCGACCGTTTGAAGAAGGCTCCGCGCGCGGTGCGTACCTTTGGTCTCGGCATGGGAGACACGGCCAACTTGGGTACGCTGGCCGGCCTCTCGACAGGTGGTTTCGCGGCTCGCGTAACCGATGAAGAAACGGCCGCGCGCACAGCGTTGCGCGTGCTCGAGCGCGCTGAACGCAGCGTGGCGCTCGGCGCGAGCGTGAACTTGGGCGCCAACGTCGAGCGCGTCTACCCGCGTGATCTCGGAGCCGTGACCGAGGGGGAGAGCGTGTTCGTGGTGGGACGCATCACCGGGGAATCCCCGAGCGAAGTGACGCTCACCACCGCGCTCAAAACCACCACCTTGCCGATCAGCGTACAGACGCTGGAAGACCAAGGCGACCTGCGACGGCGTTGGGCGATGGGCCGACTCTCCGAGTTGATCGAGACGGCCGCTGGGCAGGCCGCGCTCGTGGATCTCGGGGTGCGTCAAGGCATCATCACGCCGGTCACCAGCATCTACGTGCCGACCTCGACCGAGATGACGTCGGAGCAGAAGCGTTCGATCGATCGGCGTGAGCGGCCTCGTAAAGTGCTCAAGCCCGATGAGACTGGCGGTCGCGACGAACAGGAGAAGGACAAGAAGACGAGCGATTCGGACCGGCGGGCCAAAGGCGAAGAAGGCAGTATGGGGCGCGGCAAGGCGGAGAGCGCCGCTGCTCCTGCCGCGACCGCTGCCGCTTCCGCGGCGCCGGCTAGCGGTCGGATGTTTGGCGTTGAAGGCCCGCGCGAGGACGCGGCGGCCGAGGTCGAGAACCAACGCCAGGAAGGTGGTAGCGGTCGCAGCTTTAAAGGCGACGCCGACGGCAAGGTCTCGAACGAGCCCACTGACTCTCCGAATGCGATTCCACAATCCGCAGCAACGGCAGCGGCGCCTCCGCCTCCGCCCGCCGCTCCGGTGGCCAAGCCCGGCTTCAGCGATAAGTTGGAAGAGAAGCCGATGGAGGCGCCCGCCGGAGGCGATGGCATCGGTCAAGGCGGCGGTACCGGCCGATTCGCCGCAGCCTCCGCGTCGCCTAAGGTCCCGGCCCCAGAGGCGAACAAGGACGTTTCCAGCACCAAGACCGCTGTCACCAACGCTGCCATGCGATCAGACAGCGAACAGTTCGGCATGATCGGCTTGCTCGATCAAAACGACCCGTGGGGAGATGGTCGCAGGCATCAGCACGTGGTCCTGATCGACGATCCGGGGCGTTTGGTTCGGCTGTGCGGTGATGGTTCCAAGCTCGCGTTCGAGGAGCGCAAGGCGCTGTGGCGTGAGCGGCTCGCTGGTACCGGCGCGCGCCCCGAAGCGGTGCTTCAGATCTTCAAGCAAGCGCAGGCTTTGTGTGAAGCGCCGACGATGCGCGAGCGGCGTGCGCTCTTGCTCATGTCGCTCGAGTTCTTGCCCACGGTGCAGGCTCGCGTGACGCTGTATCGGCTGCTCGCGAAAGACGTGCCTTCGGCCGATGTCGTGTATCGCGGCATCCTCGCGCGCATCACCACCAGCGAGCAGGTGCGCCAGTTGAATCAAGCGTTGGGCGTGCTCACGGTGGACCCGCTCACGCTCGAAAAGACGCTCGCTGAGTCCAAGGACGCCAAAGACCGCGCGAACAAGCTGCGCTTGCTCGCAGCCAAGTTCCCCGACGACACGGCGCTCTTGCTGCTCCTGCTGGAGGCCTACGAGGACGCGGAGGAGTTCTCTTCGGCTCGGGCGCTCGCTCGCGATCTGCGCAAGCGTAGCGACGCCGATGCTCGCCTGCGCACCGCGGTGGGTGAGCTGCATCTGCGGCTGGCCAAGCGCGCGGCGAAGGACGAGCTGAACGACGATGAAGCGGAGGCCCGGCGCGCCTTCGGCGAGATCGTCGAGTTCGCTGCGGATGATCCGGTGGCCCGCCGTCGGCTCGGCGATCTCTACCGCGCGCACGGTTATTACGCCGAAGCGACCCGCCAATACGAGACGCTCGCGCGCCTCGTGCCCGATGAACCGACGGTCGCCGTGCTGATGGCGCTCTCACAAAACGGGCTGGGCAAGTTGGAAGAGGCCGTGCGCTGGACCGAGAAGGGCCAGAAGGCAGGTGCACCCGAT
>CAITIQ010000408.1 GCA_903892415.1 uncultured delta proteobacterium | reverse complement strand
CTAACTCCGAGAATCGTACACCCCTGGCCCGAGGAGCGCTTTGCTCTCCGTTGATCCGAGGTGGGAGCCCGGTGCGGGAAAACCGCTCGCCGGGTTCTGTCCGGGGGGCGGCTCGAAAGAGCCGTCCCTACCGGGACAACCTAAGGGGCTCAATATGACACAGGCACCACGCTGCACGCTGCTCTAAGACCCGTAAATACGGCGAATTGGGGGTGGCGTAGAAAGTGCTTCTTCGCGCGTATGAAACTCTGGTCTGCGGCGGTGGCTACGTTCCTTCTTCTTGGCTGTGGCAGTGAGGTCGACACCACGGGCGGCTCGGGCGGTACCGGTGGCGCGACTGGCGGCGGAGGAGAGGCCGGTCAAGGTGGGGAGGGCGGCCAGGGCGGAACGCTCGATGCCTGCACTGGGTTTGATGACGCCCCGTCGACGACTCCTGTGACGCTGCGGATTACCAACCAGACGCCGGTCGATATTTATCTCGATGCGATCTGTGGACTACTCAATTATAACGTCGAGCCGCTGAGCGGTCCTGATGGTTTGTATTACGGTGATGTGGGTGGTGCTTGCCTTCAGAGCTGTGAAGAACTGAAGTCTGAATCGCAGATAGCGTGCGCTGCCTGCGCGCCCTCTAGTTTGTTATTGCCGGCTGGGCAATCGCTGGACGTGGTGTGGGCTGGCCTGGCCCTGCAGCCGGCGGAGATGCCGGCGGAATGCTACTTCGACCAAGTGGGCGGCCAACCAATGTGCAATCAGATCGTGCAGGCCGCCAATGGGGACTACTCGCTCAAGGTGGCTGGTTTTGACGGCTGTGATACCGGCGTCAATGGGCTATGTGAGTGTGACGCAGCTGGGGTTTGCTCCGGCGGGGGCAGTGGGCTCGAGGCAGTAGCAAAGCCTGTGGAGTTCGCGCTGCCTGCCGCTGGGCCGGTTGAATATGTATTTGAGGCATGCGCCTTCGGCTGCCCTAAGCCCTAAGTGAGGGTAACGCTCAGGGCTTGCCGCTGCTGACTTGGGACCAGCGGCCAAGCCCGAGCAACGGGAAGATGAGGCGATAGTGCTCCCAGCTAAAGTGGATGGGGCCGCATAACGCGAAGACGAAGTCGCTTCCGTCGGCGTTTTGCTGCGAGAGCAGCCAGCCGATTGCGCGACGGAGGGTGAGGCTCTTGAGTACACGCCCGGCCCAGACGAAGTCGGTTCGGTCGTTCATTGGGCGTTCAAAGGCCGATATCGTCCGTAAATCGCGACAAAAGGCGCGTTGGCGCGTTGGCCCGCGGCTGGCCGGGCACTGGCCGGCCAAGGTCGATCGGCGGTGACGCGGTCAGCGGGCTTGCTCGACCCCGCACGCTTTGCTACATGTGCTGAGTCACGCCTTTGTGGGTGTGCCGACAGCGCAGCGTGAACCCCGCCAGAACCGGAAGGTAGCAACGGTAGCGAAAAGCGAGTGTGGCACGCCCTTTCTTTTTTCTAGTGACTCGTGCCAAGTCGATGGTCCAATCGGGCCTACGGCCGTTTTTCTCGAAGAGGGCACGAGTCACTCTGTTCGCTGCATCCGCCTTCGGCGGAATGACTCGTACCGAGGCCAAGGGGACTTGGGCCTTCGGCCGCTTTTTTAAAGAGGGCACGAGTCATTCTGTTTTCTGTATCAACCTTCGGTTGAATCCTTCGTCGCCGTGACGTTCCTTCACTCTGGGACGAGGCAAGAGGACGCGTGTCAAACGAGGAAGACGACCAGAGCACGCGAGTTTGGGTACGGCGCATTCGGCTGGCGGTGTTCTTTGGAACGGCGCTGATCGCGGCGGCCGTCGCCAAGGTGGTGCTCACCTACGCGCCGCTGGGTGGAGGCATCACGCTCGGGGTGCTGCTGCTCGTCGGCTTGGTGTTGCGGCTGCGATCGAAGTTGAAGATCGCCCGCATGCTGCGTCGCGGCGACGTGAATGAGGTGATCGCCGCCTGGTCGGAGCGCGCCGGTACGTTGCCGCACGGTGAGACGCTCGAGCCGTTGGTTACGGCCACGGCCTTTGCCGCTTACGGTCGCGTGGAGGAAGCACGCCGCGCGTTGCGCAGCGCGGTGCGCGGGCCGGCTTGGGATGCGGCGCTCGAGCATCGCTTGTTTTTGGACGTGATGCTCTCCACCTTCGAGGGCGACGAAGAAGGGGCTTTTGCTTCCTCGCAGCAGCTCGCGGCCTTGCCCATCCCGGAGACTTCACGGCTGCGCAGCCGCGTGACCGCATTGCGCGAAGCGGCGGCGGCGCTGGCTCGAGCCTTCGTGCATCGCAGCCGGGCAGGCGATCTTGAGTTGCTCGAGCGCGCGGCCGAATCGAGCCCGCTGGTGTATTGGGCCATGCGTTACGGCGCGGCCATCGTCGCGATCGATCAGCGTCAGTTGGACAAGGCGCGCGCCTTGATCGAACGAGCGCCGAGTTGGCCGGAAGAGTCCACCTTCCGCTCCTTCCACCAAGAGATCGAAGCGCAGCTCGGCGAACGGAGCTGAGCGCGCCTCTACCGCTCCTCGACCTCGGGGGGCGGTGAAGAGCGGGCGCCCAGCTCTTCTTCGTCGAACAGCGGCTCCATGGCGTCGTAGGTGAACTCCTCGAGCCGTGCGAGCCGCTCGTCGGTTAGGCCCTCGAGCGTGAGTGCGAGGCCACCGAGGCCGCCGTCGCTCACGCGCCGCGCGACCCGGCCCTCCAATTCGAAGATGTCCTCGGTGTGCGGATGCACGACCCACAGGCCGATCAGCTCGCCGCGTTCGGCCTGGACGTTGGTCATCACGAACAGCCGCCGCTCGCGCAAATCCCGCCGCAACATCGTCACGAGATCGGCGAGCGATCGCAGATGCAACGCGAGCACATGAGCGTGCTCGGCGTTGCGCCGCACCATCGGCTTGACGAACTCCCCGGTGACCAGGATGGTCGCGCGCTCGGCCGACTCGGGGTAGTGCTCGCGCACGTGGCTGACGAAGCTGTCCCAACGTTTGCGCACCTCCGAGCCGATGCCGTAAAACTCGAGGCCTGCGCCGGCTTGTTGAATGCCGCTGACCGAAGGCACGTTGTGCACGACCCGTGCTGTGGCCCGAAAGTGCTGCGAGCGCGGCGGCAGGACGATCTCCACGTTGACCAGCGTCTGCAAGGGCAGCGGCGTTTCGGTACGGAAGAAGACGCCACCGTGACTCACGTCTTCGGTCGAGAGCTCCAGCCGCTGCTTGCCGAGCTCCACGAGCAGCGGCACCTCGATCATGTAGCGCACGTCTTTGCGCCGCATTGGCGGAGGCGTCAGCTTACGAATGGGAAAGGTTCGTTGGCTCAACGACTCCAGCTTAGTTCAACCTGACGAACGCGTCCTCGATCGCCCAGATCTTCGGCGAAGAAAAGCAGCGTTCCGGCTGGATCGGCGAAGGAGAAGCTCGGCTCGGCGAAGGGCCCGGAAGAGAGCGTGCCCAAGCGTACGATCGGCTCGATGGTGCCGTCTTTGAGCACGCGAAAGCCGCCCATATCGAGCCGGCCGTCACTCGAGGCCCACGACAAGACGATGCGACAGCCGTCATCTTTGGTGCAGGCCAACGCGAGGCCGTTGATCGAGCCGCCGTCCGGCGCCTCGACGACCTTGGCAGCGTTGACCAAGGTACCGCTCGGCTCGACCTCTGCGATGCGCAGCGAACCGCGACCGTCTTTGGCGTTTTCTTCGATCCAGGCGAGCATCAGGCGGTCCCCGGCCAGGCTCAACTTGGGCGAACGCGAGGCTCCGCTCGAGGCGTAGACGCGCGCCGGATCATCCTTCTTTTGGAGGGTCACAGCGTCGAGCCGCGCGAAGTAGATGTCGCTCGGTGCGCCATCGCGGACGTCGGAGAAGGCGATGAAAGCATCACTTCCGCGGCTGGTGAGCGACACATCGGCGGCGTCGCCGGGGGCGTTGGTGAGCCGCTTGTCGACCACCGTCTTTTCGAGATCTTTGCCCAAGCGAGCGGCGTAGAGTTCGCCGTTGCCGTCGCGTGAATCAACCCACGCGACGACGTAGCCTTCAGCGCCGTTCGACTCGCCTTTGGTAGCGGGCGCTGCTGCGCCGGTGACCGCGACGTGCGTAGCGACGCTGGGCGTCTTGCCTTTGCCGCTGCGTGAAACCAGCGTGACCTTCTTTTGATTCAGCTTCTTGCCCGCCGCGTCGATGCGCGTCGCATACACCTGCGGACCGCTCTTCTCCTCGGCCACCCAAACCGCGATCGCCTCCTCCTTTTTCTGCGTGGAGGGCGTAAGAGAAATACCGCCGATCGAGGAAGCTCGACGTGAAAGCACGCTGACGTTCTCCGAGCCGCCCGAGGTCAGCGTGCTGGTCCGCACCCCAAGGCTTGCGGAATACGGTGCTTCTCCTCGCGGTGGTTCTTCCGAAGGCATGCCTGGCTGGAAGTAGCTGACCCAGCCCACGGCCGGTTTGTTCGACTCGGGCAGGCGTATGGCGTGAGCCGCTGCGATGCGATCCCCGCGCGTGACCGTGCGCAGCGAGAGCACTTTGGGCGGCCTTTCATCGTCGCTGCGCCAGGCCGGTGCCAGCCATACGCTCTCGCGATCCACCGATTGCGCGAGATAGAAGGTGGTCGGGTCCACGCCGTCTGCGGCCAGCGCTGCACACGAACCGGCCACGCAAGAGAGCGACCAGGCGTAGTCGGGGACGCCGTCACCGGAGCGTGTTCCGCCGAAGCGAATGGGCTCCGACCACTTCACCTCGAGATCGGCGCCGAGCCGAACCATCGTCGGCCAAACGCGATCGCTGAGCAGCTCTTTGGTGTCGGCGTCGGCTGCGTCGGAGACGGTGGGAGCGGCCAAGGTGAGCGCCGCAAAGCCTGTTTGATCGGCCACGATGTCTGGCCGTTCGGCGTCGGAGAGCAGCATGCGCGTGCGCTTGGAGGTGACCTCGCCGGAGCCGGTGATCGCGGCGAGGTTGATCACCCGGGCGCCGGCGGCGGCCTGCCCGACGTTCTCCCAAGCGACGATCGCGCGTTCGCCCTGGCCGGAGGGATCCGCGGTGAGCGAGACCAACGATTGTTCGCCGATCGGTGGGGCGATCCATTGTGGGCCTTTGACGCTGCCGTCGGCGGCGACGCTGAGCACGCGGACCGCGCCCTCTTCCGATTCTTCGTCGGTCCAGGCGACGATCACGCCGGATTTGAGCGCGGCGATCTCGACGTCGATCTGCGCGGTGGGGCTGGTGGTGAGCGTGACTTTGGGACCGAGCGTTCCATTCCAGGCGAGGGTGCGCGTGTGGATGGTGCCGAGCGCAGGCTTGCCGCCCTCGAGCGGTTTGTCGTTCTCGACGGTGGCGAACACCAGGCCGGCCTCGCTTTGAGCGGCGTGCCAGGCGAGGGCGTTCTCCACGGTCTTGATCGGCGCGCCGCTCGGGGCGCTAGCGCCTTCTCCCAGCCGAAACGCGAAGATGGTGACGCGATCTTCGCGCGAGACCTCGTACACCACGTACACGTTGTTGCCGGCGACGACGGTGTCGGAGAAGCCGACGTTGGCCTCGGCGACCGGCGGCAAACTGATGATGTCGCCCACTGGTTTGGCGGCGGCGTCGAAGCGCTGCAGTTTGAAGGCGTGGTTCTGATCCTGTCGCTCGTCCCAAAACAGAAGGAAGCCGTCTTGGTAGGGTCGCAAGGAGAAGCCCGCGCCCAAGGTGGGGACCTCGGTCAAGAGGCGCGGTTCTTTCTCTTCACCGGAGACGCTGCGAACGAGCAGTTGGCCTGCGTTGACGAAGGCGAACATGGCCGAGTTCGCCGAGCGCGCCGCAACGAACGGGGCATCGGGGCTCGTGAGCGAGACCAGCTTTGCGGCGGTGAGGCCGGGCGGACCGGCGAGCGGGGCAACGGGGTCGGCCGCTGGGTTGAGCGTCTTACCGACAGGCGCCATCACCTGCGACGGCGACGGCGCGCAGGCGCTGCTAAGTCCGATCAAGAGCCCAAGAAGCGTGGTTCGCCTTCGCATGCCGCGCGACCATAGCAGGCCGGGCCGCCGATTATTCCGCCGAAGGCTGCGAGCGCGCGATGCGCTGCGGAGCGGGAGCGTTCAGCCCTGCTCGCGTTGACCGGGGTTGGGGCTGCGGGTGTGAGGCTGAGCGGTGGTTTCGAGCGGCTTTTCGAGCAGGGAAGGGCCTTGCACTGGCAGCCGGATCTCGAATACGGCGCCGCCTTTGGTGGCTGGGCGATACGAGATTTCTCCGCCGTGTTCGAAGATGATGCGCTGGCAGATGGCGAGGCCCAGGCCGGTGCCGGTGGGCTTGCTGGTGGCGTACGGCTCGAACAAACGGTCGCGCATTTCCTCGGGTACGCCGGGGCCGTTGTCGCGCACGGTGATGCGTACATGCTTCGGATCGACCAGGCGTAAGGAGACGGCGACCTTGGGATCCGGGCGCACGGCGCTGGCGGCCTCGAGGCCGTTTTGTACGAGGTTGGTCAGCACCTGAATGATCTGATCGCGATCGGCGCGCACCTCGGGCACGTCTTCCACGGTGAGCTCGACACGCGGCTCACGCGAGGTCCCGGTTTGCACCATCTCGGGATCCACGGCATGAAGCGAGACCACGTGTTTGGCTGCTTGCACCAGATCCATCGCCTCCGGATTGGGCGCCGGCAAGCGTTGGAAGTTGGTGAACTCGCTGACGATGTGCGCGATGCGATGGACCTCCTCGAGCACCGTGCGCGTGGCCTCGTCGAAGTACTCCTCGAAGCGCTCGTCCCCGCGGGCGTGCAAGCGACGCAGCGTCTCGACGGCGGCGCGAATGGGCGCCAACGGATTTTTGATCTCGTGCGCGACTTGGCGAGCGATCTCGCGTCGCGCCGAGATGCGCTCGGTCACGGCGAGGCGCTTCTTCATGCGCGTTAGTTCGTCGATCGTCGCATTGAACGACTCGGCTAGCTCGCGGATCTCTTTGCCACCGCGACCGCGCACCGGCCGGGGATCTCCGCTGACGACCTCGCGAGTTTCATGCGCCAATTCACGCAGCGGTTTGGCCAAGCTGCGGCCGAGGATCACAGCCAAGACCAGCGCCAAGAGCACCGCGATGCCGCCGCTCGCGAGGATCTGACGGTCGAGCTGTTCGAGCGCGTCCACCAGCCGATCGCGCGGCATGGTCGCCAAAACCGAGAGCCCAGCGACCTGCTCGAGCTTCACCAAGCGCACCTCGGTGCGTTCGGTCGAGCTGGGCGTGGGGCCGTCGGGCGAGGCCGATTCGAGCTGCACGCCGTGCGCGCGACCGACGCGCTCGAGGATGGTTTCGATCTTGCGCGAGCCGACGAAGCCGAGCGTGTACGCGTGCACCGAACGTGAGCACCAAACCTCGATCGCAGGCGGCTGTGAGGCGACCGAGGGACGCAGCTGCGGCTGGCCCTCCGGCTCGCGCAACATGGTCGCGAAGCGCTCGTCCTTTTTGCCGACGCGCGTTCGCTCCGAGGAGGAGAGCACCAGGCCGTTTTGCGTGACCAAGGAGAGCTCGTCGAAGGCGCGCGCTGCTGCTTCATCCGGGGCGTGATGGCGAAGCGCCAGCTGCGCGCCCATCTCCAATTTGTCGAGATCGCCCTTGGTGCGTTCGTAGTCGAGCAGGGCCTTGTCGAAGAACGTCCCGCGTTTGCAAAGGGGCAGGGTTAAGTCACGAAGCTGAGTTGCCTCGGAGACCAGCGCCTCTTTGACCTCGGCGGTCGCAGATTCCATGCGACTTTCGAACTCGGCCTCGAGCAAACGCCGCGAGGTACCCCGGACGAGCACGCCCCAGGCGGCTGTCGCCAAGACGGCCACGAGCACGAGTGCGACAGCTAGACGGGTGGCTAGCGACACCGTTGCACCAGGTGAGCCTTCTGGACCTCAAGTTGAAAGTAAGTGGCACTCACTGCATTTTTCGTTGCTGTGTTCAACGCTTCCAACGAGAGCTTACTTTACGTGTTGGTGGAGACCCCAGGGATTGTCCGAGCCGTAGGCCCGGACCATTGCGGCGAAGGTTCGTCGAGCTGGCTGGGGACCACCGTGGAAAAATCTTTCGGACTCGATTGGCGCACGCTGGTCGAGCTTGCCGAGTCGCGTGCGCCTTTCGCTTCGAGCGTCGGTGAGCTGCGCATGGCACCGCTGTTCGGTGATGACACGGCGGTGTCCAAGGTGCTGGTGCAGGTCGGTGCTGCGGTGCCGCCAAGGCCCTCGTCACGGCCACCTTCGGCGAGCAAAGGCCCGCTGCTGCTCGAGTGGGTGCGTGGTCGCGATTCGGGCTCACAGCGATCGGTCGAGCTAGCGGAGCGCCTCGTCGACACCTCGCTACCGGTGTACATCCACGGTGAGAACGGCACCGGCGTAGAGACGTTGGCTTTGCATCTTGCTGCGCGCCGTTCGCATCAAGGGCCGCTCAAGCGTCATCGTGTTGGCTCGGATGACGGTCTGTTCGAGAACGTGAGCGTAGCCGAGGGTGTGCTGCTGCTCGAGGACGCTCATCTGCTCGACTGCGCGAGCGGCGATCAGTTGGCGCGTGCTTTGAGCGATGGGGTCTTCGCCAATTGGCAGCTGATCGCCTTTGGCCGTGCCGATCTGCGTGCCAAGGTGCAACGCGGTGAATTTTCTAGCCAGCTAGCGGCGCAGTTGCGTTCTTCGACGGTGTTCTTGCCCTCGCTGCGCGATCGGCAGGACCTGCAGTGGCTTGTAAGCGAGATGTTGAAGGGGCTCGGCACCGTCGAGTTCACCGAGTTCGACGTGAGCCCCGTGGCAATGCGAACATTGGTGGCGCACGCATGGCCAGACAACCTTCAGGAGCTTCGTTCGGTGCTGGCGCGCGAGAGCGCAATGGCCGACAAGGGTGTGATCGCGGAGCTGACGCTACCTCAGCACAAGCCTCCGCAAAGCGAATCGCCGCCGGCCGGAGGGTTGCGTCGGCAAGCCGAACGGGCGGCGCTGGCCGAGGCCCTGCAGACCTCGGCCGGGAACGTGAGTGTGGCCGCGCGCAAGCTCGGTGTGGCGCGCAGCACCTTGTACCGAATGCTCGAGCGGCACGGTCTGGCTCGCGAATAACTTCCGTCTTGCGCAGTTTGCGTTGGGCGCTAATGCTCGCGACGGTGCTGGCCTGCTCGCCCCCAGCGCCGAAGCCGGCGCTGGATTTGGTCGCCGATCTCGGGCCGCAAGCGAGCTTGCTCGAGCTTCAGCGGCGTTGGGAGCGCAGTGAGCTCTCGGACAACCAAGGCTTCATTCGGCTGCTCGAGGACTACTCCCAACGTTATCCGGCCGAGCCTTCGACGCGGCGGGTGCGCGCCTATCTCGCGGTGCTGCTGCTCGAGCAGGAGCAGCTCGAACCAGCGGCGAAGACGGCTGCGTTGGTGCAAGGCCAGCTGGGCGCCGCGGAGGATCTGGCCACCATCGTGCAGGCGGCGCTCTTGCGTCGGAAGCGTGAGCCGTTGAGTGCCTTTCGAATGCTCGACCCGCTTTTCAACCGCGTGATCGATCTGCGCGGGCGGACCTTGCTCAACGAAGAGCTGTTGCTGCTTTCGATCGAGCTTGGACGTTGGAAGGACGCGGCTCGTTACTTCCGCGCGCTGGTGACGCAATCGAACGGTGCGCTGCGTGTGCGCGCAGAGTTACGAGCGCCGGGTTATGTGGAGGCGCTGCCGAGCTCGGCCTTGCTCGAGCTTTTGCAGGCGGAGGTGGAGAGCGAGGAGAAAGATCGCTGGGTGCTCTCCTTCTTGGCCAAACAGCTGGCGAAGTTGGCGCTCGAGAAGGGCGACCCCGAAACGGCGCGCGCTCTCTTGGCGTTGGTTCCGGAGCTGCTCGGTGACAACGCGGACGCGCTGTTGCGCGTGGCGGCGCGCGGCGCCGACGTGCGACTCGAACGCAATACGGTGGGCTTGGTGATGCCGCTCGGTTCGGACGCGCTGCGTGCGCGCGGGATCGACGTGGCTCGTGGTCTCGCGATTGCGCTGGGCTTGCCCGGCGGTTCGACGCGGCTCGTGGTGCGCGATCATCGCGGTGACAAAGCCTCACTCGACGATACGCTGGCGCTGCTCAACGCCGATGGTGCGGCGGTGATCGTCGCTGGCTTCGACGCGGCGGAGGCCGATCAAGCGCTGGCCTATGCTGAACGCACCAACTTGCCGGTGATGCTGCTCACGCACCCCAAACGCGAACTGCCGAGCAGCGCGCCGGTGTTCGTCTTGGGCGACGATCCGAAGGTCGTGCGCGAGCGCTTGGTGTTCGCCATGCTGACGCTCGGTCGCAAACGCGTCGCCGTCTTCGCCGACGATCGACGGGCCATCGATTTTTCGCCGGCGGTGGCCGCAGGCATCGTCGCCGAGCAGCCGTGCTCCGCTTCGCGGGAGACGCTGGAGAAGCTCAACGCCGATGCGCTGGTGCTCGACGGCGATGCTGATTGTGGGGCGCGTGCGGTGGAGCTCGGCAATAAACGGCTGGTAGGCGTTGGTCTGCGCGCCGAAACCAACCAAGCCGATGTGATCGCCAGCGCCGGGCTTTTTCCCAATCCCGAAGGAGACCATCCGCGCGCGAGCGAGGACCCGATGTTGGCGGCGCTGATCAAAGAGCGCCAGCGCAACCCGACCTGGTGGATGGCCCTTGGTCACGACGCCGGGCTGCTCGTGAAAGACGCCATCTTGGGCCTCTCCCCCGAGGCCGACGATCGCGGCGTGGCCGTGGCTATGCGCAAACGCATCGTCACCGACGCCATCGCTACCGCCGAGGCCAAGCTGTGGACCACCAGCGCCAGCGGCTTCGGCGGAGGCAGGGTGTTACCGCGGGATGTGCTGGTGAGCACGAGGCGCTGAGGGTGGATTGCAAGGGCCCCGGCTCTCCAACGCTGCCCGGCCCGCCTCCTAACCCCGGTCAACCGTAGCTGGATCTTGGTGTGACCATGGATACTGGTTATCGGTCATTAAGCCTTTGCGCGACGGCGAATCCCGGGGAGATTGCCCCGTGTGGGCCTTGGTCGCTGCTGGCGCACATCGTGCATCGCCGGGCGTGCCATGCAGTTGTTCCTTCGATGTCTCGGTGCGCTCCTGCTCGTCGGCTGCCAAGCCGCAAACGGGACCCCGGTGGTTGCGGAAGTCGCTCAGCCGGAGCGGATCGATCGTGGGGCGGACTCGGTGGAGAGCGAGATCGGCGGGATGAACCACGAGGACGTGGAGGCGCAATTCGCCCAGCTGCAAGAGCCGATTTTGCGTTGTGTGCGCGAGGGCACCGACCGCGTGCGGGAGATGGGCGGTCGCTTCGCGGTGAAGTTGCGCATCAACCGCAAAGGCGAGGTTGTCTCGGCCTACTTGAAGGAGTCGACGTTGGGAGACCGAGCGACCGAGCGCTGCGTGCTTTCGGTGGCGCGCTCGGCTTCGTGGCCCAAGCCGCTCGGTGGGGAGGGCATCGCAGAGCGCAGCTTTGACGTGGATCCGAGCGTGGAACCGATTCAGTGGAAGCCGGAAAAAGCGCGCAGCGCGAAGAAGTCGGTGGGTCAGCGGGTGCGGCAGTGCAAGGCCGGCGTGGAAGGTCCGTTCGTGGCGACGGTCTACGTCAGCTCCAAAGGCAACGTGCTCGCGGCGGGCGTTGCACCGCCGGACGCAGAAGCTGAAGAGGCCGCAGATTGTGTGGCCGATGCAGTGCGCGGGATGAAGTTCGGCTCGCCGGGGCGTAAGCCGGCGAAGGTGACGTTCGAACTCTGAGCGTGAAGCGCACGCGTTGTGCAGCCGTTGTGTAGGTGAAGACTTTGTTTGAGCAGACCAGCACAAGGCCGCCCAGCTCTTAGCGCCCGACGCCGATACCGCCCAACGGGCTGACGGTGGTTGGCGAGACAGCGGCGCCTCCGGAGTTGCTTGCGCCCTCTTGATCCCAAAGGATGGCGTAGGCCACGAGTAGACAGGCGTGCCGGGCGTAGACGCTGACGTTGCAACCGACCCAGCGGCCTGCCGGCTCTGCGGCGCCGTCGGCGGCGTACTTGATCAGGTCCCCCTCGGGCGAGAGGGCGAGCCAGGCGCTGGCTCGGCCGGGTTGCGCCGCGTACGACGAACCGACGATGCCCAAGAGCTCGTCCTTCTTGCCGACCAAACGCCCGTCCGCTTCGAGCACGGCGACTGGCTTTTGGTCCTGATCGTAAAGCCGACCCACGCGGTCGATCACCCACTCCACGTCCCCGTCGATCACCACCTCAGCGAAGCTGCCGCGGACCTGCAGATCTACGAGCTCGCCCTTGTGTTGCCACTGCGCGCTGACGAGGTGAAGTGGCGCGCCGCCCTCGGCCCAACGCGCGGGGGGCTTGGAGCCGCCACACGCGGTCGCCGTGAGTACGGCCAACAGGCCTGCGACCGGCAAGCAGCGCTTCATACCTTCTCCACGCCGGCTTTGCCGAGCAGCCCCGTCGGCTTCACCAGCAGCACCAGCACCAGCGCCATGAACACGAACACGTCTTGCAGTGAGGAGTAGGGCGTGAGCTTGGTGAGCTCGCCCAAGATACCAAGCAGCAGGCCGCCGAGCACGGCGCCGGGGATATTGCCGATGCCGCCGATCACTGCGGCGACGAAGGCGCGCGTACCGATCACGGTGCCCATGGTCGGGTAGGCGGGCGACTGATCCATGCAGAACAGAACTGAGCCGAGGGCGGCCAGCGAAGAGCCGGTCATGAAGGTGAGCGAGATCACCCGGCCGGTGCGCACGCCCATCAAACGCGCCGCATCCACGTTCATCGAAAGGGCGCGCATCGACTTGCCGAACCAGGTCCAGTGCACGAGCAGCTGGAGGAAGGTCATCGTCACCAGGCTCATCACCACGATCAACACGCGCGTTTTATCGAGCGGCATGATCTGCGGGTAGCTGCGGTATTTGGCCGAGAAAAGCAGCTGCGCGAGGTTGGTCAACAGCACGCTGGTACCGAGCGCGGTCACCAGCGGCGCGATGCGGCTGGCCTTGCTGCCGCGCGCGCGTAGCGGCGCATACGCAAAACGCTCCACCAACACGCCGAGCCCACCGGCCAGCGCCATCGCGCCCAGCGTGCCGCACACGCCGGAGAGCAGCGGCGCTTGTTCGGCGCCGAGCCCGCTGATCAAGAAGAAGCCAGCGAACGCCGACATCATGAACACTTCACTGTGCGCGAAGTTGATCAGCTTCAGGATGCCGTACACCATCGAATAACCGAGAGCGACCAGGGCGATCATCGAGCCCTGGGCGACTCCGGTCACGACAGCGTTGAAAAGCTTCTCAATCACGACTGCGACGATACCTCAACCGGCCCTCACTTGGGGGCGGCGGAAGTGGCGGGCGCAGCCGAAGCCGAAACAGCGGCCGAAGCCGAGGGCGCAGCCGAGCTCGCCGCGCTGGCAGAGGCCGTAGCCGGGGGCGCAGCAGCGCTTGCGGTAGCGGTGGGTTGCGCACCCGCGCCACCGAGCAAAGCCTCGGAGCCCGGGCCGTGCACGGCCTTGTAGGCGGTACTGCCGTCTTTGATCTGCACCACAACGATCGGCTTCTGCGCGTTGCGGTCGGCGTCGATCGTGATCATGCCGGAGACGCCGGGGAAGTTCTTGGTCTCGGCGATCGCGTCGCGGATGCCCTTCGGCGTGTCTTCTTTGGCGCGCTTGATCGCGTCGGCGAGCACGAGCGCTGCGTCGTAACCCATGGCGGCCAAGCTGCTCGGCTTCTTCTTGTGCTTGCCTTCATACACAGCGACGAACTTCTTCGACACGTCCCACGGGATGTCGGGAGCGTGATGGTCGGTGAAGTGAGCGCCGGTCATCTCCTTGAGCAGCACCTCATCTCCGCTCCAGCCGTCTCCACCGACGAAGATGTCCGAGGTGAGCCCAGCGTTGATGGCCTGGCGATTCATCTGCACCATCTGCTTGTAGTAGACGGGCGCGTAGATCACCTCGGGTGAAGCGGCCTTCATCTCGTTGATGAAGGTGCTGAAGTTGGTCTCCGAGTCGGTGAACTTCGCCTCTTTGACGATCTCACCACCGAGCTCTGCGATCACCTTCTTGAACTCGTTGGCCAAGCCCGAGGAGTACAGATCATTCTCGGCGAACATCAGGCCGATCTTCTTCTTGCCCAAGGTCTTCACGCAGAACTCAGCGCCAACTCGGCCCTGAAACTCGTCCACGAAGCACACGCGGAAGACCCACTCGCCGACCTTGGTCACGTCGGCGTTGGTCGACGAAGGCGTGATCATCGGGATCTTCTTCTGCGAAGCGACGATGCCGCCGGGCTTCGAACGCGAGGAGGCCACCTCGCCGAGCAGCGCCACGACCTTGTCCCGGTCGATCAGCTGCTGGACCTTGTTGGTCACCTCGTTGGGGAGGGATTTGTCGTCCTCGAACAAGACCTTCATCTTCTTGTTCTTGATGCCGCCGGCCTCGTTGATCTGCTCGACGGCGATCTGGATGCCCTGCTGCGTATCGATGCCGAACTGAGCATCACCGCCGGTGAGGCTCAAGAAGGCGCCCACCATCCATTCGTTCGAGGGCCCGGATTGGCCGCACCCGGCGAGCTCCAACCCCAGCACCGAAGCCGCGCCTACACCAACAGAACCTGCGAGAAAGTGTCGCCTACGAACTAGCATGATGCTCCCCTCTTCGAGGGGCGCGGGTGTATCACCCCTGGCCTTGGCCGTCAGCTTCTTTGGCCGGCGGCTTCTTCGGTTGAACGAACAGCCCAGACGAAGTGCTCGACGTTGCCTTTGGGCCCCGCGACTTCACTATCCACGCCTTGCTTCACCGCCAGCGGCGAACCGCGAAAGGCGCTCAGCGCGAGCTCGATCGCCGCTTGTCGCTCGTCGCCGCGCACCACACCGCGCCCGCGTGAGGCCACCGCTTTGGACGCTTCGAACTGCGGCTTCACCAGCGCGACAAGGTCTCCACCGGGGCGCAACACGCGCGCGATCGCCGGCAGCAGCGCGCCGATGCCAACGAAGGAGGCGTCCACCACCACGAGATCGACCGGCTCGGCGAAGTCAGCGCTGCTGAGCGTCTTGGCGTTGGTTCGTTCGCGCACGACGACGCGTTCGTTCTGGCGCAACGAGAGCGCGAGTTGCCCAACCGATACGTCCACCGTGTACATCTTGGCGATCCCGCGTTGCAGCAGGCAGTCGCTGAAACCGCCGGTCGCCGCGCCGATGTCCACGCCGACGCGGCCCTGTAGATCGCTGAAGTGCGCACCGAAAACACGCAGCGCGCCCTCGAGCTTGTCTCCTCCGCGCGAGACGAAGCGCCGACCGGAGCGCAGCGAAATCAGCTCCTCCTCCGCGAGCAGCAGGCCCGGCTTCTCGAGCCGTTCTTCAGCGCGATAGACGCGCCCGGCCATCACCAACGAGCGCGCGAGCTCGAGCGAAGGAGCGAGTTCACGCGCGACCAACAGCTCGTCGAGCCGGCGCTTCACGGCTTGCCGAGCTCTGGGTGAAGCAGGCCGGCAAGCTCGCGCACCCCTTGCGCCACCCGCGGTCCCGGACGCAGCGCCGCTGCGCTTTGCAGTCGGTAGACGCGCTGGTTCTTCGCCGCACGCAAGCTGGTGAGCCCCGGCACCGAGGCGAGCAGCTCGAGCGCCGATTCGCTGTAGGCCCCGCCGGTGCCATCGATGATCACGTCGGGATCGAGCGCGAGCAGACCCTCGGCGGCGAGCTTGGGGTACTTGCCCGAGCCGGTGACCGGGTTGCTCGCACCGGCGGCACGCAAGAGCTCGTCGGGGAAGGTGCCTGGCCCGGCGGCGATCAGCGGCTTCCAATCGAACAAGAGCACCGCGCGTTCTTCGCGCAGCGGCTTCACCAAGCGGCGGGTCTCGGAGAGCTCCGCCTCGATCCCAGCGGTCAACGTGCGCGCCTCCGCTTCGGCGCCTATGCGCGCGCCCAGCGTGCTGAGCGCTGCCACGATCTGTTCGACCGAATCCATCTGCGGAAAAAACGTATCGACGCCATAGCTCGTCAGTCGATCCACGAACTCAGGTCCGGCCGGACCGCGCTCGCCGATCACCAGCGAGGGCTTGAGCGAGAGCACCTTCTCGAGGTTGGGATCGGCGAAGCCACCGATGGTCTCGACCGCCAGCGCTTCGGCTGGGTAGTCGCAAAAGGTCGACCGGCCGACCAGCGTTGCTCCGCGACCGAGCGCGAACACAGCCTCGGTCATGCTCGGTGAGGTGCTGACCAGACGCTGTGCGCCTTTGCCTCCAAGCCGTGCGCTACAACCGGCCTCCGTCACCGCGATGAGCGCGGTGAGGAGAAGCGAACGGCGTTGCACCGCTCAGGCCCGACGGCGACGGCGCAACAAGGCAGCGAGCCCGATCATCCCGAGCAAGGCAGGACGCCAGGGCACCGGATTCGTCGGATCGGCGGCGACGTTGCAACCATCTTCGGTCGACTCGGCGGCATCTCCGCTACCTCCGCTGGTCTCTTCGGACGGCGGCGGCTCTTCCGGAATGGCGACGCACACGTTGGTGTCGGTCTTGACCTCTTCGCAGGTGTAACCGTCCGGACAAACCTCATCGCTGATGCAGCGACGGGTGCACTCCTGCTTCCAACAGACTTCGCACGCGAGCTCGGTGCAATTGCCACCAACAGGCCCGTTCCAGCCTGAGTCCGTCGGCTGCCCGAGCGCCCAGAGCGGCGGCGGGTAACCGCCGAGTTGGGCTGCGTAGAGGCCCGTCTCCTTGATCCATTCGCCCCAGCTGTGCACCGAGCCGTACACCGGGTTGGAGCAGTTCGGGCCGCCGCGCGAGGTCACGCCCACCACACGGCCTTGCAGATCGATCGCCGGGCCGCCGGAGTCCCCTGAGCAGATGCCGGCGTCTCCGATCCATTCCTCATCGGTCACGTAGCCGCCGACGCCCTGGCAATCATCCTCGGCGCAATACACGAACAGCTCATCCCGACGTCGGCGCGTGCCCGCCGAGTTGGAGTTGTTGTCTCCGGTCTGGCCGTAGCCAACGGCGTTGTACTCCTCACCCTCCGCAAGCTTGTAGTCAACGCGCGGTACCAGCGGCACGGCCTCTTCCGGTGCGACGTTGTCCGCCAGGATCAGGATCGCTTGGTCATTGCCACACAGGAGGTCACTCCCAGGCGTGATCACCACCTCTTGCACCATGTGGTAGTCGGCCGGGTTCTGCGTCAGCTGGTAGTTGGTGGTGACGTAGAAGCTGCCAGCCGAGCCGGGATTGCCGGCCTCACTCTGGTTGCAAATGACGCCCTGGGAGTCATTGCTGATGTTGGAAACGCAGTGACGTGCGGTGAGCACCAGGTTGGGGCCAATCAGCGAGCCGCTACAAATGCCCCCCTTGTTGACGTCCACGATGCCGACGACGTTGTTGGTGTCCTTGTCGGTGTAGCCACCTTGAATCGCCTGCTCTGCGTCCGCGAGTTGCTCCTGCTCCCCTCCCGGCTGCTGCACATCGCACGCGGCGAATAGCGCCACACCACACAGCAACAGCGAGCCTTTGAGCGATGAGCGACGCAAAGAAAGGGACTGCATGAGCAAACCTCCGGGGGCCGAGGAAGACGGGGCAGCATACCAGAAGGAGGCTCCTGCGAGGGTGGCGTCCGTCACTCAATTTCTGGCAACCGCCCGTTGCGCTAGCAGCAATAGCCGTGCAATTTTGCAATTCGGAGCCAGTGCGCTGCGGGCACGCGACTTGCGGAATGCAGCGTATGTCAGGCCGAGATCCGTACTTTCTGTTGGCGCTGGTGGCCTACGCCGCCGCCGGGCTTGCGGTTGCACCGGGCGCGAGCTTGTTAGGCTTTCTGACAGTTGTCGCCTTGCTGCGCGTGTTGCGCATCGCGCAACGAGCCTGGTTGCTACCGCTCACCCTCTGCTTCCTCTTGTGCGGCGTTCGGGCTTTGTACGCCGAGCAACGCGGCCGGGCCATCTACAAGCAGGCGGTGCAGGTGGCGACGCCGCTCGGCGATTGCAGCGGGGAAGGGGAGATCGTCTCGTCGCCGCAGATCGCTGGTCGAGCGCTCGACGCTACGGCGCGCGGGTCAGCGCGCTTCTACCTCGACGTCGAACAGGCTCAATGCGCCCAAGCTCTGCCGCCGGGCACACGCATCGATCTGCGGGTGGACAGCCTGCTCTTGCATCGCGGCGATCGCGTTCGCTTCAAGGCCAAACTCGCGCCCATCCATCTCTTCGATAACCCCGGTAGTTCGCCCGGCTGGGTGCGCGTCGCGCGCAGCGGCACCGCGATCAGCGGTTACGCCTCGAGCCTCGAGCTCCTTCAGCAAGGCAGCGGACCATCCTTTGAGATCGACCGCGCCCGCGCGCACGTCCGCTCGCGCATCGAGGCCACCTACCACCCGCAGGCGGTTGGCTTGGCGCGCGCGTTGGTGCTCGGTGAGACCGATCTCGACGAAGACATCGCGACGGCCTTTCGGCGTACCGGTCTGGCGCACATTCTTGCGGTCTCCGGCACGCACCTCGTGGTGACCGTGTTGGGCATCGAGCGGGCGCTGCGTGCGCTGCTCGCGCGCTCGGTGTCGATCACCGAGCGCATCGACGTAAGCCGCGTCACCGCTGCGCTGGCCTTGCCGTTGACCTGGGCCTATTCGAGCTTTGCCGGCGGAAGCGGCTCGGTCTTTCGCGCGGCCTGCATGATGACCGCACACTTGCTCGCGACGGTGGTTGGTCGGCGCGGCAGCGGTACGCGGTCCTTCACGGCTGCGCTGATCACCGGCCTCGTAGTCGATCCGATGTTGATGTTCGACGCTTCCTTCACGCTCTCGGCGGCGGCGACCTTTGGCCTGCTCGCACTCAGCGCGCCGCTCAGTCGTTTGCTCGGTGCAGAACCAGGTGAGGACGCGAGCCTTTTGCGCAAAGCCTGGGCGTTCGTTGCCAAGCCAGCCGCAGCCACCGTTGCGGCCACGCTCACCTGCGCACCGATGACCGCGGCGCTCTCGGGCGAGACCTCGATCGTGGGCATCGTCGCGAATCTGATCGCCGCTCCGATCGGTGAGCTGTTCGCGTTGCCCTTCGCCATCTTGCACGCGGTGATCGGTTTTGTGCCTGCGTGCGAACAAGGGGCGGCGCTGGTGGCCGGCGGCTCGTTGCGGCTCGTCGCTGGAATTGCGGCCTTTGCGGCGGGGCTCGGAGGCACGGTCAGTTTGCCGTCGCCCAGTACGAGTCACGTGGTGGTGTTCACCTTGGTGGCGGTGATGCTTGGCCACCGCGGCCTCAGCGCACGAACGCTGCTCGCGGCGGGGCTCGCGTTCGTGTCAGTAGAATTGGGCGTTCGCTATCGCGAACGCGGGGCCGGGCAGTTGCGCGTCACAGCGCTCGATGTGGCGCAAGGCGACGCCATCCTGATCGAGTTCCCCGACGGCCAGAGCATGCTGATCGACGGCGGCGGTCTGCCTGGCCAGCCGCTCGATCTCGGGGTGCGTGTGTTGCGCCCGGTGTTGCGCGCCAAGCGCCGCACCAAGCTCGATCTGGTGGTGCTCTCGCATCCCCATCCGGATCACTTCGGCGGCCTCGGTTCGATCCTCGAGGCCACGCCGGAGATCGGCGAATTCTGGGACGGCGGCACCAGCTCGCCGGCGGCGCGCTCGCTGCGCGAGAAGGCCGTTGCGCACGGCGCCAGCTTGCGCGAGCCGAGCTCGCTTTGCGGCGCGCCGATCGCGTTTGGTGGGGCGCAGATCGAGGTGCTGCATCCATGCCGGCCGGCCAGCTACGAACGCAGCGCCAACGACGGCTCGCTGGTGATCAAGATCAGCTACGGCGCGCGCTCCTTTCTTTTCACCGGGGACGCCGAGCGCGAGGCCGAACACGAGCTGCTCGAGGCGCAACTTCCGCTCGAGGCCGATGTGCTCAAGATTGGTCATCACGGCAGTCGCACCTCCTCGACGCTCGAATGGCTCGAGGCGGTCAAGCCTTCGCACGCCGTGATTTCGTGCGGCATTCGCAACCGCTTCGGCCACCCGCACGCCGAGACGATGGAGAAATTGTGGGCGCTCGAGGTGACCACCCACCGCACCGATCTCGACGGCGCCTGGCTGTTCTCGACCGACGGCGCTTCACTCGAGGTGCGCCGAGCGAACGAGTAGGTGGAGGTCCCCGTCATTTGTTTTGCGGTCTGTGCGGGATGCATCTAGCTGTAAGTCCTTGCCTCTTTCGGGGCGAGAGAGGCGGACCCGATGGCGAGCGACGACAACAAACCGAAGGACGAATCGTCAGACCCGGCTGGGCCGCTGCTGCGCTCTCGCTCCCACACGGTGCCGATTCAGTCGGTGCCCAAACAGGCGTTGCCCCTGCCGTTTCAAGGTCAGCGTGCTGGTCTGCGCACAAATCCTCCTGCAGGCGGCTCGCGCATGGGTACGCCGTGGGGTCCTGGCCAGCCCCAAGCTCCGTCGCAAACGGCGCACGGCCTGCCCTCATCGGTTCCTCAGCCGTCGATGCCTCAGCCGTCGATGCCTCAGCCGTCGATGCACGGCTACCCCACCTCGCCGGCGCAGGGTCAGGTGCCGCTGCCGGTGGCGCCTCCGGCGCAACCGCGCGTCCAGCCGGAGCAGCGTGTCCAGCCGGAGCAACTGCCGGTGGTCTCGGTCCAGCCTGCTGCGCCCTATCGCGAGCCATCCATCCACGCGAGCCATGCCCCGGTGATCGCGCCGCAACCGATGTTGCACGATCATCGCGCGATACAACGTGGGCTCGGTGCAGCCTCCGACGCTGCGCTCGCCCCCGACACCGAGCGTCCCGCCCGCGCACAAGGCGCCGCTCGCGAGGGCCTCGAACTGCTCTGGCTTCACGAGGAGGTCTCACGCCTTTTGCGTCGGCGCAGCGAGTGGCGCGAGCTGCTCGATGAACGCGACCTAGCCGAGGCGGAGGATGACGCGCGGCTCGGTCTGGATGACGAGCCGGAGCAGAATGAAGGTCGCGCCGAGGCCTATCTCGTCCTTACGAAGGGCCAGGTCGCCTCCACCGGCGAGATCGAGCGCGCGCTCTCTGATTCGCTGCGCGGCGCCGGTCGTTTTTCGCCGACCACGCTTTTGCTCGAGGGTGCCACGACCTTCGATTTCGACGAGGTGGCACAGCTGAAGGCGGCGCTCGCTGTCGCTTCACCGTTCGCCAAGCTCGCTCCCGAGCTCGAGGTAGCGGTGGCTGCCGGGGCTGCGATCTTGAGCGCGCCGGGCGGCATTGTCACCGCCGAGGCCGCGAGTGAAGCGGCCGCGGAGATCCGCGCGGCCTACGCCAATTTGCCCAAGATCAAGATCGAGCGGTACGACGAGCAGGTCGAGCGCGCGCTGCTGCTGCGCCGAGCCTTCCAACGTCGTGACGTGTTCGGCGCGGCGTGTGTGCGTGGGCTGTTTCGGCCGGAGGGCGATGCGACCTCGATGCCGATCTACTTCTCCGAGTCGATCGCTAAGAAGCTCCCGCTCTTTCGCACGCTGCCGATGCGCGTCGTGATCGAGACCCACTTCCAAGTCGACCCGTACGAGGCGAGCCCGATGGCCCTGCGTGCGGTGGTGATGGCGCGCAGCGTGCGCGGTTAGCGCACGGGCCGTTCACTTCAGCGAAAGACGCGCAAGCGGCCGTGCTCGTCGCGACCAAGGAAGGTCGGCGCGGAGGCGGTTCCGCGTCCGTCTGGATCGTTCAGCTTGAAGGACGCTTCGAAGTCGCGATCGACACACTCGACCAAGCGACCGTAGGCGACGAGTCGCTCGTCGCGCAGCGCCGGATCGCGACGTACCGGCTCCGGACCTTTGGCGTAGTGCCCAACGTTCGCCGCGAGCCGCGTGCGCATCAGCGCCTGATCGAAGGCGGGGAAGGCCCGCATCACCTCGATTTGGTTGATCTCGTACAGCGCGGCCAGCGCGTCCACATCGCCGCTGCGGTACGCGTTCTCCATCGCCTCGAGCACCGCATCGATCTCCGGGCGCAGCGCGTTGACGTCAGCGAGCAGCGGAGCGTCCTGAAAGCGAAACCGTCCCGAGCCCGGACCGAGGTTTACGGTGGTGCGCGCGCTGATCGGCAGCTGCACCTCGACTTCGGGCAGCGCCGTGTCCTGCGGCGGATACGAGAGCGCCGCGAGTACGAGGCCGTCAGCGGCTTCCCCGCTCGCCCCGATCTCGAACTGGATGATCCGCGCGAGCGCGCCAGCGGTCTTCGGCAAGAGCTCCCGCCGGGTTTGCGAGCGCGCGACGCTCGGCGTTGGACCTGGCTCGAACACGAGCTCGAAGACGTTGTCACTAGGGATGACCCAGGCATCGAGCGCCACGTTCTCGATCGGCGCGCGCAAGGTTCGATCGTCGATGCGCAACAGAGGGACGTCGTTGAGCCAGATCTCGGCTGCGGCGTCGTGCACCTCGAGTTGCGCGTACAGGAAGGTCGTCTTCATCGGCGTCAGAACGTCTTGATCCGCTTCGCGGCGATCAGCTCATAGTTGTCAAGCGTCCAGAAGGTGCGATCGACAGCGCGCAGCTCCCCGCTCACCGTCACTCGCCTGGACCAGATCTCGCCGCTGAGCCATACGCGGCCAGGAGAAAGCCGGACATGGATTTGTCCGCGTCGTAGCTCGAGACCGGAGCGCACTGAGAGCTCGGCGCGGGCGAGGGTGGAGCCGAAGCCGGTGACCTCACCGACCACGCCCAACGAGAAGGGCGCAGTTACCTCGAGCCCGCAGACGTCAGGGTTCTCCTTGTCCTGCTCGGTGCGGAAGCGGAAGGTGTACCCAACCTCGGCCTTGAGGCCGATCGTACCGACGATGCGACCCTCTACCTTCGAGCGGATGGCGCTGATCTCGAACAGCACGCCGAAGGAGCCTTCGAACTGGACCTCGACGATCACCATCGAGAGCGTGAGAAAGCCGCCGAAGCCGATCGGGACGTAGCGCACGGTTTCTTGGCTGGGGCTTCGTTGTAGCGCGAGTCCAAGGGTGATCGTCCCGGCAAAGAAGTTCGCCGTCACCTCGAGCTTGAAGCCAAGCTGTGGGGCCTTGTTGATCGCCTCGAGGATCTCGGCGACGAGGGTGGATAGGTCGGTGACCGCGCGGCGAACGCGCAAGTAGGTCTCACCGAGCGGGACGATACGACTGTTGCGCTTGACCGTGAGATCGAAGCCTGGGGTTACCGCGTCGTCGGCGGCTGCACGGCTCCAAACTCGAGTGCCGCTGAGAGTTTGAAGATGCCCACTTAGCTCGCTTGCGTGCGTAGTACGCGAGCGGAGGTTGTTGACGGGACGCGTGGCCGTGCGCTCGTATTTGAACTTACCGAGCTGGGGAATGCGCAACGAGAGCTCCCAGTTGTCCTTGCGGTAGACCCGAACGAGCGCACCGATTTCTCGATTCGCCGGAGTGCGATCTCCGGCTGGGCGTGTTCCGCAGGAGAGCGCTCGCACCACGACTACGCGCGGCGAGAAGGCGTTCATGATTGCGCCGATCAGGTTGAAGATATCGATCGCCTGCACCTCGGTCGCGGCTGGACGTACCCGGATGTGCGCCTGCGCACGCAAACCGCCCGGACCTGTTCGACGTCGTTCGATGTCAGGGATGCTCTGGTCTAACGGATTGATGCAGAGCCTTCCGTGTTGAGCCACGGCGCAGGTCCCGAGGAATCCAGCGCCTACATCGATGACCGCTGGCGCGCTGTCGGTGGCGAGCACCTCGATCACGTAGTCATGGCGCAGCAGCAGGCCCTGCAAGGTCCGCGCAGCAGACGGGCCGAGGCGCGAGAGTCGGCGTTGGGTGCGGCGGTTGATGGTGTAGCCATCCGCCGTGATCGTGAGACCGAAGTCATTGACGTCGCAGGGCGTGTTCGCCGGGCACGGCTGGGCTGCGCGGGTCGTCGTTGCTCCACGGCGCGTGGGCGGCGGAGCTGGCCGCGCGGCGGGCCGTGCAGGTGGCCGTGCGGGTGGTCGTGCGGGTGGCCGTGCAGCTGGGGCGCGAGGGCGGCTCGGTGCGACGGGCATCAGGGACTCCTTGTTTCAACGTCAGGGGAGCTCGCAAGCGGGTTCGCGTGAAAGCCGATCAGCGCGCCGTCTTCGGCTTCGCAGTGCAGTGCGTCCAGCAGGCCGGGGACGAGCAAGAACGAACGTTGTCGCGGCGTTGCGATCGGTAGGAAATCACGCAAGACCGAGGGATCATAGAAGCGGAAGTAGAGCCGTTCTTCGGTCTCGTCGTCGACCACCATCAAGAAGCGACGCAGGTGCCTGCGGAGCTCGCGATGAGGTGCGTGGCTGACCAGCAAGATGCCGAACCTTCGACCCCAGCCTTCGTTCAAAAGGCGATCGAGCAGGCCGCTCCCCGGCGTGAACTTCACGAGATAGGGCGCGACCTCGTCGTCGATCGCCGAGGCCAGCCCCTCGTACAGTGAGGCGTGAGGGTCCACGGCTTCGGCCAACAGCACGCGCACCCGGTCGTCCACGGCTCCATCGAGCACGCCGAACAGCACGCCCGCGTCGCGCAAGCTCGCTAGCTGCGCTCGCTCCTGCTCTCGAAGCGGCCGTTCGCTGCGCGCGTCTTCATGCGCTGGCGTGCGGTTCTCGAGCGAAAAAACCAGCGTGGTCTGCCCTGCGACGAGCACGGCGTTGTGATGAAGATCGGCCATCATCGTTCGCTCACCGTTCGCTAGCACCGGCTGCGGCGCGCGGCCGAGCGATCGCACCGTGAGGCCGAGCCCGTCGAACGCCGCTTCGAAGTGGACCTCCGCGAGCTCGTCGTCGGGGAGGGTGACGTCGGCGCGCTCGCTGCGACCGAAGGTCTTCGCCTCGCCGGGCGCGAGCACGATCTTTCGGAAGCGTTCGCGCTTGGCGTAGATCACCTGAAGGATGCCGCGGCGTTGCTCGTTCATCCCGGCAGCAGCGCCTCCCAGCGCGATGCGCCGAGCTCCACCGTCATCAGCTCGCGTGCGAGCGCTGGATCAACAGCGTGAACGTTCTCGATCGCCAGAGCGCTCAACCTCGGCGGTCTGGGCGGTTGGGCCACGTTCGCGAGCTCCTCGACCTCGGCGCGTACGTCATCCAGCGCTTGGCTGGTTGCGCTTGCGAGACCTTCTTTCACCGCGTCGGCGACGGCTTGCGGCAGCTTGCCACCGAGGGCATTCACCTTTTGCGTAAGTGCGGCCGCGGCCTTCGCCAAATCCGACTGCGTCAGGATCGCTTCGGCAGGCCGGCGAAGCTGCTCAGCCAAGCCTCCCGCCGACATCGCCGAGGCAAGTACCGCGCGAAACGCAGGCTGGCTCACCCCATTCTTGAGTGAGACCTCGAGCGTGGGCAGCGCTCCCTGCGCGCCGCGCAATACGCGGACCGGGCTCTCGAGATCGATCTGCTTTGCCAGCCCCTCGATCAGGCTCTTGGGTTGCGTGGGCAGCGAATCGAGCAGGAAGGAGCGAGCCACGAAGCTGCGCGCCTGGACGCGAAGCGCGTCGCTTGCAGTTGGGCCGGTTGCGCGTGCGTTGGCCGTAGCTGGTTCGCGCGCGAGCGCCTCCAACGAGCTGCCGCCTAAATTGCTGGGATTCCAGCGCACCGTAGAGGCATCGAGCGCAGGCGGCCCAGCGGGCTCTGGCTGCGGCTCGTTAGTGCCCGGCTCGCCCTCGTGCGACTCGGCCTCGGCCGCGTCGGTTTCCCCGTGCGCATCGCCCTGTTCCGCGAGCTCTTCACGCTCGCGCTCGGCCTCTTCGAGCCTTCGGCGCGCTTTCTCGCACTCCTCGCAGAATGGCTTGCCCGTCGCCGCCGCCGCGCCCAGCGAGAAGCTCTGCGGCGTGTCCCCGATCAGTACGTTGGGGTGGCCAGTCACGAGCTTTCCGCCATGCGTCGTCGAGTCGCCCAAACGAGCCGCTGGCCGATGGTTGATCAGCACCGTTGCAGCTCCTACGGCGATGGCTGCGCCGCAGGCCGTTGCATCCCCGACACGGCCTGCCGGTAGGAAGCCAACCAGCGTGTTCGAGCTGCCCGTCACCTGCGCGTTCGGCGGATGCTTTGCACAGGCGTGAACTACGGAGATTTTAGCGGCCGGCGGCATCGGAGTGGGCAATGTACGCGCAATCGCCCGCGACGGATGCATCTGCGGCCGGGTGAACTCGCCCGTTCGTACCCTGCAGCGCGCTGAGACTCGGATTCTTTGTGCGCCGATTCCGCCGAAGGCGGATGCAATGAACACGAGAAATGCGAGCGGCCAGCGCACTCAGTGCCGCTGGCCGCCTCGGGTTCACCCGAAGGTCCGCCGGTCACTCGACCGGCGTGGTTCCGATCGGCACAGTGCCGCCGTTGGCGATCCACTCGAAGGAGTCCACGATGACCGTCGAGTCGAACGAAGCGTCTCCGGTGTCCCAGATCGCGAAGCGGATAGCGAACTCCGAGCCGCCGACCACCGGCGCCTGCGTCTGCAACCAGGAGGTGCCGCCAGCGTCTTCACCGGTGCCGAAGCCGTTGTCAAAGCCAGTGCCCATCAACTGCGAGGGGCCGGCGGGGCAACAGGGAACCGGCGCATCTGGACAATTTGCTCCAAAGCAATTCTGCGCGAAGTCGGCGCACGAAGCGCACACATCGAAGAAGGCGATGTTCACGCTGACCGGGTTGCCCAGCGCGTCGAACGAGATGTTGCCGTCTTGTGCACCCTGAGGAGCCGGATTCACCAGCGCGATGAACTGGTCATTGAAGGTTGTGCAGACGTACTCGCCGTACTCGAACGAATGGAACTTGAAGTTGAACTTGTAGCCCGTTGCGTTGGTGGGAGCGCGCAGCGTCAGGTCGAGCGCGATGTCGTCGTTGATGGTGTCGTCGATCGGACAATTGGGAACGTCTTGTGGAAAGCCCGGAGGGGGTGTCCCAGCCATGTTGCTGTTGCACGAGTTGCTGGTGCAAGCGCCCGGCTGACCCGGGAGCCGCGAGAAGCCTGAGGACAGCGACAACATGGAGGAGCCGGCGAGCGGGCTCACGTTGGGGCCAAAATTCGCCTGTAGACCAACCTGCTTGTTGGCGGCTATCGGCGTACCGTTCGCGCGTGTGTACTGCGCCGTGAGCAGACCCCAATCTTTGTCGCTCGCCGCCTGCTTACAAATGTCCACCGCGCGAGCGCCGTCTTTCGCATCGGTGCTGTTGAGCGCGAGCCCATCATCACAATAGGCGTCCTGCGGCTCGTCCTTCATGCCGTCACAGTCCTCATCCACCGGCTCGTACTCAGCGCCGCCCGCTCCGCCGCTACCACCGTTGCCGCCAGCACCGCCAGCACCACCGGCTCCGCCTGCGCCGCCGCCTGCCGGCGCGCCGATTACCTCGATCGCCCCGGGGTTGGCGTTCTTGTCGCAGTCATTGCAATCGCCCTCGGCGATCGTCCAGCCGTCTTGGTCTTCATCGCCGTTTTCGTTGTTGCAGGTGCCCGTGGCTCCTCCGGCCATGAACTGCTGACTCGAAGAGCCCGCCGTCCCGCCGCCACCTTGCGTTTGCTGGCCGCCCTGGTTGTTCCCGCCCGCGGTAATGCCGCCGCTGCCGCCCGTATTGGGATCGGCTCCAGCACCCGATGTTGTGCCGTTACCAGCGGTGCAAGCCGCGACGAGGAGCCCAATGACTACGGAACCAAGCTTAGCGTTCATGTTACTCCTGTGACCAAAGTGGCCGCTTTGCGCCGGAAAGGTGACTTACCCGTGGCGGCCGTGGACTACAACGGGGAACCTGCAGCGGGCTATTCGGGGATGATATCGGTGCCGAGGTCCACTTCCCCGCCGCTCGCGATCCAACGGAAATTGTCGATCACGGCGGTGGCATCCAGCGCTGAATCACCGGTGTCCCAAACCGCGAGCCGCAGCGAAAATTCAGAGCCACCGTCGACGGGCGCCGTGGTTCGGAGCCATGAAGTTCCACCGGCGTTGCCGTCGTCGAACGTGCCGGTCCAGGTGTCGAAGCCAGTGCCAGCGAGCTCAGCTCCGCCGGCTGGGCAGCACGGGCTCGGCACCGGCGGACAACTCGAGCCGGAGCAATTCTGCGCCCAGTTTGCGCAGCTATCGCAAACGTCGAAGAAGGCGATGTTCACGCTCACCGGCGCGCCGTTCATGTCGAAGGAGATGTTGCCGTCGAGCGCTCCAGCTGGCGCCGGATCCACGAGGGCCATGAACTGATCGTTGAAGTTCGAGCAAACCCACTCGGCGTATTCGAACGAATGGAACTTGAAGTCGAAGGAGTAGCCGGTGGCGTTGCTCGGGGCGCGCAGCGAGACCTCGAGCCCGATGTCGTCGTTGATGTTTGGTTGGATCTCGCAACCGGGGGCTGTTTGCGGAAAGCCGGGAGGCGGCGTCCCAACGCCTGTTCCAGTGCATGAAGCATTGCCGCAGGCGCCAGCCTGGCCGGTGATGCGCGCGCGGCCGGAGGAGAGCACAAGCAGGTTCGAGCCCTCGCGAGGCGGGTTATTCGGCCCGAAGTTGTTCATGATGCCGGCCTGCAGCCCGGGCGCGGTAGAGGTGCCATCCGCGCGCACGTAAGCAGCCGACAAAACGCCCCAATCCCCAGGTCCGACGGCCTGCTTGCACAGCTCGATCGACTTGGCTCCCTCGAGCGCGTCCACGCTGGCGAGCGCGAGCCCATCATCACAGGAGGCCGGTTCCACTTCGTCGGCCTCGCCGTCGCAATCTTCGTCGGCCGCGACATAGCCGCCGGCTCCGCCGCTCCCATCGTCCCCGACGACCTCGATCGCCCCCGGGTTGGAGTTGGCGTCGCAGTCATTGCAATCTCCTTGCGCCTGCGTGAAGCCATCCATGTCTTGATCGTCGTTGGGGCCGGAGCTGCAACCTTGTTGATTGCCACCCGTGCCGGACATGAACTGGCCCGAGCTCGCTCCGCTACCGCTCCCGCCACCACCTTGCGCCGAGCTGGTGGTTCCGCCGCTACCGCCGGCTGAAGCTCCGCCCGCCCCCGAGCCGTCAGGGTTGTTGTCCGAGGTGGCGGAAGTGCCTGGGGTGCAGCCGACAAAAAGACTGCCCACAACAGCTACAACCATGGTTCGCGAGAACGAGCGGCTCATTGAGACCTCCACACACGGTGCCGCTAGGCGGCGCTTTCGGAACAAGGAAGGCCTAGAGCGTAGCACGTTGCGGCTGGTCCGCGAGGGGCTCACAAACGCAGCTTCGACCCGTCAATTGCGGCCAAACACGGCGGCAACGTGCAACCTGCGCGACGAACAAGCGTCGAAACCCCGCTTGCGCTATGGTCCGCGCCAATGGCTTGGGAATCCACGACGCCCATTCGTCGCCGAATGAGCCTGGAGCACGGCCGCATTGACCGCTCCGGCGCCAATGCGATCGCGCTGGCGTACCCTTCTCCCTACCGGGCGGGCATGAGCTCGCTCGGCTTTCAGCAGGTCTACCGGCTGATCCAAAACTCCGGGGACCTGCGCTGCGAGCGCTTTTTCCTGCCCGATGACGCCAAGCTCTTCGAGGTCGGACCGCTCAGCTACGAGTCGGAGCGGCCGCTCGGTGACTTCCCGCTGATCGCCTTCAGCGTGGCTTACGAGTTGGAGCTAGCCGGTCTTGCCCAGATGCTGGAGGCCTCGGGCGTGCCCGCCCTGCGTCGCTTGCGCGCCGAGAGTCACCCGCTGATCTTGGCCGGCGGTCCGCTCACCTTCAGCAATCCGCTCCCGCTCGGGGCCATGGCCGACGTGATCGTGATGGGCGAAGCGGACGACCTCGTGCTCGGGCTGCTCTCCGAGTTGCGCGCCGAACCGGATCGCAAGCGAGCCCTCGAGAAAGCCGCCGCGACGCCGCATGTCTTCGTCCCGGCCCTGCACGGGGACGTGATGCCGTCGATCGCCAAGGCCGACGTCGCCAATCTGCCCGCGTTCTCCGCTATCCGCACGCCCGACACCGAGCTCTCCAACATGTTCTTGATCGAGGCCGAGCGAGGCTGCTCACGCGCTTGCACCTACTGCGTGATGCGTCGCTCGACCAACGGTGGCATGCGCATCGTCAAGGCCGAGACCCTGCTGGCGACCATTCCTCAAGACGCCCGTCGCGTCGGGCTCGTGGGCGCGGCCGTGAGCGATCACCCGAAGATCGCCGAGATCGTCAACGCCTTGGCCGATCGCGGCTGCGAGGTGGGCCTCTCGAGTTTGCGCCCGGACCGTCTGAACGAGGAGTTTGTGGGTGCGCTCAAACGCGTCGGCTACCGCACCTTGACCACGGCGATGGACGGTCCGAGCGATCGGCTGCGTGAGCTCTTGGAGCGGCGAGCACGCATTCGCCATCTCACGCGCGCGGCTGAACTCGCGAAGGAGTTCAAGATGAAGCGGCTGAAGCTCTATCTGATGATCGGCCTGCCGACCGAGACCGATGATGACATCGCCGAGTGCGCCGCCTTCATCAGCGATCTAGCCAAAACGGTGCCCATCGCGCTCGGCATCGCCCCCTTCTGCGCCAAGCGAAACACGCCGCTCGACGGCAGTGAGTTCGCGGGCATCAGCGTGGTTGAGAATCGCTTGACGCTGTTGCGCAAACTGCTCCGCGGTCGAGCCGACGTGCGCGGCACGAGCGCTCGCTGGGCTTGGGTGGAGTACGTCTTGGCGCAGGGCGGAATGGCGGAGGGGGAAGCCGTTTGGCGCGCAGCGTCGCGCGGCGGCTCCTTCGCTGAATACAAGCGCGCCTTCGCTGAGGCCTTGTCCGAGGCGCCGCGCGCACGAGTTGCTTCCAAACGACTGCAAGTGCTCCAAGCCACGGGACCGGAATCATGAACACGGAGAAAAAGCGTCGCGCGAAATCGCCTGCGCAAGGTCAAGTCGGTGAAGCCGAGCAGGCCGAAAGGCCGCAGCTGTCCAAGAAGCAGCTGGTGAACATGGTCATTCAACTGGGCTTCATCGCCCTCGCCTTCGTTGCCATTTTCGGCTTCGTTCGCGCAGCACGCAATGACCAGCTCCGCTCCTTGTGCAGCGCCACTTGCAGCTTCGGCCCGAGCTACGCCGGCAGGAATTTGAAGGCCCCCGACTTCACGTTGCCCGACCTCGATGGCAAGCAGGTGAGCCTGAGCGAGTTCAAAGGTCGCACCGTGATCCTGAACTTCTGGGCTAGCTGGTGTGAGCCGTGTCGTGAAGAAATGCCCGCCTTGGCTCGCTTGGGTCTGATGCTAAAAGACCGCAAAGACGTCGTGCTGCTCACCATCACCACCGATGAAGATCTGGGCGCGGCCAAAGACACGCTCGCCACGCTCTTCGCCGCAGACGAGGAGCTCAAGGAGAAGGTGCCGAAAGGTACCTTTCCGTTCGTGGTCCTGCTCGATCCGGAGCTCAAGGTCGTGACCGAAAAGTTCGGAACCACCAAGTATCCGGAGACTTGGGTCATCGACGATGAAGGCTTCATTCGAGCGCGTTTCGACGGTGCTCGCGACTGGGGCGGCGCGCGCGCCCTTTCGGTGTTCAAGGCGATGGAGCGCGGCCCGGGCTGCCTGGTCGACTTCAACGAGGGCAAGGCCGTGGGCCGTTACGCCGAGCTCTGCGCCCCGGAATAGATCGCCTCCGCCATAGGCCGCCGCAGCGGACAGGTCGTTCTCAGCGAACCGAAGGCACTTCGTGCTCGAAGGTCGCACGCTGCAGCACCTCGAGCAGCGTCGATAGCTCAGCAGGCCTTTCCGCGAGTGACTCGATGTGCTTCGACCAGCGCCGATCGATCACTTTCCACTTCAGCTCGGTCAGGCCGTTCTCTTTGAGGATCTCCTTGCGGTGAGCTTCATCGGCCCAAAGCGCGGCGCGAATGTGCGCGTACTCTTCCACTGTTAGGCCCTCGATTTTGGGCCCCGTTCCTGGCTTCGCTTTGGGTCGTCGGTGCTCCTGCTGTGCGGGCGGTGCGGTCAAGTCCGGTTTGGCCACCTCGGCGTAGCTCGTCGCTTCCACCACCGCTGGAGCCGGCGTCGGTAGCGAAGGCTGGATCGGCGCCGGCGCCGGCAAGTCGTTTGAGACGCTGGGCAATGGGGCCGCCATCGCCGGTGGCGCTGGTTCTACGCTGGCCCCAAAGCGAGCCAGCCCCATCATCGGTCGAGGCGCCTCCGCGATAGGTGGGTCTGCTCCGTTCGACAATGGCGGCACGAGTGGCGGCGGAGGCAACGCCACAACCTCGGGCGCTCGCTGCAAGGACATGCCCATGCCCATGCCCTTGAGCGCAGAGGGTGAGGCCACCGGCTCGAACGGCGCTGGCGGCGCGGCCGCGGCTGGCACGGGCACGGGTGCTGGCGCATAGTCCGACGTGCTTTCGACACCGAGCGCCGGCGGTGGGGAGGCCAGCACGGGCGAAGGACCCGCCGCAGAGCGAAAGGGCGTGGCGTCGGTGGACAGCGGTGCACGATTGACTTGGGGGCGCTCGGTGAGCCACTTCGGCCCCGAGGCCTCTTCGCTTCGTAGATCGGGCCGCCGCACTTCGACTGTGCCGTTCGGGTCGGCACCAGCTCCCCAGCTTGGTGGACTCGAAACGACGAGGGATGCGAGCGAGGGCAACGGTGGAAGTCCAACTGGATTGGCCGGCGCTGCGAAGGGGGTCGCCGGTGGTGCACCGGCGGTGAGCGCTGTTGCGACTGGAGCTTTTGCGGGCGCAGCCGGCGCTGCGGTACCCCAGGTTGCCGGCGGAGGGAGCGGCTTGTTGAACGGTGTGCCGACGGTCGCCCATTGGGGCAACACGGGCGCGTCCAAGGTCATGGTGTCGGAGCGGGCGAGGGGGCTCTGCTGAGGCGGCGGCGTCGGAGGATCCTCGAGGTCGTCATCCGTCACATCCAACGTCATCGTATCCTGCGGCGCCAACGCGACCTCACCGTCGTAGGTCTCGGCGTCGTCCGAGGCATCCACCCCTTCAAACTCTTTGGCCACCAGCTGAGCCGCCGACTGCACTCGAACCTTCTGCGTGATGTGTTCGTCGTCGTGGGCAGGTGTCACCAGCGCTGGGCTGGCTTGCGGAGGGCTGGCTTGCGGAGGCCGCGCCAGCGCTTGCGCGGACGGCGCTGCTTGCTGAACTCCAGCGCGTTGTTGTGCAGGGCCCGGGGTCATTTTCTGCGTTACCGCCGGGCGGCGAAGCGTCGCAGTGCCGTCGCCGCGTTCAGTGGGTGCCGGTCTTCGCTGAGCCGGCTCCAGCACGCGCAGCCTGCTCCAGTTGCGCAGCCGCTCCGGGTTCTCCGAGGCGAGCGCACCGGTGATGTCGATCACGGCGAGCACCTCCCGATCGACGTTGCCCGAGTAGCTGAAGGTGCCACGCGATACGACTTCAACCATCGAGCGACTTGGATCGATCAGCAGCGTGTCGATGCGCAGGGCGAGGGGAATCAAGTGCTCCCACTGATCGCGCACGATCAGCGCCGCCGCGGGTGCAGGCGCTGGCAACATGCTGCTCATGCGGAAGTTCGGCCCGTTCATCTCGATGGGCAGCGGCAGACTCGGATGGGCGATCCTCCCGTCGGCGGGAGCACACGAGCTCGCCCATTGACGATCCAACTGAACCGCCGGACCAAGCACGCGCGGGTTGGCCGCGCGGCGTTCGAAGCTCCCGACGCGCAGACTCGTCGGACCGGAGGCGAGCAAAACCGGCCCTACGAACACCACATCGCAGGCGAGCTTGGCCTCACCAAAGTCAGTTGGATAGATGAGCCGGCCGCCCTCACGTTGAGCCTCGCGGAGGCTCTCTTGGATGGGCGCTAGCCGAGCGTACGCTCCGTGTTGAAAGACGTAGGTCGTCTTCAGCACGAGGGTATGTTCGGCGGGTCGCAATTGGGACCGGAAGAGCCCGATCGGCAGTGCAACTCGAACGAGAGCGTCCACGGACCAAACAATACGCTGGGGATGCGCAGGTCCGCTAAGGTAAATCCGCTAGAGAAGGATCCCACCGTGGATGCAAGAGAACCGTGTCGATGAAACCCGAGCATGAAACGCCGCTGAAGCTCGGAGTTCTAATTTCCGGCTCCGGAACCAACTTGGGCGCGATCCTGAGCGCGGTCGAGGCTGGTCGGCTTTCAGCGAGCGTGGCGCTCGTGATCTCCAATCGCGTTGACGCGTTCGGGCTCGAGCGCGCGGCCAAGGCGGGCGTCGCCACCAAGGTGTTGCCCCACCGCGAGTTCGCCTCGCGTGAACTCTTCGATCAGGCGCTGGTTTCCGCACTGAAAGAGGCTGGGGTGGAATGGGTCGTGTTGGCCGGCTTCATGCGGGTCGTTACTTCGGTCTTGTTGGATGCATTTCCCGACCGCGTTCTCAACGTCCACCCGGCGCTATTGCCTTCTTTTCCCGGTGTTGACGCTCAGGCCCAAGCGCTGGCGTACGGGGTGAAGTGGACGGGTTGCACGGTGCACTTCGTGGATAGCGGCGTGGATACAGGGCCGGTGATCGTGCAGAAGGTCGTCCCGGTGCTGGCCGATGACGACCGAGACACGCTGGCGAAGCGAATCTTGGTCGAGGAGCATCAGGCGTTGGTCGAGGCGCTGCAACTGATCGCCGCCGGGCGGGTGCTTGTCGAGCCTGGGCCTCGGCGTCGCGTACGAGTTCGGCCATGAGGCGCCATTACGATGTGATCGTGCTCGGTCGTTCGATCGGCGCACTCACGGCTGCTGCCATTCTTGCGCGTCGTGATTTCACGGTGCTCGTGCTCGGCAATGGTTCGCCGGCGCCCAACTACAACATCGGCGAGTTCTTGCTTCACCGCCGCGCTTTTTCGCTGCTTGGAGCTAGCAGCCCTTGTTGGACGCGGGTGATTTCGGAGTTGGCGCAATCGCAGACGTGGCGGCGCCGGCTCGTCCCCTCGGAGCCTGCGTTGCAAGCTCTATCACCGGGCTTTCGCGTCGACCTGGCTAGTGAAGAGGCGCTCTTTGCGCGCGAGATCGATCGCGAGTTTCCGGAGCTCTATCACGTGGTGCAGCAGCTCTATCAGCAGCTGGACGCGGTCAATCAGGCTGCCGACGAGGCCTTCGACAAGGACGCCATGTGGCCGCCTGGAACCTTTTGGGAGCGTCGCGAGACGGGCAAGCACGCGGCGCGCTTGCCCTACGTCCACGCCGAGCCCGACGCCGATCTGCTCGCCGAATTTCCGCGCGGTCATTTCTACAGGCGCCTGGTGCGTAACTCGGTGGTGTTCGCCACCAACTTCTCGGCGCTGCCGCCGCCCTTCGCCGTGGCTCGGCTTCACGGCGCCTGGCGCAGGAACAGCGCGCGGCTCGCGGAAGGCGAGGCTGAACTCGAGAGCTTCTTGGTCGAGCGCATCGAAAACCACGGTGGTCAATGCAGGCTCTCGGACAAGGCCACCGCCATTCATTTGCGGCGTGGTGTCGCGGCCGGGGTGATCCTCGACGGCGATGATCAGCCCACCGGCTGCGAGTTCGTGCTGACCGATCTCGACGGCGAGTCGGTCGCGACGCTCGCTGGTGGCCAAGGCATTCACAAGGGCGCTCTGCGAGAGTGGCCGCGCATTACCTCCACGGTGGGGCGTTTCGCCGTATCGATCGTGGTGCGCAGCGAGGGCTTGCCCACGCCGCTCGGTCGAGGTGCGCTGCTGTTCGTGGACCCCAACCTTTATCCGCGCGGCTTTCCGCAGGTGTTGCACTTGTCGCGCACGTCGAGGGCCAGCGGTATCTCGGTCTTGGTCGGGGAGATCATGTTGCCGGATCACGGGCCGCTCGGTCTGCCCGACGCGCGCCGCTTCGTGCTCGAGTCGGTGTTGCGCGAGTTTCCCTTCTTGGACCGGCATTTGTTGATGGTGGATTCGGTCAATGACGGCCTGCCCGCGTGGAGCTTCGAGCGTGGTGCCATGCGCGAGGTCCACCGTCGGGACGTGGGGCTCCCCCAGATCGAGCCGATGGTGCGTCAACTCGAGGTGGACCCGCCGGGCTACCTCGGCTTTGGTGGCGAGCCGATTCGCGGGCCGATCGAGCGCACGCTGTTGCTCGGTCGCAGCGTCCTTCCGGGGCTTGGGCAGGAGGGTGAGCTGCTCGCGGCCTGGGGGGCAGCTCGGCTGGTCACCCGCTCGGATCGGCGCAAGGCGTTGATGCGAAGGGATACCTGGACCAAAATGGAGATCGGCTAAGCCGAAGACGGCGTGCGCGGATCTGCTGGTTGCCGGCGAACCGCTACGCGCATTATGGTTGTAGCGATGCGCGTTCTTCGTTCAGCCACGGCCTGCCTTGCCACCTCGGCGGTCCTCTTCGCAGTGCCAGGCCTGGCCTCGGCGGATGAATGGCCGGTGGCGGTCTTGACCGTACAAACCGACGATGTCTTCGAGCATGCGGACTCCTTCTCCGCTTCGCTGCGTAGGGCGATTGAGGATGAGCCTGGTTGGCGCACGGCCCAGCTCGACAAGGACTACGCGCTCTTGGTGTTGGCCAGCACGCTCGAATGCGCAGACCCGCCCGACGCCGCCTGCGAGGAGAAGATCGCCAAAGAGCTCAAGGTCGAGCGCTTCGTCTGGGGCCAGATGAAGCTCGATGGGCAGGACATTACTGGGGACCTTCATTATTGGGTTAGCGGGGAACCGTCGAAGGTCGTGCCCTTTCGCTACTCGGCAAACTTGAAGACCTCGGGGGATGACACCCTGGTCGAGATCGCAAAGAAGACCTTCCAAAATCTGGTTGGCGGTGTACCCCCAGCAACGCTTGAGCTCAGTGTCGGCACGCTCGACGCGACCGTGCTCGCCAACGGCCAAGAGGTCGGCAAGCTGAAAGCCGGAAAAGGCTCGGTGCAGGTGCCTGCCGGGTCAGTCAAGTTGACGATCCGCGCGGCGGGCCATAACGACGCTGAGTCGACGGTAAAGCTGGAGCCGCGCGAAAAGCGTGAGTTGACCTTCACGCTCACCCCGCGTGGAGCCGAAGCCAACGTGCAGGCCATCCTCGGCGGAACAGCGTTGGGGTTGGGTGCTGTTGCCGCCGGGCTGGCCACCTGGGGTGGAATCACTGCCCTCGGTCTCAAGGGGGATGACGGTGAAGTTGGGCGCGCTCAGATCCAGCTCGCGCCCGAGGGCTCCGAAGAAGGTTTCAACGGCTGTGAAACGAGCGGCGGTCAATACATCCATCTCAAGGGTGGAGGTGACGAGAAGGCTTTGCGTTCCTTCTGCGAGGACGTCTCGCTCGCTGAGACTCTTCAGGTCGCGCTCTGGCCAACCGCGGCTGTGTTCGGCGGGCTTGGCATCGTGCTGCTGGCTACGGCCGACTACGGGGAGGCCGAGGCGGTGGTTGCTTCTTTGCCGTTCACCGTTCTGCCGTCGGTGAGTGACAGCGGTGTGTTCGTCTCGCTGCAGGGCCGGCTGGATTAGGCTGCGTGTTGGCTACGGACCCCCAAACTTTTTGACAAAAACATAGTGCGCTTCGCGCAGTGCAGCGTCGGTCTCGAGTGACGGGCTATTGGTTGCATCGATCGTCGCCTGGAGCAGGGCATCCGAGGGCGAGTCCAGCTGTTTCGCTGCAAGCTGCAGCCATCGTGAAGACTGGCGTGCTGCCTCGAGCAGTTGCACGCACTGTAGCTGTTGCGTGTCGTTTTCGACGCCAAAGCGCTGGTTGAGCCCGTACATCACGGTGAGCCCGATCATGCCTACGAGCATGTGGCGTTCGGGAATGTCGGGTGAAGCGGCGTAGGCGGCGAGGAATGGCACCAGCGTGGCCGCGAAGCGTGACGGGAGAAAGCGCGAGTCCTGCTGCGAGTCGCCATAGGCGTTGAACCGGGCAAGTCGTGCGGCCTGACCACCCCACAGGAGTTTGCAGTGGTCGTGCACGCGCCGCTGATCCTCTTCGTAGTTAGGACCACCGATCAGGTTGTGCTGATGAAACGCCCCCCACCCCGCGACGGTTGGGATCCAAACGGCAGAGCGAGCCATGAAGCTCTGCTTGTCGAATCCGTACGGATGGAAAAAGCGCGGCTCCGATCGCCTATGGTTTGCGGCTGCTTGGTGGACTTCGTTCCAAACGTCCTCACCGGGATCCCCAGCCGCGCGACGGAGCGCATTGGCCAACGCACGGCGCTCGGCTCCGCCGCTTTGGGAGACCTTTTCGAACCAGTGGTCTGCAGCCTGCGCTGCCTCACGGATGCGGATGTGCAACGCCGCGCGAGTGCGGGCGGATCCCATGAGGCCGACGAGCCTATCCAGAATGTCGTGCTCCTCCGGTACGTCGTCGCCAGCGCACAAAGCGGCCAAATATGGAACGAGGTACAGCGCCTCGACGGTTGGCCGGTCCTTGTCATCGCGAACCGACTCGATCCTCAGCCGCCCGTGATAGCGAGTGACGAAGTCGTCGGAGAGCAGCATCTTTACGATCTCGACGACGACACCGTCGGACCCGTCCGGCTTGAAGCGACGGCCTTTGGGCAGTTTGTCGATCTCCCCCAAGCAGGCTCTACCGGCGAGCTGAGGGATCCAGCGGTTCGCTCCCGCGGGAGCAGGGCTGGTGACGGCTCGCTTCACATTGTCTCCGCTAGCGCTTGAGCGCCGCTGCACAGCGGAAGCCGAGCGTTGGGCGCGCCTCGCTGGGAGCGAGCGCTTCGCGGTGGGCCGCGCTCACGGGGGGCTTGCTCGCGGGCGTTAGCAGCACGCCGCTGAAGCTGCCTCCGCGCACGACGCGCTTCTCACCCGATACAGGGCCTTGGGGGTTGAGCTTCTCTTCAGGCGTGTAGCTCTCGAAGAAGTCGGCCTGCCACTCGGCGACGTTGCCGATTAGATCGTGCACTCCCTCACGGGAGACCCCGCGTGGAAAGGAGCCGATTGGCGCTGTTTCGGCGAAGCCATCCGCCCCGTCGAGGTTGGCACGCGTTGGATCTACTTCATCACCCCAAGGAAGCTGCGAGCCCCTTGTCGCGGCGTGTTCAAACTCGGCCTCGCTAGGGAGCCGCCCGCTCCGCCAGGTACAAAACGCTTTGGCTTCCTCCCACGTAACGCAGTTCATCGGCTGCTTGGCCTCCGACTCGAAGTTGCAACGTCCGGGCGGCGGCGCGCTCTTGAGCTTGGGCGCTTGGCAGCCGGAAGCGGCCACGCACTCACGGTAGCGCTCGACCGAGACCTCATGGCGATCGAGGCAGTGGGCATCGACATTGACGCGATGGCTTGGAGCCGCGCTGCGCACCCCGGGCGCATCGGAACCCATGGTGAAGCTTCCTCCAGGGATGAGGGCGGAATCCGGCGGACAAAGGGTGGGCGCCACGAGCGGCGTTGAAGCTGCTGCGCTGGGCGTCGCAGCCGTGGTGGAGCTGCTCGGAGTGGGTTGCGCCGAAGTCACAGCGCTCGGCGTGCTCTCACTCGAGCGACTCTTCTGAAACGCGCTGATGCCGATGACGCTGAGCCCAACCACTACCGCCCCTGCCACCAACATCGTGGCCACCGGCAGCTTCTTGGCGTCGTTTGCCGTCGCGCCGGCGGTGCCGGTGGGCTTTGCTAGCGCTGGGCTCGGCTGCGCCGCGGAGGCCGGGCGCACCGAGGCTGGGCGCGCCGCGCTTTGCGGTAGCAACAGCGTCGGTGCGAGATGTTGGAAGGTCGCCCCGCGCAAGGCCGACCAAAACTCCGACATGCTCTCGTACCGAAGATTCGACGGCACAGCGAGCGCACGCTGAAAGACCGCTTCAACGGCGGGTGACACCTCGAGCTTCAAATGGAAAGGCGTTGGCCGTTGTTCCTCATCACAGCTCTGTTTTGCGAGCTCCATGTAGTCGTCGCCTTGGAAGGCACGCTGCCCACCGCGCATGACTTCCAGAATCACGAGCGCCATCCCGAACACGTCGGTCCAGGGGCCGGTTTCACCGAAGGTCTTGCTGAACTGTTCGGGCGCGCCGTAATGCGGTGTGAAGGCCGTGGCAGAAGTTCCAGTGTGGTGGAGCCCCACGAATTTGCGCTCCATCACCTTAGCGATGCCGAAGTCGAGCAGCTTGATGCGTTGCCCGGGCCCCTCTTCGACGACGAGCATGTTCTCCGGTTTGACGTCGCGGTGAACCACGTTGCGCGTATGCGCGAGGGAGAGCGCTTCGGCGATTGGCTCCAGCAAATTGATCGCCTCAGGCAAAGTGCGCGGCGGCTTCCCGGCGTTGGTCTCCCCGACCAGCACCTCATCCAGTGAGCGTCCAGGCAACCACTCGAGCACGAGGTAGGGAATGGGCGGCCCGCTGCTCTCGCGAAAGACGCCGAAATCACGCGCTTGAACGATCGCGCTGGTGCGCGCCGAGAGTTCCGAAATCAGCCGGCCTTCCTGCAGGAAGTCAGCAAGGATGGCGTCATGCGTCGAGCTGTCTTCATTGCACAGCGAATAGAGAAACTTCAGCGCAACGGGCCCCACCTGTAAATGTTCGGCGCGGTAGACGAAGGCTGAGCCTCCCTCGCCAACGAGCGCCTCCACCCGGTAACGATTCTCCAGCACCTTGCCGACGAGATTGAGGGGATCGCGCGTCATTTCACTCCCAATTCTCTTTGAAGAACCCAGCGTTCAGGACTTTGCGCTCGCCGAGCAGAAGGTCTCCTCGCCTTTGCGCAACGCCGTCGTCGTAGATGACGAAGTCTGGAAGCAGTCGCGGAAGAAACCGTGCGTTCAGGGTAGCGTGGGAACTCAAACCGGCGTGCACAACGATGTAGCCGGTTTCTCGAAATCCGCGAGGCACTATGGAGACCTCGTCAAAATGCTCCGGAGCAGGGTAGATGAACGACAGCCCAGTGTGTGGTTGGCTGTAGCGCACTCCGCGAAAAACGATGGCGTCAGGCTCGAACTTGGCGGGCAAAAATTCGGCGATTCGTTTGGTTACCGCATTTTGTTGCGGCCCTCCCAGCAAGACCACGCTGGGGCTAGCGAGCGTCCCCATGCTCACGTTCACATCGTCGATCACCGGGTAGTCGACGTCCGCAGCCCCGCCGAGCCGCGCCATGTGCGCAGCCGCCAAGCGGTGGGATTCGGTGTGGGCCGGATCGAGCGTTCCCACCACGAACAAAAGCGGCTCGTGGTACGCGTCGTCCATCGGGCCCGACTGCCGGTGCCGCTTGCGGAGCGGCTGCGCGTCTTGGCCCTTGACCGTGAACTCGCCGCTCTCGTCGCGAATGAGCGCGACGCTGGCCGAGGTCTCGCGCTCGAAGCGCTGCGAACCCACCACCACTGTCGCCTGCGCGCCAAGCAACGGCGCGATGCTCGGAAGGTCGAGCTCGAAGGCGAAGACGTTGCTCGCGGTAACCTCTACCGTGTGCGTCTCTGCATCGACGCTCGCAGTCAGCTCTGCGGGCTCACTGGAGGATGAGTCGAGCATGGCGAGGAGCTTCAGCCAGTGGGCGCGGTCGTAGCGAAGCTTGCCGGTGGTGAGCCGCACCTTGGCGGGCTGCTCGGGGACCGACTGGCGCTTGAGCCAACTGACCATCTTTCCGTCTTCGTACGCGTAGTCCCAAACGTTGTGCTCCAGGTCCTCCTGGACGTCGAAGATGTACTTGTAGCCGAGCCGTTTGTAGCGATCGGCCACGACCTTGGAGCGGCCCGGCGCATCTTTACCGCCGTGCACGATGTGGAGCGGAACATGAAGGCCGTTCTCCGCGTAGCGAACGAGGTACTCCTTCTGCAACAGCGTTTCTTCCCAGGGCAGGTGCGGGACCTTCGCGACGCTGTTGTAGTCGAGCAAGTTCGGATAACCGCAAAGCGGCGCCGCAGCAGAGAACAGGTCCGGAAAGTGAAGCGGGAGCGCGAAGCTCACCGTACCTCCCAGCGAGTAGCCGGTCAGCGATATGCGTCGCGGATCGATCGGGTAGCTCGCTTTCAGCTCCTCGATCACCTGCAGCAGGTCTTGTTCCGCCACTGCGTGCGTTCCGCCGTTGCCAAAACCCCAGGGAGCGGCCAGCACGGCGCCCTGATCCGGGAACGCGGGCAGGTGATGTGCAGCGTACGAAAGCGTCACCTTCTCGTCTGCCGCCTCACCGATCAACGTGCGCAAGGCGTGTTCGGGTAAGCGATCACGACCATGGGCGACGAGCACCAGAGGTAGCTTTTTACCTGCCGCTGCGAGCTTGTCCAAGCTGGGTGGAATGAAGGCAACGTAGGGTTGCAACTTGCCGTCGAGCTTGGAGTAGAGGCCACGCGCGACCACGCCGCGTTTGGTCGCGTACGGGTCTTGTCCAGCCGAGAAGGCCTCCGCAAGTTGCTCCGCCTGCGTCAGCAGTCCGTTGACCCACGCGTGGTCTGCGTCGTCACGCAGCAGCGCCTGTTCAAGCTCGGTCACCACGCGCTCGAAGCTCGCACGTGAGCCGCTCGCAACGTTGGTTTGCGCCAGCACCTTGTCGAGCACCGTTCGCAGCGCGAGCACACGGCTCAGCACGCCCTGTAGTTGCGGAAAACGAGCATTTAGGACCTTGCGGTCCTCGAAGTCCACCGAGAGGTACGCCCCTTGTTTGCTGGCAAATGTGAGCTGCTCGCTCACCGCAAAGGAAGACGAAACCAGGTCTTGGGCTGGAAGGTTTTTTCGCCTCCAAGGTGAATCATCGCCGACGCGCACCGAGAGGGCGGAGTTCGGCTTGATCACCGGCACGAGCCCCAGGAAACGCGGGGTGGACTCGAATCGTGGGCCTTTCGCCGAGAGGCTCATCCGCGGCGAGAAGCTCAATAGCGGCCCGGTTTTGCAGGCTGCCTGAGGGAACGGCTCGAAGGCCGCCAAGCCGGGTGCCGGTAGGCCCTCCGGAGTACGCAGCCGCAGGAAGAACCCAGCGTTATCAGGCTTGAGCGTCGCGACGATGGG
>CAITIQ010000407.1 GCA_903892415.1 uncultured delta proteobacterium | reverse complement strand
TTGGCTGGCTGCAACCCAGCTGCAGCTGCAGCTGCGCACCGCGCGGCCGGGCCCGCCGAGCGCTGTGCGGGCCCCGGGCCAGTGGGCAGATCCCCTGGGCCCCCGGGCGGCAGCGTGTGGGCCCTGGCGGAGCTGGATCCCGGGCCCCCGATGGGCGCCGGCGGATCCGGTCCGCCGGGCAGCATGCAGGAACCACACCACCGCGCTGTTGCCTGTGGGGATGCCTCCGGCCGGGCGGAGATTGCACGCACGGTAGAAGCGGTGCAAATGACAATCCAGCGCAATCGGCCTGTAACGGGCACTATGAGCCTGAGATATGTCACATGAACTAGGCTCTGGAGAGGATGTGCCGGTTAGCCACAAAACGCGTCGGGTCCTCGGGGTAGTTGACATCGGGGACGATGTGGTACGCGTCAACAAGATCGGTCAACCGAATGACGGAGAAGCCGCCGCGCTGCAGCAGGGTATCGGAACACTCCACGCCACTGATTCTGCTGCTTCTTTGCTGGGTTTGAGTGAAGTTGCGCACTAGTACGAGCTGGTGCCGTGCACCGTCGCCGAGCGTCGCATCAAAAATGAGCATCATCTCGGCGAACTGGAGAGTAGAAGCACGACCGCTAGTAGGCTTGAAGCGCACCGTCTGGAACTGCCCACTTTCCGGGTTAGCCCTGTTCCCTTGGTAGCTTGTCGCGTGGAGGACCACCGTGGAGCTGTGATCCTCAGAAACAAGCTCGACATGCCCATAGATGGCGACCGTTAGGTCTCGCTGTGCGAGAGGTGGAGCCGAGTTGTCAATCTTGTGAAGTCGTTCGAACGTTGGTATAGTATTTCTTAGGACCTGCACCGTGGTTGCTACTGGATGGTCGCCAAGGATCGCCGAGAATTCTGGGATTATTTAAGAGAAGAAACCTTGGTAAGGGGCAGGGGAGGACCTGTGCCACATCCACTCCGGCAATGAAAAGCGATGTTTCGCCTGCATCGTCGCGCTGATGCAGACTGTTGAGGGAGATGTCCAAGTGGTCATCATCTTCTGCGTCTTCAACGGTTGCGCGCTCCGCTCTCGAAATGACAAGGCTGCGGATCGGATCACCCTTGCCCCTGTAGAAGCTGCCCCTCGGTTTGGTGCAGCGAGGCTCTTCACTCTGCGGCTGCTTCCGTTTCCTCCGCATGGTAACCGGTGCCGCCAAGGTTTCCGCTGTCGGCAGGTTTTGCTTGGCGAGTAGCGTCTGGTATCCGCACACAGTGAGGTACGCCGTGTGCCTCGTCATGAAGGCGGCGATCTGACTGCCGGCCCGCATCGTAGCCTTGCTGCCCTTTCTGTAAAACCTCTTCGGGATGCGGTGCACAGCTTCAAGGAACCCACATCTTGTGTTGACCAGCGCGCCGAACAACATGATGGCCGAATCTGCATGCATTGCTGCCATGTGGAGCTTGATGACCTGCAGCGGATGGGTCCAGTGCGAGATTAGAATCATGTTCGGGTACGCCTCTGGGTCGCAAGCTGGGCAATCCTGGAGCCTCGGCCCTCTGTGTGAGAGACATTGGGCGTGGTACGCATGCCAGCAATTATTGCCATCGCCATGGCAGGGGATTAGCGGCTGCTCCAAGGAGGCTCTGCCGCAGCAAACACCGCAAGTGTCGTCGAACTTCGCGTCTACTGGCCGAGCTGCGACCGCATGTTGTCTTCGTTGGGCAGCGGCGTCGGCAGCGGTGTCATGCAGTGGCGATTCGTCGAATGCCGCCTGAAACCTGCAAGCGCATAAGATGAGATCGACATGGCCGCCGCACAAGAGCACGCCGCGGCTTGCGACAAGGCGGATTGAGAAGCCACCTCAATGCAGCCTCTTTAAGCTCCGCAATCTGCTTCACTGTGAAGGACTTCTGATGCATCAGCGCATACCAATCATGCAGCGCCACCACCACGGCGTACACCTTTGGTTCGGACCGCAACAAAGGTGGCAGAGCCTGCAGATATGCATGCTTCTCGCAGGCTTTCGGTATGCCAGCGAGCTCAATCGTTTTGCCGATTTTCTTGAAGAGCGGGCCGTGGACAATGCCACGCAAGTCGTCGCTTTTAGGTTGCTTCATCCATCTGTCGTTGAATTCTTTGAGCCCGCCTTTGCGCCGATTCAAGTGGTTCGCCACGGACAAGAAAACGCGCGGAACAAGACCCTCGTTCATCAAGTGCAACAAATCCATCCCCACGCTCAGGTTCGCGTGGAGATGGGGGGCTTTGTCCAAGGCCGGCGGAACGTCGAGGCCGGACATCATCGCGAGCATCTCCTTCTGAAACTTGAGCTCGGCACGCGCCATGCGCTTCTGTTCAGCGAATGTTGACTTGGTGATAGCACCGGTCGCTAAGTCGTCCGTTAAGTCCTTCATGGTCGTGGCGAACGCCTCGCCGGCTCCGCGGCAACCGACTAAGTCGTCCTTCGTACGTAGCTCGTACTCATCTGCATCGATCTTGTGCAACTGGTGGAACGCGACCCCGCAGACATTGCACGGGAAAAACGTCTGGCCACCCATCAAGGAAGCGCAACATTTCGCCTCTTTGTGATCGCACTCAAACAAGAGAAGCACCGGGTGGCACTTGCGCCACTCGAGCTTAGAGTCAGCGTTCGAACCTGCCAAGCAACCCAGCAGCTGCCAAGAACAGGCTGCAAGTGCGATTGGGGGGGCTCATGGAGTGTAACGTACCGAATCGCGCGGCAAACTCAACGCCTGCGCAGCCCGCTTGCAAGTCCTCCACGAGCTGCGACATGCACCAGTGCCATAGCTGCAGGCGAGCCTTTTTGATCTCCTTCCCGCTGCCAGAGAAGCTGGGGATCAGCCCAACAAGGATCGGGCCAGTTAGCGACTGACGCTTTTCGTCCTTCTGGCTCATAATGTCGAGCCACATGCCGTTGTAGACGTGGCGTCCGTCCGTGCTCAATATTGATTCGTCGGTGTACACCGCGAGAGGCATAATGGACTCGTCTGCTCGATCACCACAAAGTCGGTGTTCCGCGGCATGGGCAGCGATGGCCGTCATGACGCCAGCAAACACGCGCTCGCCATCTTCGTTCGTTTCCACTGTGCACCTCCAGTTCATCTGCCCGGCCATGTCGGGATTCATAAGTTTCTGCTGAATCGCCAGGATCGGATTCTGGTACACGAACGCGTCGGCCCCGACTCCTTTCCTCGCCCGGTCTAGCTGCGACAATATCTCTGGGGGGATCGGCTTGCTTTCGAATGGCACCCTACAACAAACACCGTTCTGCGCACACATCGGATGCGGAAGCATCGGCCGCGAAACGCACGCGTGGGTCCAACGTACGTCGGCACTAGGTCGACCAAGCCCATGATAGACTCGTCAGTCGCCACCTTTTTGACGCCGCGGTTTCGGCGTCCGTGTGCCTCGCCGCGCACCGGCTTCGCAAGCTCGCCTGTGACTCGCCGTAGGTCATGCAGGCGAGCCTGCCACTGCGTGAGGTTGTCGCTGTACTTGCCGGCCGCTGTGAAGGCAGTGTGCTGCGCTTCGTTGGCGAATGGATGCCACGGGTTCGCCTTCACCCCGCTACAAAAGTTTGCATGCCGCCCAACGAGCTCATAGATTCGGGCTTGCGTCTCTTCCGTACGGGCCTTGGCCTCCGGCGTGCCTTCGTTACGGAAGGCAAACAGCGATCTCGTGTACTCATGCAAGTGTTTCAGGTGCAGCCCCTCCTCGATCGCTGACTCGCTTGTGCTGCGCCAGAGATCCCAAAACCGGCGAGCCATCTCCTCGGCGGCCTCTGAGTCCGCGTCCGTCGCCTCCGCAGGTTCCGACGCGGCTGCCCTCGGCGCACCGGCACCTGTGCAAACCCCGATCTCCCCAGACGAATCCCCAGAGGCGAGGGAGGGCGAGGCTCAGCGGCCCGGTAGCCGAACCGCGTTTGCGCGCGCGTGTGTGGGGTGCGCGGATGAGCGTGTCGCACGGACGGCGGATCATGACCTTCGGTGCGCGATGCGGCATTGCGAGCGCCGCCTAGCGGTCGACCTCGGCAGATGGCGCAAACCCAATCGCCTCTTGGCACCGACTTCAGAGGAGGCGTGTGGCATCGCAGGTGGCAGCCAATGCCGCACTTATCACAGAGCAGCATGCGCTCCTGTCCCGGACCCGTGGCGGTCGACTCACAGTACAAACAGGCTTCGCCGTCGTCGGACAGGCTTCCGTCGCTCGCGTCGCCTGCTTCCTCTTCGTCGGATTCGACGAGGTCGGGCAAGTCGCTTTCGTCGCCATCCTGGCTGTCGCCGTCCCAATCGTCAGCCTCCTCGGCCATGTGAGGTCTGATTCGGCACGTCAGTTAGTTAGTACGGATTCAGCCGTTGCGACAACGGACGGAAGGCGGTCCCGTTCGGCCCAAACCGAGTACCTGAGACCCAGCTTCTCCTTCCTCAGCCCCTTCGTTCAAATTTCGGATGGCGAACTTGTGACGAAGCGTCAGGTTTCTCGGGCGGCTTTGCCG
>CAITIQ010000406.1 GCA_903892415.1 uncultured delta proteobacterium | reverse complement strand
GCGAAGTTGTCGACGAGGGCGTCGGCGCGCGGGTCATCCAACATGCGCTTCACCTGGGCGGACAACGTCGCTGCGTCTTGCAGCTTGTTCTGCTCGGCCAGGTCCAAGAGTGCATCGTCGGGCGCGCTGCTCCACAAGAAGTACGAGAGCCGCGATGCGAGCTCAAAATCGTTCAATGGGTGGGCGGTGAGAGATTCCGGATCTTCGTCGATCTCGACGCGGAAGAGAAAGTGCGCGGAGGTCAGCATCGCTCGCAATACGAGCTTCATACCCTCGATCTCGTCGTCCCCTTGCGCTGCCGCCAAATCAAAGATCGATACGAGGCCGTCTACCTCGGCGGCCTCGAGCGGACGGCGGTAGGCGCGGCGACCAAACGTCTCGATGATCGACCGAACGCAGGGCTCACCCTCGCCGACGGGATCACAAGTGAGGAAGGCGTCACGGAGCGGGTTCTGCGTTACGGCGCCGACTGGACCTTCGAGCTCGACCCAATCGACGTAGAGGTTGCGGTCATCCCCGGTGACGTCGTCAACGTAGTCATTGACGAAGGAGACGGTGATGATGGCGCTGTTTCCGGTGAGCGCGATGGGTTGTTCAATCGTCGTTGGGGAGGTCTCGCTGCCAGAGATGTCGAAGGGACCGAACGATTGCGAGCCAACGGTTATGGTCATGCGCGCCGCGTCGGGACCAGCCGCCGATTGCCATGCGCGCGCACGGATCACGTAGTCGCCCTCGCTTGCGAGCGGTTGCGTTGCGACCACGTCGCCGTTCGACCAAAGGAGCCAAGCGCTGCCGGCTGCCTGCCCAATGCTGCCGCCAACGACTTCGGCTTCGTAGCGGGTGGTCGTGCTAGGCAGGCCGACGTCGAGCACCTCGTCGGCGAGCGCTTCGGCGGCGCGCTCGTACAGCTCGAACTGAACTGGCGAGAGCACCAAGGTGTCCGCCATGTTGTCGAAGCCGAAGGCGTGGTCATCCGCAGGGAAGGCGTCCGCCGGGCTCTGCGCGCTGCCGAGCAGATCCTTCACGGTGTTGTTGTACTCGACCCGATTGAGCCGATGCAGCGTGACCCGTCCAGCGTCTTGACCAGAAGGCGTACCCGGCGGCTCCACGACCGGAGGGCCGTCTTCAGAGCTGCCGATCTCACCGGTGCATGCGCTGTTTGCGGTTGCCCCCGCGGCGGCAAGCAGCGCGAGTGAGAAGCAGGAGAAGCGAGTCGAACGCGCCATGCGCTCATGTTAAACGCACGCGCACTCGATGGGACAGCCGGATTCAACCAAGCGTCGCGCTTCGAAGGCCCCGCGGGCCGAGGTGAAGTCGGACGCGCCGCTCGCGCCGAAAGCGGATCGCAGGCCCCCCACCACTCGCTATCAGGGCAGCAAACTGAGCCTGCTCGGGTGGCTGCACGAGCACCTCTCCACGCTCGACTTCGACAGCGCTACCGACCTGATGTGCGGCACTGGCTCCGTCGCCTATTTGCTGAAGAGCATGGGCAAATCCACGCTGGCCAACGACGCTCTGCGCGCAAACTTTCAGAGCGCCCGGGCCCTGGTCGAAAACTCGACGGAGCAATTGACGACGGGTCAAGTCAGCGGCTTGCTCGAGCCCTACGCAGCCGATGAAGCACAGCTCTCCGTCGTCGCTTCGGAGTATGACGGCGTATTTTTCCTCCCGGACGAGAATCGATTTTTGGACAGAATCGTTCCGCGAATCGCGCGCCTCAGCTCGGCAAGCCGAGCCATCGCCTTCCACTCGCTGTTCCAAGCCTGTCTGATGAAGCGCCCGTTCAACCTGTTCCACCGTAAGAACCTCCATCTGAGAACGGCGAAAGTTGCACGCTCCTTTGGCAACAAGACCACGTGGGAGCGCCCGTTCGAAGAGCTGTTTCAGCGCGCGGTAAGAGAGACCAACGCAGCCGTGTTCGACAACGGCCGAGTCAACCAAGCCTCCTGTTCGGACGCCTTCGCCGTGCGGGTCGCGACGGATCTGGTCTACCTCGATCCGCCGTATCTGCGAGCGAAGGGCAGCTCGTTTCGTTATGCGGACGCCTACCACTTTCTGGAGGGGCTGACCGACCACGACGAGTGGCAGACGAAGATCGACCGGAGCAAGAAGCACCTGCCCTATCGCGCCGCGCAGTCTTCACTCGAGGATCGAAAGCATGGCGCAGAGGCCCTGAGCGAGCTGATCGAGGCACAGCGCAGCGTTCAGGAAGTAGTGGTCTCCTACCGCAGCGCGGGCGTGCCGAGCATCGAGGTGCTCGAGAAGCAGCTCCGGAGCCAGCACCGCAAGGTGCGCGTCGTGCACAAAGCCAACCGCTATGCGCTCGCGATCCACGACTCGGCAGAGGTGCTGCTCGTCGGCTCTCGACCGAAGCGAGTTCACGGATGAAGGCGGCCTTGACGGCGATCGCGCTGCTCACCTGCCTCAGCGCCTGCAAGCGGAGACCTCCGCCCGACCAGCTCGTGGAAGACGGCTGGTCCGAGGTACGAGCCGAGCTATTGAACGGTACCCACTGTTTCGCTGAAGACCCAGCGTACTGCATCACCGAAGCAAGCTACGTCGACAGCGCGATCAAGCGCAGGCTCGAGGACCTTTACGGCGGCGAGATGCCACTGCGGCGCGCCCACGTGGAGGCGACCAAGCGCGCAGCGGCGATCGCGTACAAGAAGCTTCAGCTCGCCCCGGCAGGGCTCGCCCTGATCGAGGCGACGATCGAGGAGCGTTACCTCGAGCCAACGATCAAAGTCAGCGAGCAGTCGGTGAGCGTCGATTTCGGCGTCGTACCGGGCAAGCTCTCGGGCCACGGCGGTAGCTTGGTGATAACGATGGATTCGAGCGAGCTCGCGCCGGGCGGTGAGTGGCTCGAGTCGGAGGCCCGACGCGCGCTGGTTCGTTACGCGCAGAAGCACCCCGACACGGCCCTGCTGCGGATCAAGGTGAAGGTGCCCACGAGCACCGGGCTCGGCTCCTATGACTACCACTATCAACGTTCTAAACGGCGGCTGGTCGTCGTTGAACCCTCGCAACGTCTGCGGTTCACGCCGGTGCAAACCGACGCACAACTTGCCACCATCCCATTGAACCTAAGCGACCTCACCGTGTGCGCCGCAAAACCGACCGACTCGCGAGTTCCGACGTGCGAAGCGGATATCGGCCTCTGATCTCGCCCTTCGCCTGCTCTCTGTTGAACGCCCACCCCACTCGGACTACATCCCGCGCCATGGAGCGAGCCCACCTTTCAATCGCCTGCGTAATGACCCTTGCCATGGCCTGCCGAGGGGCGCCGCCTGAGGTCGGAGCAACCCCCGATCCGCAACTCGAGTCGATGATCAATCAGCAGGCGGAGTCAGCGGCGCCCGGTTCGGTCATGGTCAACGAAGCCTTGTTTCGCGGCGTTGCCTACGATCGCGGAGAGTTTCAGGACTTCCGCATCGAATTGGTGAAGGGCAACTGCTACGTGTTCGTGGCAGCCTCCGACCAAACCGCATCGGCCTTGCACCTGTTTGTCTGGGATCCTGAGGACCACAAGGTCGCCGACGACAAATCGAAGACGCGTGAGGCGCTCGCACAAACCTGCCCCAAGCAGACGGGCACCTACAAGGTGCAGGGCAAAGTGGCTCGCGGCGCTGGTCACTTCGCGATCGGCGTGTTCGGAAAGGAGGCACCGGAGGGCGCGGTAGCAGCGACCGAGCCGGAGCCGCCGAAGGAGCCGGAGAAGGTCAAACTCGATCTCGAGAAGATCATCAATGAAGAGGCAGGAGCCGTTGCCCCCGGCACCAAGCAGGTCGGCAACTTCTACAACGGCACCTCGGCCAAGAGCGAGTTCTTCGTCGAGCTCGAGAAGGGC
>CAITIQ010000405.1 GCA_903892415.1 uncultured delta proteobacterium | reverse complement strand
GGTCTCGGGATCGACGCGCCCTGGCGTTATCTGAGCCTTGGCTCAACCGCTGCTCTCGTGGGCTCTTCTGGAGCAGGGAAGTCGACGCTCGCCAACCATCTACTCGGCGCAGACGTGCAGCTAACGGGCTTGGTCCGCGCGCATGACGATCGCGGCAAGCACACCACGAGCAGGCGCGAACTGTTCGTATTGCCGCGAGGCGGGATCGTGATCGACACGCCGGGTCTCCGCGAGCTGTCGATGTGGGCAGACTCCGATTCGTTCGCCAACGCGTTTGAAGACGTGACCGCGCTTGCCCTCGCTTGTCGCTTCTCCAACTGCGCGCACAACGAGGAGCCAGGCTGTCGGGTTCGCGCGGCCATCACTGAGGGCCTGTTACAAGCGGAGCGACTCGCGTCGTTCCGTCAGTTGGAGGGAGAGCTCCGTACCAGCGGGCGGACGTCCACGCGCCCCGATCGTCACTCCTCCCGTATCAAGCGGGAGGACGTTTCTTCTCGACGGCCTCTGCGAAAAGGCTGAGATAACCCACAGCGCTGGTGATGGAGAAAAACAGGCTGGCGTAGACCATGAGCCGTCCGACGTTCACCAGGTCGATCTCGCCAAAGTCGTAGAAGACGCCGTGCACTTTGTAGGGGTACCCGAGCACGAGGCAAATGATGCCGATCATCTGCAGCGCCGTTTTTGCCTTCCCACCTTTCTCGGCCGAGATGACGAGCCCCTCGCTCGAGGCGATGCTGCGCAACGCAGTGATGGTGATCTCTCGACTGATCAACAGGGCAACGGCCCACGCGGGGATGCGGCCCATCGAGACGAGCCAAACCAAGGTCGCCGTCACGATCAGCTTGTCGGCCAGCGGGTCGAGGAACTTCCCAAGAATGCTCACCGTCCCCATGCGACGAGCCAACCAGCCGTCCAGCGCATCGGTGATCGCTGCGAGGCTGTACACGATCGAAGCCCAGAAGCAGTCTCGCGGGGTGCCTCGCGAAAGCAGCCAGAGCACGACCGGGATCATCACCACCCGTAGGGCCGTCAGGAAGTTCGGCAGGTTGCGTGCGTCCTCCCAGAGCGTTTTCCGCTCATGCCGCTTCTTCTCGCGCAGCGCTTTGCGGGCGGCGCGCTTATCGGCGCGTCGCCTCAAACGAGCTTCTCGCGGGTCGGACTTCTCTCCCGAGACCTTCGTCGGATCAACGTCCGTCAACGAGAACCATCCCTTCACCCGATAGCGCCACTAGTCCCCGCGTCTTTGCTGGAGACTCACTCGGCAGCACCGCTCGCGGAACGATCTTTCCGGTCCAACCCAACACCGAATGGATGCGGACGGAGACAGTACGCTCCTCGCCCAATTCGAAGGAGACGGTCTGGATGGGGAGGGCGAGCGTCACTGTCCCCGTTCCTCGCAACTGCACCATCGACACAAAATCTCCGTCGCCTCCGGGTAGTCGCGCATTCTCGTAAACCACTGCCCCGTCCAGCGCAATCAGCGCAGCTTCCCGGATGCACAACGGCTCCCCAGAGAGCTTCACTGGGGTCAGGCGCGTTCCAGCGGGTGG
>CAITIQ010000404.1 GCA_903892415.1 uncultured delta proteobacterium | reverse complement strand
GGCAAGCTCTTCGGCTCCTGTCCTCGGAGTCGGCCAAGGCATCGAAAGCGCCTTTGTCTCTCTTAACTTAATTTACCCGATCCGCTGTCCAACCGACGGGGACCACCTTAGACTGGCAATTGATCGAGGCCGGGCCGCAACCAGGAGGTCTGGCTGCGTCCTTTGTTGATCCCAAGGGCTTTACTTGGGACATTGGCGGGCATGTGCAATTCTCCCACTACGAGTACTTTGATCGCGCGATGATCGATTTCCTCGGAAAGGAAGGATGGCTCCATCACCAGCGCGAATCCTGGGTCTGGATGAGGGACCGGTTCATTCCCAATGCTGTCCCATCATAACTCGTTGAATGTGAGCTGTTCCGGTGTATTAAGGTGAGTTCCGCTTGTATCAAGTTTTGCAAAGAGCTCAGGGAGAGGGACCTTGGAAAGTGCGTGGACCGAGAGAACTTGGACGAAAGTGGTTAGGTTGGTGGTGAGGCCGAGCTCCTTGCGGGTGATGGCGGTTGCGAGGTAGACGCAGATGGCCGACCAGAGCTGGACCCGGACCGCGTTCTGGCTGGTGCCGAAGAACGTGCGGATGCGGAGGCTTTGCTTCACCCAGCGAAAGAAGAGCTCGATCTGCCAGCGTTGGCGGTAGAGCTCGGCGATGGTGGCGGCCGGCAGGTTCCAATGGTTGGTCCAGAAAGCCATTCGCATGGACTGCTCCAGATCGTGGATACTGACCCGGCGCATCAGTTCGGGCCAGTGGCGGGAGCCGTCCCAGCCATTGAAACGGATCGACTGGTCGCTGCGCAGCGTGGTGGAGCGATCGACTGGCCGGGACGCGGAGACGTAGTGCCTGACGTCCGGCCGTTCCCGGATGACGAAGAAGGCGCCGGCCTGCTGGATCCGTTGCAGGCGCCGCAGGTCGACGTAGCCGCGATCCATGACGTAGAAGCTGCCTGGCTCGATCGGCAGATCGTCCAGCCAGACCACGTCGCCGTGGTGGGCTGGCGTCACGGCGAGGAACGCCGGCAGCGGTCCCCGCAGGTCGAGCGCGGTGTGGAGCTTCACGGCCGCGTCGCTGCCCGTCCAGTTGGCCCACGGACACAGCGCCAGACTCAGATCGATCAACGTCGAGTCCACCGCGTAGACTGGCATCTCGAGGTCGAGCACCGCCGGCTCGTCCTGGTAAAGCAGGCGAGCCCGATGCATCAGCTTGTGGGCAAGGGCTGAGTGCAGGCGCCAGTCCCGCTCCTCGTTGGCTCGGGCCAGCGTGCTGCGGGTCACCCGCTGCCGGAAGCCGAGATGATAGGCCAGCCGCGGGGTGCTGAGGCAGGCCTCGATGTCGCGCAGGCTCTCGCGGAAGGTCATCTGCGCGAAGGCCAGCGCCAGGAAATGATCCCACGCCGAGAACTGGCGGCGTCCGTCCGATTGGTCGTGGTCCTTGGCGAGACGCTGAAACTCCCAGTGCGGCACCCGGGCTAGAACCTGGGAAAAAACGGTTTTGCCTGCGTTCATACCGCAGGATCCGGCCGGAAGCTGCCGCCACGTTCAAATCGTGAGCAGCTGAGAAAGGCGGTTTAATCCTCATCCAAAGGTACTTACGAAACCTTCAAACCAATCTGTTGGGACAGCATTGAGGGCCTCCCCCACCCCGGCTGCCCGTCGTCCTGCGACGCCGTGCACCGGGCTGGCGGCAGCTTGCCAAATTCCGGCG
>CAITIQ010000403.1 GCA_903892415.1 uncultured delta proteobacterium | reverse complement strand
GCTTGTAGTCACCGCGCAACAGATCCGCGACGCCCCACAAGAACGAGGTCACCTCCGAGAAGCCCCCGAAACTACGAGCAGAAGACGGAGGCCCAGACTCCCTCGCCCCTGCGTCCGCACCCACGTTACCACCCGATTCAGTTAGCTTCTTTGCCACGCCGGGCGCAGGCTACGCCCTGACCGCCTGCCAGGTCTAGCCGTTGCGGTCGGTATGCGAACTAGCCCCGGGATGGGCAGTCGCGTAGGCAGTTAAAACGGTTCTTGGACACCGACCTGATTCAAAACTAGCTGGCTAGTTGGGCGAGTTTTTCTTCGAGAGCATCTCGCCCTTCATCAAAACACGGTATCGGCGCGATGAACGCATTCATGAGCCTGTTACGCGTCTTCGCCTGAAGTCCGTTGATGTCGCGCGGCAAAACGACCCAAATGGTCTCCTTGGACATCGCTGGGGAGGCGTGGAGCTTTACCCCTACCGCCCGCTCCGCGTGCATATCGGACGGCGCAATCGCTACGCCGAGAGGCTTCCGATATCCATGTATCAAGGCGTCCACTGTAAACAGTCGCTGGGGGTCATTCTCTGCGGCAAAATCAAGCTCGCACTTCTGCCCGAAGACATCTTTAAGCGCGTTTCTTACGCCCACACGAAAGCTCTCGCTTCGCTCCGCGCGGATTTGGACCTTCGAGATCGCCACCTCAGCTTCAGATTGAATCTGAACCAGACCAAACGCAGCGGCGGCAATCTCGTCCGATTGGAAGTCAGCCACGAGCGCTCCCTCCTCAAGTCGGAAACCATGCAGCTCGGCCAGTCTGGCGAGCTCCTGCATAAGAGACTTGGAGAGCGTGTGCGAGTAACTAAGCCTGGTAGTCGTCAATCCCAAGTCGGTCATTCGGATCTCGTTGCCGAAGCACTCAACGAACACCGACACGCCATCCCCGTCTGAGAGGAAGGCTGGGAGGTCGAGCTGGTAGAGCTTGCCGGGCCGCCGCGGAATGACCTGGGCGGCTTTGCCGAAACTACGCTGGACTTGGAGTTTTATCGCTTCTTGCACGTTCATCCCAAATCGAGCAGGGACTGATTGAGCGTAACACACGAACTGTGTACGGCTCGTTGTACTGCGGAGGCGACGTGAATCTGGGCGAGCCAGCACATGAGTTGCCAGCACTCAAACGCAGCCAAGGGCGCCCCGACCTCGTAGGCGTGCCTGGGCCCGTTTGCAAATGCCGGAGGCTCCACATGGAGCTGCGTGGGAGTGGGACCATGAATATGCGCTCCGACGACACGGGAGCCATCAGGGTTGGAGTGCGCCCCGTGCTCCCCATTGACGCGCAAAAGGGTGACCTTACCGCCAGCTGTGGCAGCGTAACAAAGACCGGCTGAGCACAGCTCTGGCAGCCGCGCGTTGATCCGCAGGAATGCGGAGAAGTCGCCTTCGAGCTCTGCAGTCAAAGCGATATCCCACCCACGTTGCGCGGGGTTGGCCTTGTTTACCCTTTTTGGCTTCGTCTCTGCGTGCTTTGCGCAGCTCAACAACTCGATGAAGGTCGGCATGCGGGCGCTGAGAGTGCCAGCCAACGGCCGATCGGGCAAGTTCAGCCAAGCTCTTCATCGACCACTCAGCGGCCCACTTGAAGCGCCGCTAGTGTACGTCGCCGGTTGGCCTTCGTATCGAACATGCCAACAACTCGTAGGCCAACAAGGTGGTCGCCGCTTCTCGTTAGATAAGCCTCGCGGCCAACGAAGACGCCGCAGTCGTAAGAGCACGTGGCGTCGCCCGAAGACGTCATCGGGCTATTCAGTTGTTGTGGTGACGACGCTGGTGCACTTGATCTCGT
>CAITIQ010000402.1 GCA_903892415.1 uncultured delta proteobacterium | reverse complement strand
CGGGTTCGGCGCCGAGGGTGGCGGCGGCAGCGGTGGGCCGGGCGGCGCGGGACGGTGCGAACCGTGGAGAGCGTCCCGGCTCGCGTCGCCCAAGCACCTGGATTCGCAGGCGTTCGCATTTTCGGGACGGTGCGAGCGGAGAGAACCTGTCCCGCCGAGAGCCCCGCGAACGGGTTCGCGACCGGCGCCGCACACGGAGCCAGAAGCAGCAAGAGCCCCCGAGGAGGAATCCGAGGGGGTTTGGTGTTTCTGGGGGGGAGGAACGCCTGAAGCTCGTCTCGGCCTCATTTCCGTCCTAGTCAAAGAATGGCCGAGAGCATTTCGCTACGGTGCGGGACGGTGTTGAAGTGTCCTCGGAACAGAGGGGTCGGTTGCCTCGCGCGAACAAAACGCAAAAGCCCGCGGGTGGCGGGCCTTTTGCACAGACAGCATCGCGCTCTAACGAACAAGATCCTTTTGAACAAACTCGGCGGCAGATAGCACCTGGCGAGATTCCGACGATGACGCAGCAGATGAAACGACCCGAACCGCATCTTGCGTCCAAGTCGGAAGCTGCTGCACGCGTGCGCGGGCAGCGGTACTCGCCGCGCGAAGTGCCTGAAGGTCTAGCTTCGCGTCTCTAACCATGCCGTGACGCTATCTCTCGTAACTAATCGATGCAAGCACCATTAGTCGCTTATTCAGGCGAAGCTTCGGCAGAATCGAATAGCCGTCCGAACTCGGTTACTGCCCAGTCCTCTAGCTGAAGGTAGGTCACGAGCCGGTCGTGGAACGCTGGAGTTGCCTCGCGTCGATCCCACTCCCGGACCTTGCCCCTTTCTTTGCGCTTTACGCGCTGCCCGTAGGGCCCCTGCAGCGCAAATAGGTGTTGGTAACGACGCGGTCCCACCCCGACGAACGCTCGCATGTGCACCTTCTTCTCGCTCGCAGACATGGTCAGTGCGTCATCGTACAAGCTCAACGCTTTGCTCTTCGGGTACGGTTCGATGAAGAGTACCTCGTGCACACCTGCAGCAATGATGTGCTTGGCGCAGTTGTGGCACGGAAATGTAGTGCAATAGAGCCTCGCGCCACGTGTAGACGTTCCCTGCCGCACGCAGGCCATGAGCGCTGCCATCTCTGCGTGAACTGCACGCCCATACTCGGTGATATCTAGAAGGCCGCTTTGCGCGATGGCTTCCGCTATTCTCTCCCTCTGCTTTTCATTTTCACCGGCAGCAACGATCTTGCTCCGCATCTGTTCCTTCGCCTTGTCGTTGGCGTCGTATCCAATCGCGAGATCGCGCCGGTCGCTGCTGCCAGGCCAGTGAGGACCACCATCAAACCGAGGTGCATCGTTGCATCCTTCTCCAAGCAAAACGCCGTCGCTTGTCGTAAGGATTGCGCCCACCTGCCGAGATAGATCCCCAGACCGAAGCGAGGTGGCATAAGCGAGAAACATCGCGTGCTCGTCGTGGCGAGGAGTGTAGAGCGGCGAGCCTAGGATCAGGTCAATGAACCGCTGCAACTCGTCGTTAAGCTCGTTCGAGCTTCCTTCGAGAAAGAGATCTGCAAGCTCGAACGCCTCTCGGGTGGCCTGTCCGTAGTCAGTTCCGTCCCCCTCATCGCGGACAACCAACTGAATCGCTTCCATTTCAGACATACCTTGCCGCTGGAGTGATGCAATTCGATCCTCACGCGACGAAAATATGCTCACAAGGATGAACCGTGGTCCGTAGAGTTCCCTCAAATAGTGAACCTCTTCAGGTCGCTTAAGCGAGAGCAGGATGTGTGCTCGCCGACCAGGACTAACGTCGATGTTCTTTCGACGCTCTTCAGCAATCCGAGCAACCGCTTGTCGAGCCAAAATCTCTGGGCTTTGGGTTAGCTTACGCAGGCTATCCCCGGAGTCCATTGAGGTCCGTATGCGGTTGAACTCGGTAGAGTCGTCAACTCTCGGTAGCTTGTCCCATTCGCTAAAGATGTCTGATAGGCGATAGTTGATCTGCTCATACGAGGCTGCTGCGAGAGCAGCAGACAGCGCTGCGCACACCCTCTCGAGGTTCGTTCCTACGGGCGAGATCAGACCAAAGATCAGTTCGCTGGAAACCTGACCTGCCGACTCGTGCGGTTCACTGCCTTCTTTTGAGAGTGGGCTCCCTCCCGCAGAATTCTCTACCTCTGTCATATTGCACCCCTGAACTGCTAGCTGCTCGCCGCACAATATTCTCGCCGCAACTTAGGCTCGCTTGCGGCTCCGACTACTCCGAACAGTGGCGATCTCCGCTGCGAAGGTCAGAAGGCGAACAGGCACTACCGTCGTTGTTGGCGTGTCCGACGTTACTCACGTGAGTATGTTAGAGCTAAACTGATGTTTAGTGGAGGCAAAAGCAGCCCAACTGCCAGGGAGTAGCGTGTAAACATTCACTATGCCGCGCCAAGGACGTGGAGCGATGCAGGCCCGTGGCGCTCGCGCGGCCAAGCAACTCGCCCTAGCGCTGGAGTAATTCCCGGCTGAAGCTCGACGCATGCCGTTTGTTCGAGACGTTCGGCATGAGCTGCTAGGTGGCTGAGTGGACCGCAGCGAGCGCTTGCGCGCATGTACCAGCACGCCTGGCTTCGTTACGTGCTGCGACAGCCGATGACCAACTCGTCGCTGCGCCTGCGCTTCAGCATTGAGGCCAAGACCGCGGCCATTGCTTCGCGGCTGATCCGTGACGCGCTGCACGAGGGCGTGATCGCGCTGGAGGACAAGGACCCGCCAAGAGCGAGCGCCGTTACCTTCCGTGGTGGGCGCGCATGGAACGAGCGCCGACTACTTGAGGTCGGTCAGGGGCATTTGACGAGGAAGTGTCCGGTGGCGCGTGTTGCGCGAGAACCGTAAGCAGTTCCGATGACTTCGTCATTTGCTGGGCATTTGATGCTTGGCCCGCGAAGGGCCGCCCAACTCCGAACCACTGCCGACTCCTACTCCTCCAACCTCTCCCTCACCACCTGCACGGCCCTCTCGATCCTTCTCTGCACGGTGCGTTTGCTCACTCCGGCTTTCTGGGCGATTTCTTCTTGGGTGTGGCCTTGGACGTAGGCTAGGAAGGCGGTGCGTTCTTCTTCGGGGAGGGTTTGGAGGGCGGCGTCGAGTTCTCGTTGGAGTTCGCTTTTGCGCAGGAGGGCGCCGCTGGCGGCGTGGAGGCTGGCGGCGCTGAGGTGCGCGGGCTCGAGGTCGGGCGGGGGTTCGGGGTCGCGTTCGGGTTCGGCTTCGGCGGGTAGCAGGCTCTGGGCGCGGGCCTCTTTGCGGACGGCGCGGAAGACGGCGGTGCGCACTTGGAGGCGCGCGAACGGCTCGAAGGGGCCTTGTTCGGGGTCGTAGCGTGAGGCGGCGAGGGTGAGCGCCTCGTAGCCGGCGGAGAGCAGCTCCTCGCGCAGCTGCGGCGCTACGCGGTACCCCGCTATCAAATGCGCGACGACCTTGGTGGTGGCCTGCACCAACGCGCGCGTCTCCGCGCTTAGCTCGGGCTTGGGCCTGGCTTCTTGTTGCACCTACCGACATCGCTTTGGCGGCGGCGCAGCGCTCAACAATCGTCATGGGGCTCGCGCCGGCGCGGGCGCTCGTACGCGCACGGTCACGCGGGTGCGCTGAGGCAAAAGCCTTGTAAACAAGAGAGCAAAAGCATTCGGAATGCTTGCGGCAGATTGCCGGGCATGGGTTTGAGCATTCGGAATGCTCACGGGAGATTGCTGGCAATAGGTTTGAGCATTCGGAATGCTCACGGGAGATTGCTGGCAATAGGTTTGAGCATTCGGAATGCTCACGGGAGATTGCTGAGCATGGGTTTGAGCATTCGGAATGCTCGGAGGCACCCCCGGCCATGGGTTTGAGCATTCGGAATGCTCGGAGGCACCCCCGGCCATGGGTTTGAGCATTCGGAATGCTCGGAGGCACCCTCGGGCATGGGTTTGAGCATTCGGAATGCTCGAAGGCACCCTCGGCCATAGGTTTGAGCATTCGGAATGCTCAGAGTCTCTTGTTTTGTAGGCTTTCGTGAAATCGACAGGAGGGCTGTCCACATTTGCGAGCTGGCGGTGATTTGTATTGGGTGAGCGCCAGTCGCGGGGAGTGGCCACACAGGAGGGTTCGTCATGGCTTCAGAAGCACCCAATGGGATTGAGAACATTGAGGCGTACAACGCCACCCAGGCTGATCGTGATGCCTTGCAGCTGGAGGACTTGGAGACACTCAATGTGGATATCCCGGCGGCCAGTTCGCGCGTCCATTCGGCTGCTGTGCGCTGCGCACGCTACGCTGAGCAGATCGCCCAATTGCCTGTCCCGGCGGATCTGTTGGCGCGGGTAACGCGGTATGCGCTAGCGGCGGCGCATGCCTGTAGTGTCCCCCTTCCGTCAAGACAGTTGCGTGCACGGGATTCAGGTATGTCGTGCACGGACGGCATGAGTTACGCGGCGTGGGCGAGTGGAGCTGTGAGTCGCGAGTTGCGGTATTCGACGGG
>CAITIQ010000401.1 GCA_903892415.1 uncultured delta proteobacterium | reverse complement strand
GCTCGGCTGGGGCAGCGGATGCTTCTCCGCAACGACCGGATCGGGAAACATGCCGCGATCGATCTCGGTGAGGGAGATCGGTTCTCTCCCCGTGCGGTCAAGCTCGTACAGCAAATACGGGTTCGCGAGCAGGTCCGCGTCAGTGGTTGCAACGCCAACGTTCTCGCGCTCCGTCTCTTGGTAGAAGCGCGTCGCCTGCTCGGCGGAGATGGCGAAGCGGCTCAGCAGTTTGAGCAGCGCTTTCCGCTCAGCGGGCAGCTTCGTGTGCAGCTTCTTGATGTCCGCGCCGATGAACGGCGCGAGACCGTGGCTCAGCTTGCGCGGGTCCTTCAACGCCGCCTCGAACTCCAGCCACGGGTCTTCGTTCCACCTGTCAGCGCGTGCCTGGGTGGCAGCGATGTCCTGCGCGATCAGCGTGCCGTTCTGAACGCCGAGCGCGGAGAGCGCGGAGCCCATGCCGGGGCACGGGCCGCGCATTTTCCAGAGCCGGTTCAGTTGGCGATCGACCCAAGAGATGCACTGGTCCCACGGACCCGCGACAACCTCGCCCAGACGGTGCAGCACCGCAGAGCACGAGAGCAGTGCGGCGATGGCCGCGTCATGCGTCACGTGATCCGTGACATACGAGAAGTCCTCGCGGTCCTGGTCGGCCACGAAGGCGACGTGCTCGCTGGGGTCGATGCTCGCGTCGTTCTGCGCGAGGTCAAGGATCTGCCGGTACGGCAGGACGAAGCCGTTCTGGAAGTCAGGGCGAATGGAGTGGAGGATGTTTCGCTCGAACGTCACTGAGCGCAGCTTGGTCTTGTCCGTGCTCTTGTACTCGACGGGATCGCCGAGGGCCGTGACGAGGCCGACGGCGACGATCACGCGTCGCCCGTCTTCCGGGGCGAGTGGCGTACGCTTCGCGTAGAAGAAACACAGGGACAGCTCGGGCTCGACTGCGCTGAAGAACGTGTCGGTGACTGCAAGCTGGTTGTGCTTGTCGTTGAGCCAGCCGCCGTCCTTGTCACCACCGTCCTCGCCCTTCCCCTTGTTGAAATCGAGGATGGGCTCTCGCTCACGCTCGAACCCAATCTGCAGCTTTTCGGCAATGCCTGGAGCGCCATCGAGCCCCTCGACTTCGTCGCGACGCAGCCACTTGAAGGGAATCGCCGCCGCCGAGTAGGCGGGCATCGGATACGGGGTCGGAAGCAGGTGCCCATGCGTTCCCTTGCTCGCGGACGAGTACGGGTGGCGAATCTCGCGAGTGAGGGCGAACGGAGCCATGAACGTCGCTCGCTCCTCCACACACGGCGGCCACTCGGCCTGCGTGAGCTGGTCGAGGCGCTTCCCCGCGCACGCAGACTCCTTCGCGTCGTCGCGCTTCTCGCCGATATTCTTGAGGACGAGGCACGCTGTGTTCTCGATCGGATTCCGGCAGGCAGAACCCGTCCAGCCGTTGTCGTGCCACGGCACGCGGATGGAGACGTGCTGAAGGGCCAACTGGCGCGCCCCTGCAGAGAGCTTCATCGGCGCCCCCACGGCGCGACGCTCGAACAAGGCGCGGGCGTCCCAGGTACCGCGCGAACGTCGGGCCGGTCGGAGGAGCCGTGAAGGCGTGGGAGTGAAACAGACATAGCGAACGCTGGTCCCTATTGGCGACTCGCCATGATACCGGACGCCGGATGCTCGTGTCCCGACTTGCTTCTCGCTGGGTCGCCGTGGCTTGTTCCACGAAGGCAAGCCGATTGGTGAGCACGCCTAGAACAGCGGCGATGTGCGCGTGGCGTATGGTGGTCAAGATGGCCGCGATCGCGCGCAGGGGCTGAGCCCCGAGTTTCTCGCTTTCAAGGAGGGCTACTCCCGCGATCCGCGAGCGCGTCGTCCGAGACCAGCGCCTCTGCCGCAAGCTGCGCGAGGAGTGTACTTCAACGTACTACCGATGCGGCAACGCGATGCGAGTGGCTCGGGCCGACAGGGGCTACACCGCGGTTTTCGACACGACATACTTCCCAGGGTGCGGTGCCCTCAATGCCCGGGCTCGTCTACGCGAAGCCTCCGACGTCGCGGCCTGGCTGCCTTCCCAGGCTGAAGCGGGCGATAGACCTCATGCAGCCCGGCGAGGAACGAGAGGTCCAGCAACTCATCTTTCGTGACAACAACCTCAGATCCATCGCGCGCTCGACCGACTACTACGTCTTCGACATCGAGTAGGCGAACCACCACGGACGCTTCGACCTCGTGGTCCACTGGCCATCACCGCCAGCCGCGAGGAAGAAGCAGGACGGCCATCGCCTCGTGCTCGGCGCGGTGAAGTTCGTCGACGTTGACGTTGGGGCACTGCGGACGACGGAGCTGGCCCGGCGGCGCTCTCCCACGCGAACGCCGTCCACGCGCGCATCCGCCGGACGTCGAAGGTCGCGGAAACGTAGGGGCGAAACGCAACGACCCCGGAGATCGCTCTCCGAGGCCGCTGTTCAAGCGTGGGGTCGCGTTTTCGCGACCCCTTCATCTGGCTCCGTGTGCGGCGCCCGCCGCAAACCCGTTCGCGGCGCTCTCGGCGGGACGGGTTCGCTCCGCTCGCACCGTCCCGAAAATGCGAACGCCTGCGAATCCAGGTGCTTGGGCGACGCGAGCCGGGACGCTCTCCACGGTTCGCACCGTCCCGCGCCGCCCGGCCCACCGCTGCCGCCGCCACCCTCGGCGCCGAACCCG
>CAITIQ010000400.1 GCA_903892415.1 uncultured delta proteobacterium | reverse complement strand
AGGGTCGTAGCGACCGCGCCAACGTTTGCGAGGATGAGGATGGGATGCATGGGTCTCTAGTGCCTAACTCATTGCCGTTCAGCTGCATGCCCCGTCAGACCGTAACCTGTTTCCAGTCGACGGCGTCTTTCCAAGTTCCAGTACGGTCCGCAAACGCAACGAAGCAGCGCAGTACATCCGGGAGGCCCGGCTTCGATGCGCGAAAATGCCGCTCGGCGGCTCCGTCGCGATACTCGAGTACCCACTTCTGCCTCGCGTTGACCTGAGCTTGGATATAGCGATTACGCCCGCGCTCGAGGATGACGAAGCTGTTGTGCGGCGCTCGAAGCTTCGAGACCTGCTGCGCAATGATCTCCGCTGATGCATTGAGTATCACGCTGCCGTCCTCGGTCTGAAGGACCGAACGCGAGGCACTCCCGGTGGGTACGTTTTGGCTTACGCGCGGCCCTTGAGGATCGAAGCAGATGAGCCTGAGGCTGCGCGCCAACTCCACCACCGTTGGAAGCACAACCTTCACTCGAGAGAATGCAATCGGGAGGAGAACGTAGCTCTTCGATACGTCGACAGCGGCCGTCCAAGGAGAGCGGGCCGCCTGCGCCTTGCTGGGCGCGTCGAGACTGGGGTACGTCGAGCAGAGTTGCTTGTAGAAGGCACTCACGCGGCGATCCGGCGCGACAACTTTACAATCGGCGTTGGTTAGCGCCGCGTAGATGCGACCTGCCTCCTCCACGGTGAGCGGACGGTGAGCGGACGCTTGCTTCCCCATATCGCGAGGTCGTAGCTCATATTCGGACGCCCCTGCCTGCTCGCAGCGAGTTACTTGGTGTGACCAACGTAGCGACGTTCTGCGGCGCGCGGAAGAGGAAGGCCGAACGCGACGTGGTCGAAGGCAGGCCTCAGGTGCTGAGGTGTCAGCATAGTGCGTGCACCACGCTGCCGCTTCGTGGGTCTTGCGCGCCAACTCTGCCAGAGCAGTTTCACGGCGCCACCCGGGACGACGACCCTTTGTCAGGTTCGAGAGGGTCGACTGTGCCGCGTCGAGGGTGATCACCGGACTAACGTATTGGCGTTCGGCCGTGGGCGGAAGAGGGAGCTCGAAGCAAACTAGGGGTTCGCCCGCGCGCATTGACGCGATGTACATCTCGATGTACCTTTTGACCATGCAGAAGAGTTACTCGATCGCAGCGGCGCGTGCGCAGCTTGCCGAGCTCGTTGATCAGGCGGAATCGGGCAAGGACGTTGAACTGACTCGACGGGGTAAGAAGGTCGCAGTGCTTCTGTCCGCAGCGAAGTACGCGCGGTTGAGCGGCAGCCGCGTGGCGTTCATGTCCGCATTCGACAACTTCTGCCGAGAGAACGACATGCGCGAGATCGGTGTCGAGCCTGGCTGGGCAGAACAGCTCCGGGACAAGACTCCTGGTCGCAGCGTGAAGCTGTGACCCGCTTCCTCCTGGACACCAGCACGGTGTCCCGCATGATGTGGGCCGAACGAGATCGCGGCGTCGAGGAGAGGCTGCGAGAGCACGGCGGCGAATGCGCAATTGGGGCGCCAGTGTGGCACGAGCTCCGGTTCGGAGTGTTGAGGCTGCCGCGCGGGAAGAAGCGGAGCGGTCTGGAGAGATGGCTGGACGAGGTAGTGGTCGCAACGCTGCCAATACTGCCGTACGACGAACGGGCCGCCGAGTGGCACGCGGCCGAGCGAGCCCGTCTTGAGCGAGCCGGGCGAACGCCACCGTTTGTGGATGGTCAGATTGCGGCCATCGCGGCGACCTGCGGGCTCCCTGTAGTCACGGCGAACCTAGACGACTTCAAGTGGTTCAAGGGGGTCACAAGGTTGAACTGGGCGACATCGTAGTCCGGCTAACGTATTGGCGTTCAGCGGGTAGTAACTGCAACGCCCCATTAGCCAGCCTCCACGTCCTCAACTCGGATTGTCCCGAGCAGCCGTCGTTCTCCAGCCGAACCAGCGAGGCCGTACCAAGTGACGTCGCCCGAGGAGAAGTCGACAACCACGTATCCCGGCGTGTGATGCCGAAAGAGCGTGCCCGCATTGACGACCGTCAATTGGCCGAGGCGACGCACCATCGGCTTGTGGGTATGACCGTTAACAATGACATCGAACGCTCGTTCCCTGATTAGGGCCTGTAGGTCGAAGTTGCTCTCTAGCGCGTAGCCGAAGTCGTCCGGCGAGACGCCCGCCATGTCGTTTGCTCCGAGGCCATGGCACAACATGACTTGGCCCATCGCCGAGGAGAACTCCCTCGTGACGGGAAGAGAGCGTAGGAACGCCAAGCTAGTAGGCGCGAGTTGGCTACGATGATGTGCGTCCGGCAGATTGCGGACGGTATCCGCCAGAAGCCACCGGTCGTGATTGCCTCCTACGGTGATGACGTGATGGCTCGCGAGGAGCTCGCAAACACGATCCAGGTTTCCCGGGCCATCAGCCACGTCACCGACGCAGAGAATCGTCTCGACTCCGCTGTCCACCAGACGAGCGAGTGCGTCTGCGAGCAAAGAGTCCTCGGCGTGCACGTCCCCAAGCAGCCCCACGCGATCTTTGAGCACGATTCTCGTAACGTGAGTGCCGCCTTGTTTGGATAACGCATTAGCGAACCAGTCGAGCCGATGGTAGCAGCAGCCATCCTTGAAGCGAATCGTAGGAGCGTCGTCCGCGTTAAGGATAACGAGTTCATCGGCGGAGTCGAGCTGCTGGAGCAATGGGTCGAGTTCCGGCGCGTCGCGTGCGCGCGTTAGAACTTCCGCTCGTCGTCGAACCACGACAGGGCGAGCTCGCTCGAGATCGTTGGCCGCGCCTTTGCGGCGAGTTGGGCGACGGCCTCAGCGGAGTCTTCGCGTTCTGTCGTTTCGATGTGTGGCAGCGCGTTGATCACCTGGACGAAGGCCCGGATCGCCTGCTCGACGCTGGTCGATGAAGTTGCGGCGGCGCTGCTCTTTTGAGCGCTGAGATACGCGCTGATGGCGGTCTTGGCGTCGCGCTTTGGCCAGGCGGAGAACGGTAATCCGTATTCGGCGGTAAACCATTCGGGGCGGCGCAGCTGTGTGACCGAAGCGACGGCCCACTTCCGCGCGGCCGTCTTGGTGAGATGCTTTATCTCGCTTCGGAGTCGTTTACCGGCGCCCTCCTCGATGTTCCAGCCGATTAGCTGGTTAAGCTGAGGCCAGACCTTCAGCGGCGGCAATCCCGCGAGGTTAGCGCAGTACCGCAGCTCGAGGCTTGTGAGCTCCGGGAGCTGCGCGAGCGCCTCCAATCCGGCGAAGTTACCACGCAACGCAACTCGCTCCAGGCTGGGGAACTGCAGCAGGCTGGCGCAATCGAACGGCTGCCGCAGGGGTTCGACGTGCACATCGACTGAGATGGCCGCGGAAAGGGCGCCAAACCGAGGTAGCGTGATTGGGGCCGCGCTGCCGCTGGGCTTGGTTTTGGGATGGAACACCAGCGCTGGGCATGCGGCGCCAGCGGCCAGTTCGGCCCGCAATCGGCTGAGGTCACCCGTAATCGTCAGTCGCTCGCACCGATTGGGCAACACGATGTCCAGGCTCGCTGTACGTAATTGGATAACGAGGCTATCGATCTGGGCGTCGCGCGCGTCGACCACAGCATCCGTCAGGGGCGTCCACTCAAACGTCTCAATCCGTCGCTTCTCCGACCAGGCGAAGAAACCATGATCGTTGCCACGGTAGTGAAAGAGCCGGGGCCATGAATACCCAGCGGGTACCGTCAACGAGTCGAAGGTGGACCAATTGAGAGCATCATCAGGCGCTACGACCACGTCGGGGGTGGGGGCGCCGGAGTTGGCGGGCCCAATACACAGATCACCACGCCCGGGATCATCCACGATCGTATGACTGCGAGGTCCAGAAAGGGAAAGTACGATCGTCTGGGCGCGCGCCATGGACGACATCTATCTGATATTGAGCGAACTTGCAGGGAAGCCTGGATATCTCGGCTGCCTAACGTTCTGCGCAGGCGGAAGAGGGAGCGCGAAGCGCGGCGCAGCGATTGCGACGCCTAGTTAGACACCAGAGCGCTAACCAGAATTAACTGCGGGTCGATCACGCCGTGCGCGCGGCAGCGATGGTCCGCGGCTCCGCTTTGTTAGGCAACAGACCATTAGCGCAAACGTAGGCGCATGACGTGTCTGCGGTTCCCGGCTTGTCCCACTTCTTTGAAGCCAAGCACTTTGAACACTGGCACGAAGCCCATGAACCGATAGCTCGGTGACTCTGGATCCACCGGATACGCTTCCAGTATGTCAGCACCACGAAGGCGCGAGTGCTCCGCTGCGGCGCGGACGAGTTCTTTGCTGAAGCCAACACCGCGAAGCTCACGCTTTAGGTACATGCACACTAGTGACCAAACCACGCTGTCATCGCCATCGAGGCCTCCGAGGGGACGGTAGGTGTCTCGAGGTGCAACCGAACACCAAGCCACGGGTTCGCTACCTCGGTATGCGAGCAATCCAACGGGTTGCCTCTCCAAAACGCGAACTTTGATCGCCTGCTTCTTGGCGGCTTTGTCCCCGCGATCTCCAGCGGGCAAGCTACGCCAAACCATACACCAACAATTTTTCGGCCCTCCCCTGCCCTCAAAGAGCGTCTCGAAGTCTTGCCAATGGGCAGGCGTGACCTCTTCAAACCGGAGCTCTGACGTTGTCGAAGGGTGGATCATCTGGCTATCCGATCTCCGCACAACGTATTGGCGTTAACCCGTGAGCGCCAGAGCGAGCAAGGCGACCAAAACGTTCCAAACATGAGGCCGATGCCAAACGCTTCAAGCCGGGTTACGCGGCGAATCGCTCTGGAGGATCACCGAGAGTCAGGTGGAGCGGTGGGGGCAAAGCAGCCCGTCACGAGGTGCAGCATCGCGGACGAAGGTAACGGCGTTCAGCTGCGGGCGGAAGAGCGCGAGCGAATGGCGACGTGGCAATCGTATGCAGAAATGGCAGGGCGAAGTCGTCGGCATAGCTATGCGACGAAGACCTCACTCCAGCGAAACCGCGAACTCAGCGGGGTCGAACGGAAGGGTCTTGGCTAGATCCGTGGCGCGACGCAGCGGCGGTTAGCGGGCATCGGGAAAGGCTTGTAAGAAGACATCGTTCGGAGCAACGTCCGTGCCTGTTGCGGCTAGCCATTTCTTCTGCGGTACATCGATGTAGCCATCGCCATCGATAGTGATGTCTTCCTCCGAGCCAGGGTCCACAAGCCTCCCGTTCTCGAAGAGCGCGTAGCCGCCCACGCACGAGTGATCTCCCTGCGATACCCAATACACCTTGCCAACCGCGCGGCTCAGTTCGCGGGCCAAGACTGCGACACGGCTCAGAGTTCCCTCTTGCGACGATTCAATTGGAGCGGGCATCTCCCTGAGCGCCTGTCGGGCCACCTTCCAGGCAGCTTGAACGAGCGCAGATAGGGGGGCGTCGTGGGGCACCGCCTCGAGCGTCGCTAGGGGGATGTTGAGCGTGCGTTTCCTATCGTCCGGACCCTCGTAGAGAGCAACGCAGTGAAGGTCAGGTCTCCCTGGAAAAGCGGCCGTGGCGTGGCGGTAAAGCGTCACGATGCCGACGTGGTCGACGATGGCGCTCGCGAGACTCTCTTCAGGAAGAACCGCGCCCGCATATGCGAAGAATTGGAAGTCGATGCCCATCGCCTAATCCTCAATCATGGCAAGGCCACGCTTCCTCAGATCTGCCAAAGACTCGAGCATCCGCTGCAGCACATCCGCTGGGTGTCCTTGCCAGTCCTCCACCACCCCGACTATTTTTAGCTGGCTTTCGGTGCGATAAGACTTCGTTGGATTCCCCGGAAATCTTTTGTTCGTAAGATTTGGGTCGTCCTCGAATGGCCCCAATGGCTCAACGATATAAATGTGACCGCGGCCATCCAGCCCAGATAACGACATTGCAAGTTCTGCCCCCCAAATCGCGGGCGACATCATGGATGAAAAGTAGACGTGTTTGAGGACGCGACCACTTTCATGGTGGGACAGGTGCCCAGTCGTCAACAAGTCACCAATAGCCAGTTTGGCTTTGGTGCCGTGATAAAAGGGGCCCGGCACCTGTCGGCAATTTTCGTGCGAGATGGGAATCCAATCATTCGACATTCGTCCAAGTCTCCCTTAACCGCGAGAGAATCCAACAACATTCCTCATGCAATGTGAGGCCGGAACGGACCTGTGACTCGCCAGAACCAAAAGCGGGAGGCAATCGCCTCCATTTGGACTCGTGAGTGACTCGCTGGGTCGGGGCGACCAAACTGGAGCTGGAGCGCGTCGTTGTAGCCGCGTGCGTTGGTGAGGAGCGAGGCGTCTCTCAACGGCAAGCCGACGCAGTCGGCCCAGGGTTGGGTTGATGTGAGCGAGCTCACCTTGACGGAGGGCCACGTCGGTCGAGTGAGCGAGACGGAAACTTCGTCGGAGGCACCGAGGCAGAGGATCCAAATGTTGGTGCTGGCAAACTCAAGCCGAAGCGCGGTGAAGTCGCGCGGCGCGAGCAGGTCATCGCTCGTGGTGACTTCGAGCGCGGAATGAAGCTCGACGCGCTGAAGAGTTTCAGACGCCGCTAGAACCAGATCAAACGGGGCAAGATCATCAGACATCTTGCTGCGCAGCTTACCAAGGTAAGGAAGCGTGAGGTCGGACCGAGGCAGCTCACTGCGCGAACAATCTCTCCAAATCCGCAGTCGACAATGGGGGATAGGGAATCGCGTCGCCGAGCCGCGCCGCAGCCACATCGACGGCCGCCTCGATCGCGTCACCCGCCCCGGCGAAGTGCACCTGGTCGTGGTCTGCACCCAGCGAGACGAAGACGAGCCGGCCACCCGCGACGCGGACGCTCATCGAGCGATGAGGCGAGTCACCCAGCGTCGATCGCGCCTCGCGCAACAAGGCATCCGCCGACCGATCGAGGGCGATCAGCGGTGAGGGCGTTCTGGCGACCAAACTTGCGTTTCGGTCGAGGACGAAGGCATCACAACGTTCCTTCGACGAGTAGAGCTCGACAGCCTCGCGTACTGTCTCGCCCAATACGTTCAGGAGACCTTCGTCAGTCGCCTCCACGCATACAGCGCGCGCGCGCCTCTCGAGATCGAGCCACATCTGCAACACGGGACCGTCCCGGTAGAGCGTGACAATCCCCGCGTGCTTCGTTGGGGCGTGGAGATGCGGCCCCACCGACGGATCATGTTGTCGAAGAATGGCGAGCACACCGTCGAAGAGCACCTCGAGCTCGACTGCCCGCCGCTCCTGGACCCGCTTTTCGATCATGTCGATCGGGAACGTGATCGTGGGCACCTTGCCCTCCGCGCGGCGGAGCGCCATCTGCGGAGGCTCGTAGTCGTCGCAAAGGACCCACGAGAGCTTCAGCTCGGCAGCGAGGATGATTCCGAACGCCGCACCAACGCCGAGCGCGTGGAGCGGCTTCGTAAGTGGTAGCGCACCGGACCGAATGGCCGCGTCGAGCGTCGGCAGATCGGCGCGACCGCCTCGAGGCAGCTGGCCGATGCGACGCCAAACGTCCGCAGCCACACGGAGGAGGCGGTCGACTTCCGTCCGAGTGGCCGGTCGTATGGGCACAGCTCCCAACGTACAGGCGTTCCGCGGACGGCGACAGCGCCCCTGTGTCGTCGACCCGGAGGCTACGAGTGCGTAGGCGCGTCGCGCGCGTCCGCGTCTATCACGCGTACCAAGGTCCGTGATCACGAGCGGGACAGCCTTGGCCGCGAGACCATAGTCGCGCAGAGCTACGTCAGAACACTAACGCCAATCGCACGAGAAGCTGACGGTGCTAACTCCTAGTGGGCTGCCCAGCCACACCGTGGAAGACGTCTACCGCAATCACTTTTCCGTTCGCTCCGAAACGGAAGTTCTCGGAGACCGACTTCTGCGCGCCGTTGACCTCGGACACGTAGACGATGGCAAGCTCTCGGCTCTCGGGATCCCAAAGAGCGCGGTCCAAGTCGAAGCGCAACGTGGCTATTCGCGCGAGCGCCGCTTGCCAGTAGGAGCGCAACTCCTGCTTTCCGTGGACACTCGCCACTCCAACGGTGACGAGAGCGGTGGGGCTGGCGAACTCGATGTCATCATCGAACGTTGCGAGCACTCGTTCGATATCGCGCCTATTCCAAGCTTCGATCCAATCCACGGCGAACCTGAGGGCATCATCGCGTGTCATCATCGTCGTCCTTCGTCACAGAGTCCCTCTACAGCACGAGCCACCGCGCGCTCCTCTGCCCAACGCATGAGCTAAGCGAGTAGTAAGGCGGTGTCCCGCCCCGAGAACGATAGGCCACTAGAACCGGCCAACCTCTTGAGGCAAGTCCCATATGGGGCCACCAAGCCCATGGCGTTTGAACATTTCTGCTGCCTCTTGGACCGTCCACTTAACCCAGCCTGGGTCGGCATGACGCGAGTACCACTCAGATGCAAATGCCCATGCTTGCTCGATCGGCAGGATATCTCCGACAGGAACACCGCGTTCCGCACACCACTCTTCGACCTGAACTCTGCTGCGAAAGAACAGCATGACAGAGCAGGTATAGACCACGTTATCCCATGCTTTCTGCATAGGAATCGGGAAGTGAACGACAAAGTCCTTATCGACAACAGCGCCATTCCCTATCTGGATTCGCACCATCTCGTCGATTCCACCGATCCGACTCTCGATATCGACATCGCCACCTGCCAGACATGCAACGCCTAACGAGCACCAAGCACAGTTACCCCACCACTTCTTTCTCCCGGAATGCACCACACACATCGTCGGGGCGGAAGAGAAGGGATGCGCAATCCAGACTTCATCCGTCTTCGGATGCAGAACAACGCCGTGATACTCCGCCAATTCCCTGAGCGAATTGCGAACATCCTCGGAGCTTGACGAGAACTTCGATGCCAATTCCTCAACGCTAGGTGCGCGCTGCCTCTGCAAGAACGAGGAAATGATTGCCTCATGCAAGCTTGAGTTGTTCACAAAAAATACTCATACCCTATCAAATCACCGCGCGGCCCCAGCATGGATAAGCGACTAAGACCTCCACACCCACATGCCTGCCTACCTCCCGGTTCGCTCTATGGCCTGCGACGCGTACGGGGCGGAGCCGGGATGACCATCTCTTGGCGCGTGAACGGGTTCATGCCGCGCCGCTCCTTGATCCTCCCCTTCCGATCGACGAGTTCGAGCGCGACGGGGCCTAGCTGCTTCTTGAAGCGCGCCGACCGCGCAAGCTTCGCGAATGGCGGATCGTGCTCGGCCATAAACATCGGATCGTGAGGCCACTTCACGAGTGTCGGCGACGCCTGCCCCCGCGCCGCCGCCCGCGCCCCGATCGACCAGAGCTCCACGAAGGCGGTCAGCGACGACGCGACGAGATGCGAGAGTTCTTCCGTCTCGTGGTCGCGAAACACCACGCACCCTGCTCCAACGGCGAAATGCGGGGCCACAAGATCGTGATTGCCGCAGCCGTCGTCACGAATCGCAAAGTACCCCGGCGTGTCCAGGTCGAGCATTTGCTCAATCGACCAAAGGCCGGGTTCACCAGATACCTCCGCCCCATTGCAGCAAGCGAAGTATGCCTCGAGCTCCGGCCCGACCGGCCCTGCCTCTTCCACGAGCTGCGCAAGCCTGCTCGCCGAGGGCGGCTTCGCAACCTTCACCTTGCGCGAGACCTTCGCGGCGCCATCGAGTGCAGTCCAGATGCGAGCCTGAACGTCCATCCGCGCAGTCTACCAACGCGACCGCCGATACGAATACCCCTACGAATGAAACGGGCACGCTAGCCCCGCTGTCTACCGGTGTACCGGATCCCGCTCGGAGGCGCTTTGTCGGAACCCACAGGGGTGCCGGCCGGCGAGTGAGGGTTCAGCTCTCAGCGACAGCTGCGAGGCAGGCCTCACCGAGCGCGTAGACCTAGGCTGACGGCTCTGACGGTATAGCCAATAGTTCGACCAAAACTCCGGCGAAGATGCCAACAGCATAGGCAACTAGGTCCTGCGCATGGAAGTGCGAGCCTAGGATCAGGTGCCCGAGCGTTGTTTGGCGAATGGTGACTAGCCACTGTGGCTGAAGCAGCTGGCTGAACTCGACCACGTAGCAAACAAAGAGGGCCAACACGCCAGTAGCGGCCGAAGGCCACTTCGGTTTGAGGGCGCCCAGGATGAAGAACATCATCATTGCCCAGAGTGCGTCGCCTGGATACTTGCCTAGTTGCGCCGGCAAGAAGTGCGGAAACTTTCGGGATGCTAGGCCAGCGCCAATGACAACGAGCACGAGTAGCGCGTACACGGCTCTCTTGCGCTGGCGTTGAGCGAACAGTTGCATTGGAAGGTACGGAGTAACGTATTGGCGTTCAGCGGCGGCCGTCTTCGGCCGTCCGGTGCAACAATAAGCTAGGCAGGCCCCTCCGGTAAGAGAAGCCGATCCAGCTTCGCGAAGTCGCAGTACCGGTCGAACACCTGCGACGGCCAAGGGTTGGACGTGTGGGCCGCGAGGAAGGCGAGGACGTCCTCGAGTAACCAGGTGTCGAAAGACGTCGCGTCAGTGAGCGTCGCTCTGTAGCCGTCGATGGCTCGGCGACACGCCGCGTTCTCCTTCGGGTAGAGAACCACGAACTGCGAGTCCTCGAACGCGTCGACCCTCCGAAACGCTCCACTCAGCAGGTGATCGCGCCAGAGCTGCTGAAGGGGCTGACGCCTTAGCTCGGGGAGCGCAGCGACGGATCGTAGGTCGCCCTGCAGCCGTCCGGACGGGCGCGGGCTTCGAGGGTCGCTCACGAGTCCCCCGGAGGGCTACGCGGGCGCCATCGTTGCGCTACGAGTGCGAAGGACACGACGGCAAGACGCGGGAGTAGCCCCCAAAACACGGCGTTGCCAATGAGGCCTACGATGGTCATCGGGCCAACGAAGTCGTGGCCGTGCGAGTTGAAGTACGCGGCCATGAACGGCACGCCCGCAACGCGCCCAGATCGGCCCACGTCGTCGACGTACGAATACGACATCAAGCCGGTCAAGGGCCACGTCGCAACGGCAAGCGCGTAACCAGAGAGCCGGGCGAGTCGAAGCCGCGTTGCGAAGGCAGCCGACGGCGCTGCCTGACTGAGCTTCGCGCCGGAGCGCGCCGCCAGCACTCCGCCAAGGATGCCGAGTAGGCCCAGGACGGCAAGCGCGACGATGATCATGGCTGGCTTTGCCCAACGTACCAGGCTTCAAGAGCCGACCGACCTTTGTCAGCTTCAACGAGTTGTTGGGCAGCGCAGCGGTCAGTCAGCGTTGCGAATTCGGCTAAGCAGCCTAACGCCGGTATCGAGCAGCATTCCGAGCAGGATGTGATCGCCACGTCGAGACGCTACCGCAGGCGCAGCGTTCTTGTGGCGCGCTGTCCGAGGGCCGTTGCTTCCACAGTGCAGGTGCCCGGCGCCGTCTCGAGGATCACGGCGCCGGTGGGGCAGTAGCCCCAGTGGCCGTCGGAGTTCCGCAGAAGCTCTGCGATACCGCTGCAGTCGGTGCCGAGCCTCCAGTGGAAATCCTCGCAGGCGACGTCCATTAGCTCTTGCTCGCCTGCGAAGAGCGTGGCCTGCAAGCGGATGCGGCGCGGGTCGCCCGACTCGCGCTCCCCTTCGGAGATGCGTAGTTCGGTTGGGACGAGCACGTCCCACTCGACTCGCGCGCCGCTGCACGTGGAGACAAGGACCCCTGGCCCAACTAGCAACGCGGAGCCGGTGGCGGGGTCGATCGTGGCCACGCTTGGGTCCGCCGTGTACGAGCATGAGCCAAAGGGCGAAGAGCCACGTAGCCTCGTACCGACCGGACGGGCTACCCGCTGCTCGCTGCACGCCGTGGTGAGGAGCAAGCCCAGCAAGGCCAAACCGTAGATAGGGAGGGTATTCGTCATGCGGCGGTCGAAAAGCCCAGAGTGCCTAACGTATTGGCGTTGACCCGTGGACGCCACGAGGGAGGCGCTTAGGCGGCTGGGGTCCAACGCGAAGTTAGCCGGCGCCTCGCTCGCCGCCACGCCAATCCGCGTGACAGGCTAGGCACTGCTTCGCCTGCGCCGTGCGGAGCTTGTGCCCGCAGAACGGACACGCGGCGACCGGAATTTCGCTCGCGAGCTGACCAAAGATCGGGGACAGGGGTGCGGTCCCCGTCCGTCCGCAGTCAGCACAGGCGTATTCGCCCCCTGTCGCGTGCGGAGTCAGCGTGTGCCGAAACAGGTCGGACTGCATCCCCGCGAGCGATCGCTCGCTGGCCATAGGACGACCGAGTCGGGCGGCCAACCAAGTCCGTCGCTCGGGCTCGGGCAGCGCGCGTAGCTGGTCGAAGAGTTCCGCGACCGATCGCTGCGCCCGCACCAAGTCAGGTAGGCGGACGAGGGCGCACGCAACCGAAAGCACGCGGCCGCATTCACACTGAACCTGGTGAAACTCAGACACCGGTCCAGGCTAGCAGCGCGCAAGCGAGCGAGAAGCGGCGCCCATGTAACTGTCGCTCAGCAGCCATGAGATCTCGGGCGCTTGGAGCGCCTCCGCGAGAGGCGGGAATGAGGCGGGGATCAGTACTTTCCTCAATGCAGAAGTCGTTGAAGGTCAGGCCCGGAGCCGCGCACAGAACTCCAAACAGCGTGGACGACGACGATCAATCTGATCTGTCGCTCGGCCTCAGCCGAGACGATCAAGGTGGCGGTCACCGTCGCTGCAGGTCTGCGAGAAGGTCACGCATGGGACGAGTGCGACCTGCTTCCATGGACGCGCGGGCTCGAGAAATGGACTCGTTGAGTGCGACGCGGTCCAAATCGTCGAGGTCGTCGCCCTCGTCGTCTACCGAGTCCACAACGGCCGTCTCCAGCTTGATCAGCCGACTGAGCTGCCGGCACCGTCCTCGATCTGGTGGTGCGCGCATCGCGGACACAGACAGAAGGGTACCTCGCGGCCGGAGCTGCGTCGCGGCCAGAACTCAGGCCAAATCCAACTCGAACCCGCTAGCTTCGCTGGCGATCTCCGCGAGTTTGGCGAGGAACACAGAACCCACACCGGCGGCAGCGTGACCCACGATCCGCAATCGGCACTCCTCGCCCGGCCACCCAGGGCCACCGGACGTCACTGCGTCACGGAAGGCGTCGAGGTTACGACCGAAGTGCTCCGCACCGTCAGGGCGGACAGCAGCTAAGTACTCCCGCCAGAACGCGGCCTCATCAGTCAGTCGGCTACCTTCAATGCTGACGACTCGCACCCTGCCGCCCTCCGCCGCCCAACGTATTGGCCGTCTGCGGCGAATGCCAGAGGGAGGCGCTTCCGCCCGACGGCACTCGTCGGCTGCAATCCCATCTTGGGCGGCGGTCGGCGAACGTCGGCTGCTCAACTCTCCATGTCGATAGCGAGGACGGCGCCGTTCTTGTCGACCGCGACGCACAGAACGTATTGGGTGAGTTCGGGCGAGAGCGAATAGTCGAGGAGGATGCGAGGATTGCGGCCGCTGGGGTAGATTCCGACTCGAACGAGGCGGAGCGCATTAACGATCGACCCATTCGCGAGAGCCTTCTCGTCACACGAACCGAAGAGGGAGCGGAGCTCATCGGGCGAGAGCTCCTCGCGGTGGTGGCTAGCATAGAGCGACGCGCTGGATCCTGCATCGGAGACAGCGGCGAGAAGAGCTTGACGAGCGACGGTGTCGAGCGAACGCAAGTCGCGAGCGTGGGTAATCAGCTGCGAAAGAAGCGCGGGGCTCGAGGGCTCCGGTCCGATGTTCAGGTCGAGTGCGATTGACGTCCCATCAAGCAACGCCAAGGCGCTGTGCGTCCCGATGGTGAGGGTCTCAGGCGGGCCGAAGAGCGAGTCATTGGGCGTCACCAAGGTTCGTCCGCCCAAGCTATTGCCATTCAGCGGCGCGCGGTAGAGGGAGCCGAAGGACCGAGGGCGGCTGCCTGCAGCAACGCCTTGTTAGCCAGCGCGCTGGTAGAGGATAGCGGCCATCTCTCTCGCGCGCTCTGCGGACTCTGTTGTGCCGCCACTGGCGGCGCAGAGGGCTCGCGCCCAGCCGCGTTCCTCCTCACGGGTGGAGAGAAAAGTCATCGGAGTCGGGTCGCTGCCATTGGTTGCGAACAAGCCGCCATGGCGACCGCCATCGGGCGACGGCTGCGAGAGCACGGGTAGCAACAGCGAGACGAGCTTGGTGCTGCACCTGACCGTCGCCTCGTAAGTGCCGCCATCTCGGCAGATGTCAGCGGTTACCAGGCTCCAATCGCCCTCCGGAATGGGTCGCGACAGGGACTCGCGCTCAACACGCGCCCGGACAAGCGATTGAATTCGCGGGTCGTCGAAGCCAGTACCGGAGGCGAGACTGGCGGGGCACTCGGGGGTCGACAGTAGCGTGATCGCCATTGAATCGCGCAGTGAGGGATCGGTATCGATCGCAGCCAAATGAAGAAGTTGTCGGAGCTGAGGCTCGGCTGCGGGGCGCCTCTGCTTCAAGAGCAGCGTGAACGCGCGCCATCTGTAGTGCTCAGGGCTCCGGTCGTCGGCCTCGGAGAAATTGTCGCGCAGATGAGCGATGAGCAGGTCATCGACCAGGCCCGGGCCGAACCAGTCCGGACTGAAGAACTGCGAGATTTCAGCGGTAGTGAGGCTCACGATCTCGTCTGGCTAACCTATTGGCGTTCTGCAGTGGGCGGAAGAGGGAGCCGAACGGCGACCGACGGCGCCGTCTGTCAGCTGCGCGATTGTTTCCTGCCACGTGCTGGCCATCTCCTACGCAGACGGCAGCGAGGCAAGGATCGACGCTGCGGGAGACATCGGGCGCTTCCGCACGGCGTGCGCTCGAATGGCGGTCTTGTTCGCAGGCGCGGATGGCCCGGCGCTCTATGGCGGCCAAGGAACCGCCGAGGTGCGGTGGCGTGAGCGGAACCTGGTGGCGACCCTGCGCCTGAAGAACACGACGGGCGAGCAAGAGATCGATATCTTGCGGGTCAGCCGAGCACAGTGACGCACGAGCCTTGAAGCAGGCGTCTCGTGCTCTCAGGCTTACGTGTGCGCCCTCATTCTTCGAAGGGAAGGGGCTTACGAACGTGGGCGGTGTGTTCGGCGGAGCAGGCCCCTAATTGGGCGTAGTTGGAGCGCGCTTGGACGAGACTGAGACGAGCATTGGGACCGCCACGTACGTGCTCGGCGTCCAGGTCGTCTTGGCCGTCGTCTTCCCAGAAGCACACCGGGCAGATCTCGTAGCCGCCGCGCTCGGGAAGCGTGAGATACCGGCAGCACGGGCAGCTCAAACCAGGGGAGTCCGGCATGATCCTTGGCGCAGCGATCCCCGGGGGAAGATGGGTCTGCGGGTCGAGGGTTCCCTCGAAACTCGGTCCGGGAAAGCCGGCCACAACCTCGATGAAGCCGCGGATCTTTTCGTTCAGCCGTGGCAGATCCCCCGCCGGCACCCAGAGTTCCTCGTGCGCGCGCCCGCCTGCACGTTGAACCGGGTATTGAGCAGCGAAAGAATCCTGCAGCTGGAAACGTGTGACGAAGCCGATGAAGCTGGAGAACTTGTCGACGGCGTTCCATTCCTTCGCGATCTTGACGGCGTAGTCGAGCGTCAGGACCGGATAGAAGATCGGCTGGTCAGGCAGTCGAGGCGGCCACGCACGCCAACCGGCTTCGGCAATCAGCTGAAGCTCGCGAAGTCCGGTCGGTCGATACAGAAGGGCATTCAAGTCGGGCTAACCACTATTACACCCTCTCCTAGACGGCCCCACTACGCAACTGCCCAATCGGTCGGTTCTCTCTTCAATAGCAGACCCTACCCCTCCGCTCATCCCTTCTCCTCCCTCCCCGATAGCCGCTTTAAATCGGCTCTTGTCATTGGCCCGCGGAGCCAGCTCAAGGTGGTTCTTGATTGCAATAGGCAGACGCCTGGGGCTCGGTGGACGTTGCGGGCGACGAACCACCGTGGCGCTAGTCGCTTCACGGCTGCGCACCAAGGTGCTCCAACGGCTGAACCTGTTGGCTGGGCAGTTTGGCGAGGACGATCCGCCGGAAAACAAGCCGGCGGTAAAATGAGAACGCCCATGAAACCGTCAAGGAGCGACCGACGATGAAGCAACAGCAAGAGGTAGGCGGTCGCAAGGCGAGGGTGGCGCTGAGCCTTGGCCTGCTGCTGGCGGCCTTTGGGCTAGGGCTCGGCGGCTGTTCCATACCCCCGAAACAGCCGCCGCCAAAGCCACAGCCAACGCAAAAGCCGCTTCCGCCGAAGCCACCGCCCACCCAAGAGCCGAGCTCCCCGCCGCCTCCGCCGAAGGATCCACCCAAGGCCGCCGCCGCCCCCACCGACTGTGGCGAGGGCATGGCTGGCTTGCCCGGCGGCAGCTACGTGATGGGCGAGAAAGAAGGCAGCGCGACGGTCAACCCGTTCTGCCTGGACGTGACTGAGGTCACCGCGGCCGCCTACGCCGAGTGCGTCAAGGCGGGCGACTGCACCGAGGAGGGCACGACTGAATACGACGCGTGCAATGCTGGCAAAGGCCGAGGCCGCCACCCGATGAACTGCGTGGACTGGAAACAAGCCAGCAGCTTCTGCAAAGCACAAGGCAAACGCCTACCAAGCGAGGCCGAGTGGGAGTGGGCCGCCCGCAGCGGAGACGCCGCCCGTAAGTTCCCCTGGGGAGATGACGCACCGAATGAGCCCGAGGACCGAGCTTGTTGGTCCGGCGGAACCGAGGGCAAGCGCGAAGGCACCTGTTCCGTTGGGAGTTTTCCCAGCGGTAACGGCCGCTATGGCCACAAGGACCTGTCTGGAAACGTGTGGGAGTGGACCTCTAGCGAGTTCGATGCCGAGTCCCCGTGCCGTGTCGTTCGTGGTGGTGGTTGGGTCGACAATGAGGCGTCGTGGCTCTCGGCCTCGACCCGCAACGGGGACGCGCCGTCGGACCGTGACGACAGCATCGGCTTTCGCTGTGCCCGGTAATTTCAATTCCCCTTTACTCTTTTTCCCCTTATCTCGGTCTGATTCTTGCCCCGCCATCTCCCCGCGGTCCGCTTGAACGCATCGCCTCGACAAGCGCTTCTCGCATCGGATGTAGCTCGTCTGCCTAACGTATCGGCGCTCAGCGGCAAGCGCCAGTCGTTCGCAGCAACGCCCAGTTAGGCAGATTCCAAAAATCGAGGAAGCACATCCTCTGCGCGCCCGAGAATTTGTTCGCGGAAATCTGGATGCGCGGGGCGCATCGGTTCCAGGTTCACGAGAATGGTGGGCGCTCCAGCATATGCGGCCGAACGCACAAGATTCGAAGCGGGCGACACGGTGCCCGATGTTCCGACAGCGACGAACAGATCGCACTCGCGCAACGCTCTCTTCGCATCCCACTCGGGCTTCGCGGTCATGGGCTCGTCGAAGAGCACGATGTCTGGACGCATGGTGGCGCCACAGCCTAAGCAGGCGGACGCGACGCCGTCGATCCACGCGCGGCGAGAGATTCCTCCGCACGCGCGAGAGCTCGGTGTGCGGCATTGGGCTCGGCGCGGAGAGCGAGTGCACACATCTCATCGAAGAGCGACCACACGCACCCCGGATCGCTCTGCATGGTGGAAGCGCTCACAATCGTTGCGCCGGGCCGCTCCCACAGGCCACCAGGTCCACGGAAAGTAGGTAATCCGGATGCGACAGAGATGCCGGCCCCTGGCAGAACAACGACGCGGCGATAGCGCTCAACTCCGATGGATCGCATTGGCGGATTCTGCCTAACGTATTGGCGTTCTGCGCAAGCGCCAGAGCGAGCCCGGGGCGAGCGACGGCGAACCGACAGATGCAACGCGCAGTTAGCCATCAGACAGGCCGACGACGTTATCGACATCTGTGACAGGCCCGCATTACCGATGTACCTCCGCAGCTCTGCTCACGAAGTTGGACTGTTCTCATCCGCCGCTCCCAGCCTTTACCCGCGTCGCAATCGCTTCCCGAAGCGACTCCTCTGGGTACGCGTGCGCCTCGACGACGGTAGGTTTACCGGGGAACTCCATTCGCTCTTTCGTGAACGGGTTAATCCCGGTGCGTCCCTTCGTTCCGGGTGTGACCTTCGCTCGCAGCTCGACGAGACCAGGCAACTTGAGCGACGAGTGTTCGGCAAGCACGTCAGCAACCGCCGCCGGGAGTGCCCGCAGCAGAGCCGAGATGGCTTCAGGAGCCAATGCCGGTAGCCTTGCGTGCAATGCTGACTCGAGAGCCGCGCACCCATCGTGTGCAATCAGGTCACTATCGATGACCGATTCCGACGCCCATCTCGGTCCCAATTTGGCGAGGGGCATGCCCTCGTATTCGTCAGCGAACAGCTTGAGTCGCTGGGCCACGACCAGCATGCGCTTCAGGCCGGGAGTACTTGGCGCCCCTTCGGATTGTGAAAACGCAAACAGTGCAAGCCAAGCTTTGATTAAGTCACGCTTGCCTTGGCAGGCGGCTTCCTCGACAACGGTGGCGGCGACGTCGTCCATAGACGTTTCATGTGGCGCCTCACCGTCCCGCCCGTCGAGTTTTCCGAGTCTGACGAAGCGCCGCCAGAGAGGGCCGCCAGCGTCGAAGTACATTTTGGAGTCCCGCACGAACGCGAGCGCGGGGTTCATCTCAGCGTTCCACTCCTCGCCAGGCTTCGCGTGAAGCCAACCCTTCGTTGGGAACTTCGGTCCGAGTGTTAGGAAGTCGGGGTGTGCGTCGACTGGGAAGCTATATGTGAACCGATGCTTCTCAAGGATGTCGAGCACGCGGCCATGAGTGTGGCCAGTATCGTATTGCTCCTGAAATGCGTATAGTTGCTTGAACAGCGAACGGTGATCGAGCCCCGGCCTTTCTGATGCCTCCAGACACCGAACGCTCTGTTCGACGAGATCCTCGAACTCGTGCATCGACATGCCTGAGAGGCGAACACGACGACCCGTTCGGCGCAAGCTCGACGTGCGCAGGTGCGTCTTCCGTCTGAGCCTAACGTATTGGCGTTTGCGGCAAGCGCCACCGCACGGCCCCCAGGATGGATAAGCGACTAAGACCTCCCAACAGAAGCACTCTCAAGCCCGAACCAGAAGCCACTCGCTTCAGGCCGGAGCTTCGGGAGCGGGGCGCGGCCACCAGTCCGCGCGAATCAGCTCGCTCTTGATCAGGTCGAAGCGTTCGCGCAGCACGTCCTTCCTCCTAGAGCGTGGCAACCTCGCGATGCCCTACGAGATCTCCGCCACTACAGGCTGCGGCACAAGGGCCGCCCGCTTCCGCACGGCTCGGAGCCGTGCGAGCGTTCCTCGCCCTTCATGATCGCGGAAACCGCGTTCGTGTCCGGGACTAGGTAGCGCAACGCCTTCACCGCCTAACGTATTGGCGTAAAGCCGCAAAACGCGGACGCGCTGACCGAAACAGTTTACGCCACTTTGAGTTCTGCGTTTTTGTCGGCTGCAGCGCGATTGTTAGGTGCCGGCCGAAGTAGGTTCCAGCCGCTTCGCCGCCTCAGGAACTCCACTGAGTCAGCGCCTTAGCGAGGTCCGCACGAAAACCAGCCACATCGTACGACTGCGCTTTCTTTCGGAGCTTCGGCTCCAGCGTGTCCATCGCGGTTTCGATAGCTTGGGAGAAGAACTGGCGTTGTTTGAGCGGAGACCAGTCGCTGAACGATTCCGGGAATGTAAGGGTGCAGTAGAACGCTGCCTGCGCTGGCTTATACGAGCCAATCTTGAGACCCGTGGGACTCGGCGGGCCGCCCCCAGGGCACATGAGCGTGAGATAGAAATGGTCAAGCCCTTCGCCATACTCGTTCGGCCGAAGATGGTCCCGCAGAACCTCGGTTAGCTGCCGTGCCAAGGCGAAGGCTTCGCGGGAAACTGGGTTACTTCCGCCAAATCCGCCCATGACCAGCGGCATCTGCTTTTGGTAGTTGCGCTGGGTGGCCAGTGTCTCTGCCGGAACCACGGGAAAGTCGACGCCTGCGAATTCTTTCCAACTGCGATCTGAGACGTCGGGTCGGTCGGGGCTAGAGTGATAGTCAGGGTTGAAGAGGATCCATCCAGCTTTCCTCTTGCGCCATCGCCCCGAGCGGTATCGGTGCTGCCCACGAGCCGTGATGAAGAACGTATCCCAGCAATCGCCGTTAAAGTGGCT
>CAITIQ010000399.1 GCA_903892415.1 uncultured delta proteobacterium | reverse complement strand
TCGTGCCCGCCTGCCGAATCGCCATTGATGCCTCCGTCACGACGCACATCACGCCGCGTCGCTGACGGTCTCACCCGGCTGGATCACGGACTCAGGGAACGGTTGGGCGGACGGATACATGCGCACTCCGAGGTGAATTCGCAATAGGAGCCAAAGCCAGCGCCCGGGAGCGCTGGGTCCACCGGCAACTGGCCATTGCCGTCGAGTTCGCTCGGCAAAGCGCAGGCGCGCTGGGTGCAGGTTTGGTCGGCAACGCAGTCTTTGTCCGAGATGCACTCGTCGCGGCAGCGGCCATCCGGTCCACACAACTGGCTGCCCGGGCACTCACTCGAGTAGCTGCAATCCCGTTCGTCCTGCAGTTGACAGTAGTGGTCTGGCTTTTCGCCTAACATACAGTGCAGGTTCTGGCCCTCGTCGTCGATTGGGCAGTCGGGCGTCTGATTGCATTCTTCGTGGCAGCGGCGATAAACGCAAACGAGGCCGCTATTGCAGTCCGAGTCCAGCACGCAGCCGTCTCCCAGCGCTGCGAGAATCACCTCCGCGTCGCCGCACGCGCTGAGGCCGAGTAGGAGTGTAACGGCGATGATTGGCTGAGCCAGCTTCAACATGGTGCACCTTCTTTTGAACAAGCGCCGTAGCTCGCTCCGTCCTCATTGCAGCGTTGGCTACCCTTGCCGCCGTCGAGGCAATCACACTCGATTTCCCGATCGGGCTCGCCTTGCTTGGGACTGCAATGAAAGCTCCCGGGCGGGCCAATCAACTGGCAGGTGCCTGGCTCTCCTCCAGTCGTGGAGCAACGAGCGAAGCGACCGCAATCACGATCATCCCCCTTACACGGCGATTCGCACAGTCCGGCGCGGCAGGTTAGGGGCTCGGCGCCTGGGCAATCCGAGTTGAAACTGCACACTTTACCCAAGGCTGATTGCCCCGCCGCAAGCGGAAGTTGCCCGCTGCCATCAAGCTCCGCGGGGTCCACACATGCCCCAGCGGCGCACTCTTGGCCTTGCAGGCAGTCCCGTTCACTCGCACAAGCGTTGCGGCAGCGACCGTCGTTGCCACAAACCAGGTCAGCCGCGCAATCACTGTGTAGGCTGCAGCGGCTCTCAGCTTCAAGCAGACAAAAGCTCGTGGGTTTTTCCACGACGCACCGGCCTGCCTTTCCATCGTCACCCAGCGGACAATCCTCGCTGGTCGCACAGGCCTGATGGCAAATCTGAAAGGTGCAGACCAAGCCCTGGTCGCAGTCTGAGTTGAGCGCACACCCTTGCCCCAGTGCGGCCAGTACGGTCTCGGCGTCGACCCCACAGGCACCGAGTCCGATGCAAAAGCATATGCCAAAGGCACACCGAAGTGTATTCGCTAACCAACCCCGCATCGCCAGTCAGGACTAGCGAACCTGGCTCGAGCTGGCAACGCCTGAGGCTCTTCCAAGCGCGCCTAACTGGTCAGAGCCGTAGGGAACGACGATCCGTCCGCCTCGAGTGTTGAGCAACAAGTTGCCGGTCAAGCTCGCTCCCGGCAATCGTTTGCTCACCTGGACCACCGATTGCGCCCGAATTCTGCACCGAGCGAAGGCCAATCCTGCTCACGAGAAGATGGCACGCAGCTCGCAATGGTGGGTCTCGGAGGCTTTGAAATGATCAATGTTCGTCTTGGTTCAGTCGCTTTCCTCACCACCCTTTGCGCGCTGCTGGTGCCCAGCTTCGTTGTCGCCAATGAGGCAGACAAAGCTGCCTGTGCGGGGCTAGCCGCAGACGCCGAGTGCGTGGACGGCGATGGCCGGGCGGGCAAGTGCACACCGGACGATACCGACCCGGTGCTCACGTGCGAAGAGCTCGACAGTTACAACTGTATTGGGCTTGCTGAAAACGATGCTTGTGTCGACGCTGCTGGTGAAGCTGGCGCCTGCATACCCGACGCGAGTGACGATGGCGCGCTCCACTGTGAAGACTTCGCAACGCCGGGCGATGATTCTGGCGGCGGTGGTTCGGGCGCCGACGACTCGGGCGGCGGCGGTGACGATTCGGGCAGCGACGATACGGCAAGCGAACGCGAGGCCGACCGCATCGAGTGTGTCGACCTCGCCGAGGGCGACAGCTGTACGGAATCCGACGGTGATGCGGGCGCTTGCAAGGTGGATGATAGCGACCCCAACGTGCTCGAATGCGATGATGACGCGGGGAGTAGTTCGAGCAACGCATCGGCGGGGTGCAACGCCTCCGGCGCTGAAGGCACAAGCAGCGGAGCACTACTGCTTGCGGGTCTTGCGCTCGCTGTCGCAGGTCGTCGACAGCGAGTGGCGGTCACTTCACGGTAGACTTAAGTCGGTAAATCGCCTGGTTTGTCGAGCGCTTTAGCGATTTTGACCCGCTAGGTGAACTTGACCAGCGTAGGTCCCCAGGCGACCATCGGCTGTGATCGAATCGCTCGATGGTCGCGTGGCATTGGTGACCGGGGCAGCCCGTGGAATCGGAAAGGCGATTGCGCTCGCGCTTGCTGCGGCTGGAGCGCGAGTGGCCATCAACCACCGCGCGGGCGAAAGGGAAGCTGTAAAGCTTGCAAGGGAGATCGAAGCCGGAGGCGGGCATGCCCACGCCGTATGTGCGGACGTCACCGATCCGGACGCTGTCGAGGAGATGGTTCGCGAGATCGCTCGGGAGCTTGGGCCAGTGGACATTCTTGTGAATAACGCGGGGATTGCTCGTCCAGTCCCGGTCGAGTCGTTGCGCCTTGCGACTTGGGACACGACCATGGCCGTCAACCTGCGCGCTCCTTTCGTCGTAGCTTCGGCTGTCCTACCGAGCATGCGCTCCCGCCGTTTTGGTCGGTTGGTTTTCATCTCATCGACGGCTGCTCGTGTCGGCGGCATCGTCGGTCCGCACTATGCGGCGTCGAAGGCAGGTCTGGAGGGTCTGTCCCGCGCGTACGCCTCGTCGCTCGCTCGTGAGGGCATCACCTCCAATTCAGTCGCTCCAGCGTTGATCGAAACCGAGATGCTGGCTGGGAACCTCAGTGCCTCGTCTGATCGCGTTCCCGTCGGGCGTCTGGGCAGGGTGGAGGAGGTGGCGGACGTCGTTGTCGCGGTCGTTCGGAATCCCTACATCACCGGCCAGACCATCCAAGTAAACGGTGGCATCCACATGACGTGAAAGCGGTGACCCAGGGTGCGGGTGTAACTGCGTGGCTCGTGCTGTACAGTCGCCGCCATGCGCTATCGAAGCCTCGGCAACACGGGTACTCAAGTTTCAGTCCTCTGTCTCGGGGCGATGACCTTCGGTGAAGCTGACGAAAAGTCGATGATGCACAAGGTCGGCTCGAGCGAGGACGAGAGCTTCGCCATCTTGGATCGTGCGCTGGAGGTTGGTATCAACTTCGTGGACACCGCCGACGTGTACGGTCAAGACGGTCTCTCCGAGCGTACGTTGGGTCGCTATCTTGCGACGCGGAAGGCTCGCGAGCGCGTCGTGGTTGCAACCAAGGGGCGGTTCCGTATGAGCCCAGGGCCAAACGGAACGGGCAGTTCCCGAATGCGCATTACCCAGGCAATTGAAGCGAGTCTTACGAGACTGGGCACCGATCGCATCGACCTCTATCAGATACATATGCAGGATCTCCTTACCCCGGAGGAGGAACTTGTGCGCGCCCTCGACGATGCTGTGCGCGCGGGGAAGATTGTCTATGTTGGCGCGTCAAACTACACCGCTTATCGGCTCATGGAGTCTCTCTGGGTGGCGGATAAGCGCAACCTCACGAGCTTCGTCAGCCTGCAGGCGCAATACAACTTAGCTACGCGCACCTTGGAGCGTGAACACGTTCCGCTGTGCACTCGCTTCGGTCTCGGTCTTTTGCCCTGGTCCCCGCTCGCCTCGGGGCTGCTCACGGGCAAGTACCGCAGGGGGCAGGCCGCTCCAGAGGGCTCCCGGCTTGCTCAATGGAAGAGCCGCTACGAGCGCTTTGACACCGAGAGCAATTGGCGGATCGTCGACACGTTAGTTGAGGTCGCCACCTCGCTCGAGCGGCCACCGAGTCAGGTCGCTCTCGCGTGGCTGCTTGCTCGCCCGGCTGTAAGTTCGGTTATTTTTGGAGCGAGAACGTTGGCCCAACTCGAGGAGAACCTGGGCGCCGCCGAACTCTCGCTCTCTGCCGAGGCGACTTCCAAGCTCGATCAAGCAAGTGCCTTTGAACTCGGAGACCCCTACGAGTTCATCAAGAACGTGGATGGGGCTTGGTAGCCAACCGCGGGGACATCGATGACTGCTGAGTCGACGCGCAAGAGCTATCACCACGGCGAACTGCCTCAGGCGCTACGTGAGGCTACGCTAGCGATCTTGGCAGAGCTTGGTCCAGAGGGCTTCACGTTGCGGGAGGCAGCCCGTCGGGTGGGCGTCAATCACCGGGCGGTCTACCGGCATTTCGAGGACAAGCGGTCGCTTTTGGCGGCGGTTGCCGAGGAGGGCTATCGGTCATTGGCGGTGCTGTTGCGGGCCGCAGTCGAAGCAACTGGCTCCCCGTCCGATGTTGCCGAACGTCTGGTTGCCTTGTGCGAAGGCTACCTGCGATTTGCTCGGGGTGAGCCGGCTCGCTATCAGGTCATGTTTGGCCCCAGGCTCAACAGTGACGGCCGTTTCCCCTCGCTCGAGCTGGCGATTCAGGAGGCGCTCTTGGTGCTCCGCGAGGAGTTGCGCAAGGCAGGTCCAGCGTCCTCGTCGCTTGCTCGTCGCGATGCAGGTATCACCTTGTGGTCCGCCATCCACGGGTTCTCTTCGCTCGTGCTTACGCAAAAGGTTCCACTCTCGGAGCGTCAGCTCAGTCGCTACGTGGACACCGTGATGAGGCCCGTGGTGCGCGGTGTCCTCATGACTCTCGCTCGTCAGTAGTTGCAAAGCCGCCGCTTGACGAATTGTCTACTTGCGATAATGTCTCCACTGGAGACATAAGATGCGTCTATTCACGATCGAGGCGACTGATGGGTTCCCGCTAACCATTCGCGAGTTCGCGCCGAGCGGTCCGCCTCGGGCAGTCCTGCTCTTGGCACCGGCGATAGGGGTGAAGCAAAGTTTCTACGCTCCCTGCGCCGAGTGGCTTGCGCAACAAGGTATTCTCGTATGGACCTTCGACTACCGAGGGATGGGGGCTTCGCGGCCCGAGTCGTTGCGAGGGTTTTCGGCGTCCATTGTCGACTGGGCGCGCAAAGACTGTGCAGCCATCCTCGACCAGGTCGCCTGGCATAACCCGCGGTTGCCGATCTTCTGGCTAGGTCACAGCGTAGGGGCCCAGCTGTTTGGCCTCTTGCCGAACCAGGAGCGCGTTTCCGCCATGCTGAGCGTCGCCGCTGGCTCGGGCTATTGGCAATACAATGCAGCTCCGCTGCGCTACTACGTGCTCAGCCTTTGGATGCTCATCATGCCCATTGCACTGCGATTCAACGGCTATTTCCCAGGGAGAAGGCTCGGTGCAGTAGGAGACCTACCCTATGGGGTCGCGGAGCAGTGGCGCCGTTGGTGCTTGCAAAGGGACTATCTCGGAGCGGAGGAAGAGCTGAAACGTGACCTCGAGAAGGTGAAGGTGCCTATCACGGCGCTTTCCATTCAAGACGACGAGATGATGACCTTTCGTGGGACCCGGGCGCTTTTCGACCTCTATTCGTCTGCGCCAGTAACCTACTCACGCCTTCGACCGTCTGAACTCGGGGTTAAGAAGATTGGACACTTCGGCTTCTTTCGCCCAGCGATGAAAGAGGCGCTGTGGCCAATGATCCCCTCGTGGATGGAGCGTGGCTCACCATCTTAACTTTATTCTCCAGGCCGCGCGCAGCGGAAGCCAACAACGAAGGTCCCACCTTGGTCG
>CAITIQ010000398.1 GCA_903892415.1 uncultured delta proteobacterium | reverse complement strand
GCGGTGAAGGCAGTGTTCCACGCCTCACGCTTGTTCAGCGAGGTGACGCTCGGCGACTTCAGTCCGGCGGGCGAGAAGATCTTTGACCTGAAGAATTCCAGCGACAACGGAATTGACATCCTCGTGCGCGAAAAGGATAGTGGAAAATACGTTGGCTTTGAGGTCAAGGCGTCCGAGACGAGCAGACCGCCGAGACTGGAAGGTCTGCAGAAGAAGGGTGCTGACGCGTTTATCGCCACAAGACTGCGTGAGATTCGGGACAGGGGCGGCGTTTTCGGGGGTGATCGCGTTACACAGGGAGCGCGCGACTATGCTGAACGTATCCTACGCGTGCAAGACGAATTCACAGGATACATTGTCCAAGTTACGAACTACGGCAAGCCTACCTTAGAGGTCAACATGATGAACCCGTGGGTAGCCAACACATCCCTGAACCGGAGGCCATGAAAATGGCTGTAGGTGTGCGGACCGTTTCACGTGACAAGCTTCTTGCACGAGCGCTTGAGTACGATAACCGCGCTGAGGCTAGTGATGGGCCGGTATGGCTCCCAAGACTCGTGGACTTGGTGCGTCAGGATATCGGTGGCACATCTACAGACCTCGAGTTTCGGATGGGTCTAGAACAACTTGGTGTGTCAGTGGTTTCTCGAAGCGGCTATTTGGTCTTCACGGAAGCGTCGACGGATGCAAGCGGACTCCGCGATGGGTGGGCGCTTTTGTTACTCGCTGGTAAGCTTTTCGAGCAGGGGATCTTGGCTAAGGTAGGCCGCCGTAAAGCTGGCGGCGAAGACTGGAGAAGCGTGCCGATTTACTCGGGCCACTACTGGCAGACCGCGCACGTTGTTTGGGGGCAGCTGTCGACCGGTTTGCAGGTTCAAGGCATAGAGGGTCTAGGGTTGCTCCGCCTCTGCGAGCTACGCGACGAAAGTGGCATGGAGGGCCTGTCGGTCGATCATGCGCGAATGGTAGTCGCGCTGAATAGCTTGCTGCGAGTTGCCGAACCGAGCGCTGATATCCTTAGGGCATTCGAGAATGCCGCCCCGTTGGAAAGGCTACCTGCAGTCTGGCACTCTGACGACGCGTTTGAAGCGCTGCTATTCGAGGCCTGCGACTGGCACCTGCGCAAAACCTATCCTGGACTAGAGTACATCTCCGGACTGTCTCTGTTCCCCCCCTGGATCTTCGCACTCGACCGCTACCGCACTGAGCATCTCGGGAAAAGCTGCTTGCCCGACCATCCCCTCATTGCCTACGGCAAGCGCCTCCTTGCAGCCGACTACACTGGACCCGAGCATCCGCTCGTTTCCGAGGCAAAAGCCGAGTATTCACGCCGTTATGGAGACAGCACCGTCGATGACTTCAAGTCACAGTGGCGCACGCTGTTGGACGACGAACAGCAATGCTCGGGGTCTTGACGAAAGGTAGTCCCAGCGACTCGGATTGCGACTGTCGGGCCTGAGCGGAGTTGCGGCATCGAAGCAGCATCGACGCGCAGGGAGCAACTTTCCCCGCCTCGCCAGTGACACCGACTGTAGTTCGCGCTATCGTCACTCGTCACTGGAAGTCCGGTTCTGTGTGCTCTCCGCGCCGCCGAACCTGCCCCGCGCTCCCCTTCTCTCCGCCCCACCCGTCCCCGCCCGCATGATCGACGCCGAAGAACTCCTCCGCCTCTCCCTCGAAGCGACCCGTACTGGCCGCCACGATGTCGCGCTCGACTGCCTGAAGCGGGCTCGGGAGCAGGTGCCCGAGCGCGCCGACATCCGCCACCCGCTCGGCGCCGAGTACGCACAGATCGGCATGCACGAGCGTGCCGAACCCGAGTTCGCCGAGGCGCTGCGGCTGGAACCGGATCGCCACAGCGCCCGCTTTCAGTTCGCGCTGGTGCAGATGATGCGGGCCGATGTTCCGACCGCGCTGCAGACGCTCGCCCCGCTGTTGTCGCTCCCGCCGATCCCATGCAACGCTTTGGCGAGGGTCTCAATCACCTGCTTCGCGACCGCCTGGAAGAGGCTGCAGCCAGCATCGAGAGCGGCCTGGCGTTACCCGTGCTCAATGAGTCGCTGAACACGGACATGCGGATGCTGCTC
>CAITIQ010000397.1 GCA_903892415.1 uncultured delta proteobacterium | reverse complement strand
GCAAACGGCGGCAACGGTGGCGCGGCAAACGGCGGCAACGGTGGGGCTGCAAACGGCGGCGCGGGTGGCTGTGCTCCCGACTGCGGAGGTAGCGTCTGTGGCGACGACGGTTGCAACGGCAGTTGCGGGGATTGTGCGCCCGACGAGGTTTGCGGCGCTGGCCAGTGTATTGCCGAGCCCTCCGATCTCACCTCCTTCTTCGTCAGCAGCGTCGGCAACATGAGCGGAGATTTCGGCGGACTCGCCGGCGCGGATATGTTCTGCCAACAATTGGCGCAAGCCGTTTCACTGGGCAACAAAACGTGGCGCGCCTACCTGAGCACCTCGAACGTCAACGCCCGTGACCGCATTGGCACAGGCCCATGGTTCAACAGCCTCGGCGAGCAGGTGGCAAGCAGCGTCAACGCACTTCACACGAGCGGCATCGCGATGAATCTGATGCGAGACGAGTACATGCAAGTGCCACCCGCGGGCGAACACGACATCCTCACGGGCTCAACGCAAAACGGGACATCCACGGTCGACACCTGCAACAACTGGACGAGCTCCGCGCAGTTCACCCCCAACGGCATGGTTGGGCACTACGACGCTCCCAACCCGGTCAACATGTTCGACAACTGGAACTCTACCCATCAGTCGAGCGGTTGTGATTCGGTCGGGCTTTCATCGACGGGGGGGACGGCGCGTATCTACTGCTTCGCCCTGTGAGGCTGGGCAAACAGGCAAGCTATCTGCGGCGCGCGACAGGGCTATCTGTTATCTTGGACATTGTTCTAGTGTTCTTCTGATTCTGTGATAATAGATGCAGATCCGCTATGGCTCTGCAGCCCGACCATCCGACTTCTGCCGCTGACCGCGATTGGGTCGCCTCGCAAGTTGCGCCGCTGACGGCAGGCGAGGTGTTGTCGCTAGCCTTCGAGCGCTTCGGTTCCCAGGCCGCAATCGCCACCAGCTTCGGGCCTGAAGACGTCGTGCTGCTTCACCTCGCGGCACAGCAGCTGGGCGGGAGCTCCCTGCAGGTCTTCACCATCGATACGGGGCGACTACCAGCTGAGACCTTCGAGGTGATGCAGGCCGTTGTCGAGCGCTTCGGACTGGCGCTCCAAACGCTAGTTCCCAACCATCTAGCGGTTGAAGACTTGGTTCGCCGCAAGGGGTTCTTCTCCTTCCGCGATAGTTTGGAGGCGCGCAAAGAGTGCTGCGCCTTGCGCAAGGTCGAGCCGCTGTCGCGAGCGCTTGCAGGCCGGCGAGCCTGGATCACCGGTATGCGTCGCGAGCAGAGCGTGACCCGCGATGAGCTGCCCACCTTGCAGTGGGATGCACAAAACGGCCTGGCCAAGTTTAGCCCGCTGGCAACCTGGACGCGCGCCGAGGTCTGGGCCGTTATCGAAGAGGAGCGTCTGCCATACAACCGCCTGCACGACGTCGGTTACCCATCAATCGGCTGCTCGCCCTGCACTAGGGCCGTTCGACCGCACGAAGACGAGCGCGCCGGACGCTGGTGGTGGGAGTCGGCAGCCCATCGCGAGTGCGGTCTGCACAGGAGATGACGGTGGAGATACTCGACCTCTCGCTGCAGGTTTTTCTGGTGCTCTTGGCGGCCGCGACCCTGGCCGCCGGCGTCAACGGTGCCCTCGGATACGGCTTCTCCTCGGTGGTCGTGCCGATCAGCCTGACCATGGTGGCGAGCCGCGTGCTCAACCCAGCGTTGGTGCTGCTCGAGGTCGTGCTCAACAGCGTATCTTTGTGGTTGAACCGCCGTCAGGTCAGAGCTGTGTGGCCACACGTGAGGCCGATGCTGTTCGGGCTCGTTCCTGGGGTGATCGTTGGTGGCTTCCTGTTTGGCGTGATCTCCGCGCAGCTGCTCAAAGCCGGGACGTACGTGGTGCTGTTGCCGGTGATCGCCTTGCAGTCCTTCGCTTGGCGTTGGCCGGTTCGTTCGGCTGCCCGCTCGGGTCCGCCGTTTGGGTTTGGCCTTGGCCTGCTGTACGCGACCACCACTGTCTCTGGACCGCCGCTCGCCCTCTACTTCAACAACCTGGGGCTAGCGCAAGACGAGTTCCGCGCGGCCCTGGCGATCGTTCGGGTGTTCGAGTCGTTGCTTACGCTGGTGGTGTACGCGGTGATCGGTGCCCTCACTTGGCAGAGCGCGGGCATCTCGCTTTCCTTCTTGCCGCTCGTGTTGCTCGGTTTGGCGGCAGGACGTTGGTTGATGAAGCGCGTCAACCGCGCGCTCTTCAGCGCGGTCTGCATGCGCGTCGACATGGTGCTCGTGACCATCGGGCTCGCGGTCACGGTGACCTCGAGCGGCTGGGTCCCGCGTAGCGTCGCCTGGTCGAGCGCTCTTCTGTTTGCCCTTGGTCTTCACGTTTGGGCCCGTCTGCGCGCCCGTCGCAGCAACTTGATTTCAGCCTGAGTACCGCCATGAACGTCGACCGTCACACCCACTTGGATCTGCTCGAGGCCGAGGCCATCGCCATCTTGCGAGAGACGGCCAGCGAATTTCAGAAGCCCGTGCTCATGTACAGCATCGGCAAAGACTCGCAGGTCTTGCTGCATCTCGCGCGCAAGGCCTTCTTCCCCCTCAAGCTTCCGTTTCCGCTGCTGCACATCGATACCACCTGGAAGTTTCGCGAGATGTACGCCTTCCGCGACGCTGTCGTTCGCGACCATGGCCTCTCGCTCCTGGTTCACCGCAACACGCGCGCGCTCGAGCAGGGCATCAACCCCTTCGATCATTCGAGTCAGGCGTACACGCACGCGACCAAGACCCAAGCACTGCTCGAGGCGCTGAAGCTCAACGCCTTCGACGCTGCGATTGGTGGCGCGCGCCGTGACGAAGAACGTTCGCGAGCCAAGGAGCGCGTCTTCTCCTTTCGCGACGCGCAGGGCGCTTGGGACCCGCGCAGACAGCGGCCGGAGCTTTGGGAGCTTTACAACGGTCGTGTGGCTCCCGGTCAGAGCATGCGCGTCTTCCCAATGTCGAACTGGACCGAACTCGATGTTTGGCTCTACATCCTGCGCGAACAAATTCCGGTGGTGCCGCTCTACTTCGCCGCCGAAAGGTCTGTCGTCAGCCGCTCAGGAACCTGGATCATGGTGGACGACGAGCGCATGCGTTTGCGTAGCGGAGAGGAGCCGTCTCGACGGGTCGTTCGCTTCCGTACGCTCGGCTGTTATCCGCTCTCCGGTGCAGTGGAGTCGGAGGCCACCGACGTCGCGGGCATCATCCGAGAGATGTTGGCCAGCAAGAAGTCCGAGCGCGCCGGGCGCCTGATCGATTTCGATGAAGATGGTTCGATGGAATCGAAGAAGCGGGAAGGGTATTTCTGATGCAGCCAGCCATGCTCGAGACAGCGCGCACTTCGTTCGACCAGAGTGAACGTGAGCTCTTGCGGCTTGCCGTCGTGGGGTCGGTAGACGATGGGAAGTCGACGCTCATTGGTCGGCTTCTCTACGACTGTGACTGCCTTCCGGAGGACCAAGTCGCTGCGGTCAAGCGCGTCGGGAAAGACCAAGAGATCGACTTCTCGCTCTTCACCGACGGTCTGCTCGCCGAGCGCGAACAGGGCATCACCATCGACGTCGCCTACCGCTATTTCAGTACCGCGAAACGCAAGGTGATCGTCGCCGATACGCCGGGACACGTGCAGTACACGCGCAACATGGCCACCGGCGCGTCGACCGCCGATGCCGCGGTCATTCTTGTCGATGCGCGCCTCGGAGTGCAGCCCCAGACGCGACGCCACGCGATGATCGCTGGGCTCTTCGGCATCCCGTATCTCGCCGTCGCCATCAACAAGATGGACCTCGTCAGCTACAGCCGCGAACGCTTCGAGGAACTCGCGAATGAACTGTCGCTGTTGACCGCTGGGCTTGGCTTCGAGCAGCTTCAGTGTTTCCCGATCTCGGCGACCAAAGGCGACTGCGTGACTGGGCCGAGCGACAACCTGCCCTGGCAGCAGACGTCACTCTTGTCCTGGCTCGAGGCGCTCCCCCATCGCCATCGCGCGCAAAAGGCTCCGCTTCGTTACGTGGTTCAGCAGGTGCTGCGCCCCTCGATCGATCAACGTTTGCTCGCTGGTCGAGTGCTCTCCGGGACGCTGCGGGTTGGAGACGCGGTTACCATCTTCCCGTCGCGTCGTTCCTCGGTGGTAGCCAGCATCACGACGATGACCGGTGAGCTGAACTCAGCACGCGCGCCGCTTTCGGTAGCCGTGGCTCTCACGGAAGACGTGGACGTTGGGCGAGGGGACCTGTTGGCGCTTCCGTCGCACGCGCCCGAGGTGGCCTCGAGCTTCGAAGCATCGCTGGTCTGGCTCGACGATGCTCCGCTTTTGGTGGGAAGGCGCTACTGGCTCAAATGCGGCGCCCGGTCAGTGGCTGCCCACGTCGAGGCGGTGCTCGGCAGGGTGGACCTCGAGACGCTCGCCGAACGGCCTGCACAAGAGCTTGCGGCCAACGACATCGGCAGCGTGCAGCTTCGCACCGTGCAACCCTTGGCGTTCGACCGCTACGAGGACAATCGCAGCACTGGCGCCTTCATCCTGATCGATCCAGAGTCCAACGCGACGCTTGCCGCCGGTATGATTAAGCAAGCTCGGCAGGCGGGCGAGGGGAGTCGCAGCCGTTCGGCGATCTCCGCCCAGGCGCGGGCCGAGCGGCTCGGTCACAAGGCGCTGGTGGTCCTGCTTGATGCAGTGGGCGAAGATCCGGCGGCCTTGGAACGGGCGCTATTCGAACGCGGCGTGCTTTCAGTCCAGGTCGGCCCCGATGTCGAGAGCGCGCTGGTCGTCAGCGAGGGCGGTCTTGTCGCGATCGCCGTGGTGCCAGCCAACGGCGCCGAAGGAGCACGCGCGAGGCTGCGTAGCAGCGGGGTAACCTGGCTCGAGGCCGATCACGGCGGTCGGCTTACCCTCGATTCAGTGCTCGCAGCGGTCTTGGCGCCTACCGAGGGCTGAGCCACTGCGGGTGGAAATGACTCGCGGTGCGAGGTGTCCGTGCCACAATGCCCTTTCGCGCACAGGCTGATCGTGCCGAAAGATCCAACATGTCGGAACAGCTCACGTTCGGCTTACCCAAGCCCAAGAAGGTTTTGATCACGGCGATGGTCGTGGTCTCGGCGCTGTGGATCTTCTTCGCGACGGGGATCAACTGGGCTGGTGGTGGCGTCGACGTGTTCTCGCTGCTCACTGGAAGTGACGAGATCCTCAAGAGCGGCCAACTCTGGCGCTTGCTCACGAGCTTCATGGTGCACCAGCCGTCTGGGCCTGGCTCGGTTGGTCACCTGCTAACCACCTTGATGGGCCTCTACTTCTTGGGCAGCAGCCTCGAGGAGTCTTGGGGCCCCCGTCGATTTGGGGCGTTTCTGCTGATCAGCGGCGTATTCGCCAGTTTGCTTCAGGTCGTCGTTGGCCTGCTGATTTCCAATCTTCATCAAGCCGTCTTCTACGGCGGGCTGGGCGTGATCGACGCGATCGCTATCGCGTGGGGCCTTTCCTTCAAGGACCGGCAGCTGCGGCTGTTTTTCGTCCTCCCCGTCTCGGGCAAGGGCTTCATCGCGTTCGTACTGGTGATGAACGTGCTCTACATCCTCGCCAACGAAGTGCGACGTGAAGGGCTTGTTTCGCCGTTTGGCGGCATGCTCGCCGGCTATCTGCTCGCCGATGGCTCACCGTTGCGCCGCTTCTATCTGCAATGGAAGTTCCGGCGCCTGCAAAGCCAGTCGGAGTCCTTGCGCGGGGTTCGCGCGGCGATTGTCCGGGAGAAGAAGCCGAACCCAGCAGGGCTGCGCGTGATCAAGGGCGGAAAGTCCGACAAGGACCTGCTTAACTGAAGTCCGTGTTGCTGCACGTCCGCAGGCTCTGACGGTCAGGCTCTGACGGGTCAGAGCCAACGCCAGCCACTCGTCACTTGGCCGAAGCGCAGCTCTGAATCGCGGCGACGGTCTTGGCGGCCATCAGGCAGTCCACTTCCTTCTGGTCAACCTTGCGGCCCTCGAGCTCACGCCGGCATTGCGTGAGCCACTCGCCTTGCATCTTCTCGCCCTCGGAGCGAATCGCGTTTTGGGCGCGCTCGCTCTTCGGAACGTCAGCGGGTAACGCCAGACCCGCCTCGCTGTCCCAAACGGCGCGCAAATGCCCGCCCACGCGCTCGCAATCGGCGCTTGTCATCGTCTTCCCGCAGGCGCCACCGCTGATAGCGATGGCGCACAGCAAGAAGGAGAAGGCGACCGCGCGAGGCCTCGGCATGCTCAGTTGTCGATGAAGGATTTGAGCTGCTTGGAACGGCTCGGGTGACGCAGCTTGCGCAACGCCTTCGCCTCGATCTGCCGGATACGCTCGCGGGTAACCTCGAAGTCTTGGCCAACCTCTTCGAGCGTGTGATCGCTCTTTTCGCCGATGCCGAAGCGCATGCGCAGCACCTTCTCCTCGCGAGGAGTCAGGGTCTTGAGCACCTTGCGAGTCTGCTCGGCCAAGTTCATGTTGATCACCGCCTCTTGCGGCGACACCACGCTCTTGTCCTCGATGAAGTCGCCAAGATGCGAATCTTCCTCTTCACCAATCGGTGTCTCGAGGCTGATGGGCTCCTTTGCGATCTTGAGGACCTTGCGCACCTTGTCGAGCGGCAGCTCCATCTTCTCTGCGATCTCTTCGGGAGTGGGCTCACGGCCGTACTCCTGAACCAGATAGCGAGAGGTTCGGATCAGCTTGTTGATGGTCTCGATCATGTGCACCGGGATGCGGATAGTGCGGGCTTGATCGGCGATTGCTCGCGTGATCGCCTGCCGAATCCACCAGGTGGCGTAGGTCGAGAACTTGTAGCCGCGCTTGTACTCGAACTTGTCCACGGCCTTCATCAGGCCGATGTTGCCTTCCTGGATTAGGTCGAGGAACTGCAGGCCGCGGTTCGTGTACTTCTTGGCGATCGAGACGACGAGTCGAAGGTTGGCCTCGACCAGTTCGGCCTTGGCCCGCTCCGCGGTGCGCTCGCCAGAACGAATCGCCTCGTAGGTTGCGCGGATGGCTTCAACGTCGATGTTGAGTTCTTCTTCAACGCGTTTGACGCCTTTTTGCGCTTGCTTGAGCGTGGCCTCGAGCGCGTCCAAGTCCTCGCGCGTGACGCCTAGCTTCTTGGCGAGCCGAAGCTCCAGCGGACGGTTGCCGCGGACCTTGCCGAGCTCACGCTTGATCTCCTCTTTGGTGAGACCCGTCTTGCGCTCGATGTCGCTGGCGCCGGCCTCGGCGCGCTCGACCTTGAGGATGATCGACTTCAGCTTTTGGACGATCTTGTCGATCGTCTTCTTGTTGAGCCGCATCTCCTCGAGCGTGGTGACCATGTCAGCGGTGGCTTCTTGCAGCTCCGCGTCGATCGCCTTCTTGCGGCTGTCCTTCTCGGTCTTGCGCTCCTCGAACAGGTCCTGCTTGCGCTTGTCCAGCCGCTTGACCTTGTCGATCAGGCGGATGATGCGGCGGTCCGCCTCTTCCTCGTCGAACTCTTGGTCATCCGCCTCGGCGTCCTTGATCAGGTCCTTGACGCGGATCTTGTGTTTGCGGAGCTTCTCGCCAAGATCGATGATTTCGCGGACGGCGATCGGCGAGTCGAGGATGGCGGCGTTGACCCGCATCTCTCCGGACTCGATGCGCTTGGCGATCTCGACCTCGCCCTCGCGCGTGAGCAGCGAAACGCTACCCATCTTGCGCAGGTACATTCGAACGGGGTCGTTGGACTTCGAATACTGGTCGTAGTCCTCCTCCTCACGCTCGTTGGCGATGGCGAGCTTCTTGTCGCCAGCTTCTTCGTCAGCGATGCGCTTGGGCGCGATCTTGACCTGCGTAGCACCGTCGACGATCTCGATGTCCTCGTCGCCTAGCGCTCCGACAACGTCGTCGATTTGGTCGGGCGCATCCCCCGGTAGGGACTCACTGACCTCGTCGTACGACATGAAGCCCTTGCTCTTGGCTCCGTCGGACCCCTTGTCGAGACCCTTGCCGCTACCGCGAGCCTGAGGGGCCTCGTCGAACTCGTCGAAGTCTCCGTCCGGGGGCGGCTCGCTCCCGCCGTCTTCCCCGTCATCCGCCGCGATGGGCCGCTCTTTGCGCAACGGCTTGCCGTTCGCCCCTTTGGCGTCCGCCTTGGCGCCCTTCTTCGGTTTTGCGACGACGGCGTCCTCGTCCTCGTCCTCCTCCGGGCGCGCCGCCGCTCGCTTAGCGGCAGCCGGCTTGCCGGCAGGCTGGGGCTTCTTTGCTGCACCTGCACGAGCCGGCGGAACCGCCCGACCGCTGGAAGCAGCCCGACTGGAAGCTGCTCGACCGCTGGAAGCCTGCTTGGCCTTCGTCGCCATCCGTCTCACTCCAAGAAGTGCCGCCTGGGCACCGTCGTATCTGGGGCCGATGACCGGAGTGCCAGAAGGCACGCAGACCATCGACTGGTTCATCCGGCAGGCCTGGGTGATGTCTCACTCAGTCATTCCGGTTGTTGGTTTCGTCAGCGCCTAGCGGCGCTGACCCGTGTCAATAAGCGATTTTGCGAGGTGTGGGTTGTTTTGGGCTGAATCAGGCCAAACACCGCACGGTTTGAGAATCAGCCGCTCTAGCAGAACTTCCGTCAAAGGCCCACTCCGTTCCGGGAGATTCCTGAAAGAAGCGCAAAGGCCTGCAAAGAGGGCTAGCTCCCGGAAAGTCCGTGTTTCCTTCTGGCCCGATGCTGAATCTCCCGGAGGAGCGCAAACTCATCGTCGGCCGATGACGACTTTTCCAGAGCCTCTCTCGCGATATCATTCTGCTGGCGATAAGCTAAATCTTTAAGTTTCTTAATGTTTTCCATGAGTTCGGCACGCGCCGACGGGGCATCGTTGAAAAGCGGTGAAGCGAAGCGTCCCGTTGCGAAGGTTTGGATCGAAAGTGGCAGAGTCGCAAGAAAATCGCTGTTGGCTTGACGGGTTGCTCCGGAGACAACTAACTGTTGCCTAATGGCAACAATGGCCATGGCGGCGTCTCCCTGGAGGGCTGCGAGTTCGCCCTCGAGCTCCTCATCGAGCAGCAGCTCCGGAAAGTCTAGCAGCGCTCCGACGATGGCCACAGAGACCCGATCCAGCGGCGGCCCTTTGCTGACCGGCTTGGCTTGGATTGGCCGCTCGGGCGCACGGAACGCGCTGTCCACCAAGCGCTCGAGCTCGAGCAGATCCTCGGCGGGCGCGTTGCCAACCACGAGCTTGCTCGAGAGTTGATCGGCGAAGCGCTTGGCCATCAGGCGCAGGTTCGGATCCGGTTCCTCTCGCAGGATCTCGGTCACCGCACGAACGCGGGCCACCCGCTCGGTCATCGAAGCCCCACCGAAGTTGTCTCCGTCGAGCGCGTCGTTGATCAGGTACTCGAGGAGAGGCAGCGCACGGGTGAGCAGGGCCTCGAACTTTGCGGGCCCTTCGCTGCGCAGGAAGGCGTCGGGATCCATTCCCGGCGGCATGGTCGCAACGCGTGCGTCGAGCGCGCCCTCACGCAGCGGCACTCGCGAACTTCGGGTGGCCTTCTTACCTGCAGCGTCACCGTCGAAGGCAACCACGACCTTGGGCCCAAAGCGTTTGAGCAACTTGGCTTGCTCGCTGGTGAAGGCCGTACCGAGCGGCGCTGCAGCGTGGGTGAAGCCCGCTGCATGCAGCGTGACCACGTCGAAGTTGCCTTCCACCAGCAGGGCCTCGCCACGCGCGCGGATGCCTTGTTTCGCCTGAAACAGGCCGAATAGTTGTTCGCCCTTCTTGTAGACGATGCTCTCCGGGCTGTTGATGTACTTCGCCGGAGCCTCCCCGTCGTAGCTCGGAAGCGACCCTCCTGCTGCGCTGGCTTCCTCGCGCGTAGGGGCTCGCAGTGCCCTTCCGGAGAAGGCAATCACGCGCCCCATCGTGTCGACGACGGCGAACATAAGCCGGTGTCTGAAGCGGTCGTAGTGACCGCGCTGGCCAGTCACCAGCAGGCCAGCCCGTTCGCCGATTGCAGGCCGAATGCCTTGTTGCGCGAGGTGCTTCGCCAATGCATCCCAGTTGGCCGGCGCGTAACCAAGCCGAAACTCGGCCAGCGCGACGGACCACGCGCGAGCTTCCTCGGGTGGGTCCGCTGCCAACGCCTCAGTCGGCATACCGCGCTTGCGGAGTTCTTCCACCGCCAAGGGAGCAAGCGCGTGACGCTGACCACTCAGCTCCCCGCGACCCAAGCAGCCCTCGAAGAAGGTTGCTGCGAGCTGCAACGCGGCAAACACCTCATCCCGCTCTGAGCGAGATTTCTGCCGCTCGCGACTGTCGACCTCCTCGATCTCGACGCCGACCTTTGCCGCCAAATAACGCACGGCCTCGATGAACTCGAGACCGCTGGTCTTCATCACGAAGTCGATCGCGCTGCCGCTCTCCTGGCAGCCGAAACAATGGAAAAAACCACGTTCAGGGTGAACGTGGAAGCTCGGGCTCTTTTCCTTGTGGAAGGGACACAAGCCCGTAAAGCTTCGCCCGCGTCGAGTGAGACGCACCGTCTCGCCAATCAGCGAGACGATGTCGGTTCTCTCCTTGAGGCGGGCGAGGGTTTCGGGAGGTATCACGCGCGCTGGAGCTTAGCGCCGCGACGTCACGAAGGCTCTGACTCTTCGGACTCAGCCTCTTGCGAGGGAGTCCACTCGACCTCTTTGGCCTGGAAGCGAGTGACCTCGCGAGTGGCCGGAGCCGGCGGATCCCCGATCAGCTCGAGCTGAGCCGCGAGCCATTGCTCTTCCTCGATCAGCGCGAAACGCTCGGGGCTGTCTAGCTCCCCCGACCAAGCGAGCAGCTCCTCGTCCACCTCTTTGAAGCGGGCGCGAACGGTGACCACCTCAACGTCTTCCTTGCGGAGGAACCGCTCGGTGAGCAGCAGAGCCTTGTCATTGGCGACCTCGAAAACACCGTGGAACACGGCGAAACGAAGCGCCTCCTTCTCGCCACCAGCCGGCTTGACCGTAGCCACTCCCGTTCTGACGGCTGCCAGAAGCGGCAAGTGGCCCGGTAGAATGCCGATCTCCCCGTCGACCGTGGGCGCGCTCACATCCAGCACGTCCCGAGAGAACTCCACGCCGGTGGGAGTGACGATTTCGAGTTTGATCGCGTCGGCCATGATCAGGACTTCTTGCTCTTCTTCTCGCCTTCAGCGTGCCGGGCCTTCACCTCGTTGATGTCGCCCGCCATGTAGAAGTCTTGCTCGGAGATGTGGTCCAGCTTGCCGTCGATGATCTCGGCGAAACCTGCAATGGTCTCCTCGAGGGCGACGAACTTGCCTTCACGGCCGGTGAACTGCGCGGCCACGAAGAAGGGCTGCGACAAGAAGCGCTGTACCTTACGAGCGCGAGAGACGACCTGGCGGTCCTCTTCCGAGAGCTCGTCCATACCGAGGATGGCGATGATGTCTTGCAGATCCTTGTAGCGTTGCAGCGTCTGCTGAACCGCACGTGCGATCTTGTAGTGCCTATCGCCG
>CAITIQ010000396.1 GCA_903892415.1 uncultured delta proteobacterium | reverse complement strand
GCCAGCGCCGCCTCCGCCGTTGCTACTGCCCCCGACCGCAGAAGTAGCGCCCCCACCCTGTCCGCCCGCCGCAGCGCCGCCGACTCCGCTACCGCCGCTGGAGCTGTCGTCGCCGCACGCAGCGAGGATCGCGAGAGAAGCGAATAGATGAGCGCCATGGTTCGACATCGCGACGCAGGCTACTCGGCTTGCGCGCCCGCGCGCTACTTCGCGGCCTGCATCGGTGCCTGCAACAAAGCCGGCTCCACCTCCCCCGCCAAGGCCTCGAGGAAGGCGACGAGGTCGTCAATCTCGCTCTTGGTCAGCTCCTCACCGAGCTGATGACGGCCCATCAGTTCCACCGCCTCGGCGAGCGTCTCCACGCTGCCATCGTGAAAGTACGGCGCAGTGCGGCTCACGTTGCGCAGCTGCGGAACGACGAAGACCATCTCGTCATCGGGATCGCCGGTGAGTTCGAATAGGCCGCGATCGTGGCGCTTGTCCTGCGGCCACGGCTCTTGATCCCCGAGAACCTCGAAGCGCCGTCCGCCAACCCCTTGACCGTCGTGACAGAAGGCGCAGTTCCCTTGAAAGAAGTCGAGCCCACGTTGCTCGCTGGCGTTGAGCGCACCTTCATCGCCGAGTAGAAAGCTATCGACGCGGCTGGGAGCAACGAGCGCGCGCTCATAGCTAGCGATGGCCTGGGCGACACGCTCCAGGCTGACCGCATCATCCTTGAAGGCTGCCGCAAAGAGCGCCTGATAGCGCTCGTCTGCGCCCAAGTACGCGAGCACGGTCTGCTCGTCGGCGGCCATCTCGTTATCGGCAAAGAGCGGCATCAGCGCCTGCTCTTCCAGCGTGCTCGCGCGACCATCCCAAAACAATAGCTCCTTGAAGCCAACGTTGATCACCGTAGGCGAATTGCGTGGCCCCATCTGACCAAGCACCCCAACCGCCACCGGCTTATCGTCGTCTCCGCCTTGCGTGGGGACGTGACAGGAGGCGCACGAGACGAGCCCGTCCGAAGAAAGTTGCGGATCGAAGAAGAGCGCCTGGCCGAGGTCCACTTTGGCCTGCTCAGCTTCGGCGAGGGCGCTCAGATCGATCGGCTCAATCGCTTCAATGGCGCGACATCCACTCATGGCGCCGAGAAACATTAGCGCCATCCCGCTCAAGGCTTTGTAGTTCTTCATGTCCCCAAGCTAGGCCGCAGCTTGGATACCCGCGCGGTCCTGGCCGGACAAAATCTGGACAGCAGCGGCCAAACGATTGGCCTGTGACGACCACCCTCGGCTCAGAGCGACGCGCGGAACTTCGCCGGCGAAGCGCCGGTCCAGCGCTGAAATGAGCGCCGAAATGCGCGTTCGTCGGCAAAATCGAGCAAGAACGCGATCTCGCCCAACGGCAGCGTGCGCTCACCGAGGTAACGCTTGGCCAGATCCAGTCGCACGCGGTCGCGAAGCTCGAGGAAGCTCGTACCGTGCTCGTTCAGGCGGCGCCGCAAGGTGCGTTCGGAGAGCCCGAGCCGCGCCCCCGCCGACTCGAGCGACAGGGAGCCGGACGGTAAGAGCTCGGACAGCGTCCGCTGCACCTGATCGAGAAACGTATCCGGCGGTCGGTGCTCGGCCAGCGCAGCCTCGGCTGTGCGCAGCAGGAAGTCGTGCAGTCGCGCGTCGGCGTGTTGAACCGGCCGTTGTGCGTCCTGCGAAGAAAAGCTGATGCGCGCGAGCGGCGCTTCCCAGTGGATCTCGGTGGCAAAGAAGGCTTGGTGCGCTGCGAGGCTGCGCGGTGCAGGGTGCCGGAAGCTGACCTGCAACGGCACGATCGGATGGCCAGAGAGTTGCCGCGACACCTCGAGCATTTGCGCCAACATGCTCTCGGTTGCACAGCGCGCAGCGAGCGGAAGTGGACCACTGGGGCGCGCCCAGATCGAAAGGCCCTGCTTGCTACGCTCCACCTCGAACACGCTCGAGGTGGTGTAGAGCCGCTGATAACGGCGAGCGGCGTCCACTGCAGCGCCAAGCGTTGGCGCCGATCGCATGGCAAAGCCCATGACGTCGTAGGTCTCGACGGGCACGTGCCGCGCGATATCCACGACGAAGCCCGGATCATTGGTGAGCCGGACGCTGTGCTCGATCGCACCGAAGTGAACGGGCAGCGGGATGATGGCCCAGGCGTCCTCGGGCAGTGAGCTTGCGCCAGCACGACGAAGCACCTCCTCCGGGTCGAGCCCACGCGAGCGCGCAGCCGCAAGGACGGCTCGGGTTGCAGCGGCGCGGATCCAGCTCATGGCGGCAAGATAGCGAACTCGGCGCCTGCGCTGCGAGGATCCGACCTGGACCTTCGACCTGGTTGACCGGGATCTTTGCGCTACGGTGGAAGTCGAACGGAGCTTTATGGATCTCAGGCTTGGCAGTGCTTTCACCGTCGCTGGGCTGCTGTTCGCTTGCGGTGAAAGCGTGCCCGCTGCGCCGGGCGGCAACGGCGGTGCTTCCAACACGAGCTCCGGCGGCTATGGTGGGAACGGCGGGGAGGGAGGTGAATGGAGCCCGACGCAGCCTCTCAACAGCGTTGGAACGGGCGGATTCTATGAGCCCAGCTGCTTCGATGAAAGCAAGGCCGTTGGCCTTGGTCCGCTGATCGTGAAGACCGGCCAGGATCTGTGCACCCCGGAGCTCATCGCGGAGTCCTTCACCGCTTGTGTCGACAGCGCAGCTGACGAGGCCATCTGCACCGCCTTCACCGATGCAAACCCAGGCTGCGCAGCCTGCCTCGGCCTCGGCGTCGGGGAACCAACAGGGATTCACCCTGTGGTACTCCAAGCCGGCATGCTCAAGTTGGTCAACGACGCTGCTTGCCATGCGGCTGCCCAAGACAAGCTGCGATGCGCTCAGCCAGTGGCCGACTTTACGTTCTGCACCTTCACCGCCTGTGGGGCGTGCGAGTTCGGAAGCTATGACTTGGGCGAATGCCTCGCTTTCGCTGAGGATAAATTCTGCCGAGGAATCTTCCCCTTTCCCGCGAATTGCTATTCGCTCATCGCGACCCAATACGAGGATGTTCCCGAGTGCGAGGGTGCGGACTGGGTCTCGTATTACAACAATGTAGCGAGCTATCTGTGCGGCCCGGCCATCGTCCCGCCGCCGCCGTGATTACCGCTAGCGTTGTACGTCCTGTTGCTGCGGCTCTGCCACATCACCAGCAGCAGCCAGCCACCTAGCGCGAGCGCTCCAACCAGGGAAACGCCGGCTAAAAACTGGGTGACTTTGGCGAAGGTTTGCGCGTGATTGAGCAGATGGGACTCGGTGAGCAACGTCTCCCAGTCGTGCAACACCTCCTCGCCCAAACCAACGAGCGGCAAGTTCAAGCGATTCGCGTCATCGATGTAGACGGCCAGCTCGAATAGGCTCGTTGAAAGCCAGCCCATGCAGACCGCGAGACCAAACCAATCGCGCTGACGGACTAACAAGTAAACGCCAGCCACAATCGGAACGGCCAATTGCAGCAGGCTACCGCCGAGCAACATCCAGGTGCGCCCCAGTCCGGAAAGGAGCAGGTGCCCCAGCTCGTGAAACGCCAGGGTGATACCGGCAAACCACGAACGGTAATTATCAGTAAAGCCAGCGAGCAAGTGCTCGACCCCAGCGTAGAGTAGATACAAAAGTAGTGGCAGCCGCAGCAGCGCCGAGCGGCCCTCCGCCCATTCTCGAGCGTCCTCTCGTAGTCCTTGCCAAAGCTCGGTAGCGGTCATCGCGCGCGACAATGCACGTTGCCTGCCAAGACCAGGTTGGGCTCTCGCAAGGTCAAAAGCGCCGCGCTAGATGGGCAACCAGAGCGTTTCGGGAGCGCAGCCTGTTGGCTCGAGCCAACAGCTGAGTGCGCAAGCCAACGGGCTAGCTACTTCCTCAACCGGTAAAGGCGCCCGTCCAAGTCGGTAGTAAAGAAGAGGAATTGCGCATTGCCAGCCAGCACGTCAGCGAGGGAGGGACGACAGCCCACGTTAAGGTCCTCTTTCCGTCCAAACTGACTCGCCACAAAGTCTGTTTTCCCCACTCGCTAAAATAGAGATGGCTCTCATCCGCGTGGATGGAACCTGGGCTCACGTCTGCGAGAACCTCGCTGACCTCCTCGGTCACAAGGTCATAAGCCATTAAACTGCCTCCGCCCAAACCGACGCTGCTGCCAAAGTAGAGCTTCGAGTCCACCTTGAGAATTTGGGCGGCGGAGGGGTACGGATGCGACTCGACGCAGAAGGTGTTGCCGTTCGCGTCGCGTACGATGTCCCGGTTGACTGTGATGCGAGTTCAAGCTGCTGCACCGTCTTGGCCTTCGAGCGGCTCTAAGTCACAATCTAGCACAGGTCGACAAGCGACAGGTCGCTAATTATCTATCCACCTTGGCCGTGGACGAGCAAACCGGCGACTGGAGACTGGACGTGGCGCCGTCCGGACGGGTGCTCGGTCTTCTCGCGGCAAAGCCGCAACGGCTAGATCGGCCCATGACTTCGGACAAGCGGACGAGGCAAGCTTGGAGCACGCTCGTAGCCATCCTTGTGGCCGGCTGCGGCGCCGAGGTTGCGCTGGTTGATGACGACGGGAGTGCGTCCTCGGACGGCACGGGCGCCGGTTCGGCGGCTGGTGGCGCAAGCTCGGTGGGCGGTGGAGCCGCTGAGTACGATCTGCAGGTGGGCTGCGCCGAGGTCTGCGGCCAGGCGTGTGTCGGCTCACCGACCCTTTGCAACGAACTCTGCCTGGAGGCGGCGCACGGTGGCTGTGAGCGTGAGTCGGTAGAGCTCTACGCGTGCGGCCTGGAGTATTGCGAAGGACTGCAAGATTGTACGGCGCAAGACGATGCGGTGGGGACATGTCTTCGTCGGGGTGGATGCGACGACCCTTATGATGACAGCGGCTACACCTACCAGTGCGAGAGCGCCTACGGCAGGGCGTGCGGCGAAACCGGTTGCACCAACCTTGACGCCTGTGAATGCTCCGGCCCCTGCGATGACGGCCACTCAGCGACCATAGCCTGCGAAATTGATTGGGACGCGGCGGAGGGGGAGCGCTTCGATTGCAAGTGCTTCTTTGACGGCGAGCTGGTGGGCGAGTGCTTCGACAAGTCAGAGTCTTGCCTCGTTGAGACCTCCTGCTGCAGGGGATGGTTCGCTGCCGACTGAGCCAAGAAATAGGCCTTGCTAGAAGGGCGAAAAATCCGTGACCCGCCGGAGGCGGGCCTAACGATCGTTGCTAACGCGCAATCACGGCACACCCTCCCACGGGTCGTTGGTCCCGAAGAGAGCGTTGGAAAGTGCGGCCGGCGGAGCCAATTCGAGCGGCGCGACCTGATCGGTGCAGGAGCTATCAATCGTAGCCGTTGGGTTGGCGATGAACTGCGAGAAGAGCTGATTGGCGCAGCCTGGCCCGCCGCCCACACTGGGCGCTTGGAAGGTGCCGTGCGGTGCTCTCGGGATGGTGACGTGGGTCTGATTGGGGCCGGTGAAGGGCGCGATCGCAGCGTCGGAGACCTCTTGCGGGATGAAGTCGAACTCGCCGTGCATCGAGAGGATCGGCGTGCTGGTCCCGGCCGAAACACCGAAGTATTCGTCATGCGGGTAACGGGGCCAGTTTGGCGCCATCGAGGCAAACACCTCGGGCAGGCTTTGCACGACATTGGCGGTATCGCGGAAGGCGTTGAGCTCGGCCACCGTGGGAGCCGGGTCGCTCCACAGCTCACTTAGTTGGATGTTGGCGCTCAGCATCAATGAGAAGTAGCGCTGGCTGGCGGTGGCTGGAGCTGGCTGGCTGATGGCCGTCGCGAAGTTCTCATATGCCGCAATGTCGGCCTCGCTGCAGCGGTTCAAGCGGTAGACCATCGGCGGTAAGAACGGACGCAGATCCCAGCGGTAGAAGAAGGAGCCCCAGATCTGCTGCAATAGGCGTCGATCGAAGCCGAGCGCCTCGAT
>CAITIQ010000395.1 GCA_903892415.1 uncultured delta proteobacterium | reverse complement strand
GCGAGCTTCGTCTCGGCGGCGGGGGACAGGCCGATCGGCATCACGTGGAGGCTGGAACATGCGATGTCGGGGGCGTTGTTTGATGGGTTCGCGAGCTTGGCGCAGGGGTGAAGAGCGGTTGACCCCTCTCTTGGCCGCAGTCCTGCTGCTGTTGGTCGCGTGCAACGCGAAGCGAGAGCGCGCCGAGGAGCGTGTCATGGCCGCCGACAGCGCATGGCATGTGCAAGCCTGGGGGATCCCTCGGTCCGAAGACGATCGGATGAAGAGGAAGAGCGAACTCGACTGCGTTTGGGATGCCGTCGCTCGAGCCGGCGGCGATCAACAGGCGGACTTTGAGTGTCTTGCACGAAAGCTCGAGGCTGGCGCGGACTGCTTCCGGGCGAATCAGGGCCGCGCCGAGATTGGTTCCGTTTGCGATGAGCAATTCAAGTCGGTCTGCACCACCTCGGCGGCCTTCGACTCCGCAGCCAAGTCGTGCCGTTGAGCCTGGGCCGCTCATCCGGGGGCATCGAAGCCAGGTCATCCGCAAGGCTCGTTCCCATCGTCATCGAAGTTCGCGGCGAGGGCCCTTTCGAGCTCTTCGATCGACGGGTCGCGTGAGTGTGCCCTCGGGCACCGACCGAGGCCAGCCCCACGCTCGCGGCCGCGCTGCGACACATCGCGTCGTCTCACCGTGACACCCGCCGCAATGTCGCACTCTACGCTGGGGCGGCCAGCTTCGCGCGACGGCCCTCGCAGAAATACCGCGCAGATCTACAAACGTGGCCAAGCGGGTAGGGCGGTCGGGAGCGCGACGTGCGACACATCGCGTCGTCTCACCGTGACAAGCGCCGTAATGTCGCAACCTCGGGCAGCTGGCCTTCGAGCGGGCCGACGGCGGCAGGAGCGAACGTGAGCCGGAAGAGGATGGAGTTTGGGGAGCCTGACGCCGACGAGCTGGGGCCGCCCCGACGCGCAGATGATAAGCCCTGTCCGACAGCAGCACACATCGCAAAGGTTGCTCCCTCGCCGCAAAAAGGTGGCCACGCCTGGGCAACACTGCAGAACCTGCGGGCGAGTTGTGCCCTATGAGGGCGGGGCACGGGACGTGCTCAGGGGCCCGCGCGCGACCTGCGCACGGAGCATGACCATGAAGAGCATCGGCACATCGACCCAGACGAACCGCCGCCGTCTATTCTGCCGCGCTGCAGCTACGCTGCTCGCACTCGGGGTCGCCAACGCCGCAGATGCGCAGCCCTCGGGAGCCAGCGACGTCAAGCTCAAGAAGCCGAACGTGTTGCTTCTACTCGACACGTCCGGTTCGATGTACTGGCCGCTGGCCGGCAACGGATACACCCCGAGCACGTCGGACAAGCCTCGCTGGACCATCCTGACGGAGACGTTGACGGGTTCCATCCAAGGCTTGGGCATCAATGGCTCCTCTGGGTCCTACGATTCCAACGGCTGCCGCCCTGTTCAGAACCGCGACCAGAAGATCAACCGTTCGCTGTTCTTGAACGGCGAGACGAGCGGAGCGTCCGGAGCGGCGGTCGGGCCCTACACCTGGCCCATGGCGAACGGGAACCCCAAGGACAAGGACGCCGTGGCTTTCTGCCTCAGTCCAGCACTCTGTGATGACTACGCCAGCTGGAATGGTTCTAACATTTGCAGGCAAGGCACGGGCACCGGCGAATTCCACCAAAGCGCCGACGGCCTCATTGACAGCTATCGAGAACG
>CAITIQ010000394.1 GCA_903892415.1 uncultured delta proteobacterium | reverse complement strand
GAACCGCCCTGGGGACGTGCGCCCCGGAACCCTCGGCCGCGTGGTCGAGGGCTACGAGCTTGCGATCCTACCGGAAGAGGCCACGGCCCCCGGCGCTACCCCAGTCCCCACTGGCGAGGTGGGCGTGATGTGGGTCAAAGGACCATCGGCCTCGATGGGCTACTTTCAAGATCGTGAGAAGAGCTTCAAGACCTTCTTCGGCCCGTGGTGTCGAACGGGCGATCTGTTCCGGCTCGATCACGAGGGGTATCTCACCTTCGTTGGACGCTCGGATGATCTGCTCAAAGTGAGCGGGGTCTGGGTCGCACCGCTCGAGGTCGAAGATTGTCTCTTGCGACACCCAGCGGTAGCGATGGCCGCCGTGATTGGTCGCGAGGAAGAGGGTCTGGTCAAAGTGAAGGCGTTCATCGTGCTGCGGGACGAGCAGCGCATCGCGGGTGCTGAAGCGCAGGCGGCGCTAGCCGACCAGCTTCGTAACTTCGTCAAGGAGCGGCTCAGTAAACACAAGTATCCGCGGTGGATCGTGTTCGCCGACGACCTGCCGAAGAACGATCGTGGCAAGGTGGACAGGCGCGCTCTTCGCGAGCAGGACCAACTCCCGACTGCGGCGCTTGGACACTGAGATGGAAGCTGACAACAAGAACCTGGGAGAGCTCACCTCCAAAGAGTTTGGCGCGCTGCTCGAGGAGGAGCGCACGCTAGTCGTGCTAATGGCCGTTGGCTCGGTCGAGCCGCACGGTCCGCACCTTCCACTCGCGACTGACACCATCATCAGCGAGGCCGCTATGTTGCGGGCCCAAGCGCGCCTAGCTAGTCCCAAGCTGGACGTGCTGCTGGCGCCGAGCATTTCATACGGCGTGACCGAGTTTGCTCGCGGCTTCCCAGGCGCCGTTGGGATTCGGCCGGCAACGCTGACGGCCCTGCTCGAGGACGTGGTGGGTAGCCTGCTTTCAGCCGGTGCGAGTCACGTTTGCATCGTGAACAACCACCTCGAGCCGGAGCACGACAAAGCCGTGCGCGCGGTCGTGGCCATGTTCAATGACGGTCGCGTCGCGGTCGCCTGTCCGCTCACCCGTCGTCATGCGCGCACGCTCTCGGCTGAGTTCAAGTCGGGTGCCTGCCACGCCGGTACCTACGAGACATCGATCGTGATGGCCGCGCAGCCGGCGCTCGTGCGCGAACAAACCATGCTGAAGCTCGCTGCAGTGCCGGTCTCGCTTTCCGAAGGCATCGGTCGCGGGGAAAGGACCTTCATCGAGATGGGTATGAAGGACGCGTACGCAGGCGCCCCAGCTGCGGCTACTGCGGAGCACGGTGAGGAGCAGCTGGAACTGCTGGCCACCATGATCGAGGTCGAGGTCCGCGAGGGCCTGGCCAAGGTCGCCGTCCAGGCCCACTAGTTCTCGGCAGAGGCATCGGAAGCCAGCAGCTCTTCGTCGATCTGCCGCCAAAGCTTGGTGGCAGCCTGCGCGAGCTCTGGTCTGGCGCCGAACCCAATCAAAAGAGCTGTGAAGGTGTTGGCAAGCAGCGCCTTCGCCGAATACTCGGGTGCCGAGAAGCGGTCGCGCGTGCGGAACTGGTTCATGCCGAACATCGCTCCCCACAAAACGAAGGATCTTTGCGCCGGGTCCGCGGGCTGAAGCACGCCCAGCTGTTCGAGCTGGGTGAGTGAGCTGATGACCCGCATCAGCAGCGGTCCGACGGCTCGGTCGAGTTCCTTGGCGCCATCGAGGGACAGCACCGGAGATACGTCTGCGTGCACAGCGTTGAGCAGCGCATGATGCTCGAAGTTCCGCTCGCCCAACCGCGTATAGACCGTGAGTAGAACCAAGAGTTCGGCCAAGCCACACACGAGTGGCCAGTCCTTGGCGTTGGGCTTCGCAGGCTCCGCTTTTGCCTGTGCAACCGCCACACGCGCCCGCTCGAGATCCTCGAGCTGATGCTGATCGAGCTGCGCGAGAATGGCCGAGGCGACGGCCTGAATCATCGCCTCCTTGCTCGGATAATAGCGGTACAGACCGCCAACCGAGGCCTCCACGTCTTTGGCGACGCGCTGAATGGTCAGGGCCGAAAGCCCTTCCTGGGCGACGATCTTCAGCGCGGCTCGCTGAACGTCCTCGCGTCGCGCGGCCCTTCGTTGCTCTCGTTTCATACGCTCGGCTCACTCATCGCAGTGCCCTACAGCCTTTGCATCAAGGAGAGTTTGACACCACTTGGGACTGTGTTGGAACTGCCAAAGCGCGTGACCAGCGAAGCTCGAGCACATGCGTCAGTGCGGCCCCAAAGAAGAACACGTGTGCCGAATAGTAGGTCCACAGCAGCAGCAGGACCACGCTGGTGGCCGCTCCAAACACGCTTTCAACGGCCTTGTGCGCGATGTAGCCACCGACCAATGCGGCGCCGAAGGTGAATAGCACCGCTGTAACGACCCCTCCGACCGCCGCAACCCGAAGTCGAATGCGTGTGCTGGGCACCACCCTAAACATCACGGCGAACAGCAGGCTGGTTGCTACGAAGGACACCGCATACTCAAGCCAGCGATGAATCGGCGTCACGCCGAAGGCCGCCTCATACTCGCGCACCGTCTCCAGTACGGTGTGACCAAACACCAGGCAAACCAACATGATTCCGACGAAAATCACGAGCAGGAAGGAGAAGAGGCGGCGCACCAGAAAAATCTTGGCGCGGTCGCGAAAGGTCGAGTTCGCCATCGGGTCGATCGACCAAAGAAGGTCGAACGCCCGGTTGAGGGTCGAGAACAAGCGGGTCGAGCCGTACACCAGGATGACGAAGCCGAGCACGCTGGCCTCGGTGTCACGGGAACTCGTCCGACCAAGCCACTCTGCGATGTTTTGAGCGCCGACGTCACCGACCCAGTGGGCCAAATGCGAATAGAGCGTTCGCTGGGCCGCTGCTTCGCCGGTGATCAGCGCCGCTACCTTCAGCGACAAAACCAGCAGCGGAACCACCGAGAGGATGGCGCTGAAGGCGAGCGCGCCAGAGAGCACTCGCCCGCCACGGATCGAGAAGATCCGAAAGGCCTCTTGAACGACGAGGCGTACTTCGTCAAACACTGCGCGCACGCGGGGCGCATCATGGCACGCTCGAGTGCATCGCGATCGTCCTTTACAGCGTAGCCATAGACCTTTTGCGCGCCGAGATTCCCATGGAATTGCTGGCTATCTCAGTGTCTGCTGCAGGCTGACGCATGTATCAAGGTCACCCGTTCCGCAGCGGCGTCCGCACGATCCTCGAGTCCAGCCCACCTCCATCGCTGCGAGCCCCGGTCGTCGGAGTGAAGCTCACGCCCGATCCCCTGCACCACCGCGCGCGCCCCAAGCTGCCGGAGCTCGAAGCTCTGCTCGCCTCCGTGAACCCGAGCACCGTCCGCTTGCTCGAGATCGATCCAGCCTCGCAACTCGACCGCGTCCCGCGCGCGGTGGCGAACTTCAGCGGACTCGCGTTCGCGCACGTCTCCGGCCGCAGGCTTCGTGATTTTGAGGCGCTCAGCGGGCTGCGTGAGCTCAAGAGCCTCTTCGTGATCGGATACCGCGAGCCGACGCTCTGGCCGATGACAGTCCGCGCGCTCGAGAGCTTTCGCACAATCGGCGACAACCTCGCGTCGTGCTCGCTCTCCTCCCAGCGCTTGTGGTTTCAGCGCTCGAAGCTGCGGCGCTTCGATGGAGGAGCCGTCGAAGAGCTCCGCCTGGAGAACTGTCGCTCGCTCGACCACAGCTCGATTCCAACGCTCGTTGGTCTCCGGCATCTGCAGCTCATGGGTCAGCCCTTTTCGAGCCTGGACTTCCTCGCCGCGTGTCCAGCGCTTCGGGAACTGGAGATCTACTCGCCGCCGAAGGAAGCGGACCTAGAGGAGCTCAAGCGGACAAAGACGATCGAACGCGTGACCCTCTCGACACACGGCAGGCTCGTCGAGGAAATTGGCCGGGCGAACCCTCGCCTCGCGATCTCGAGCGGCTCGGTCTGCTTCGTCGGAGGCAAGCCCGCCCGACACTTCGGCGACTTCTATCCCGACAAGTTGCCATCGGCTTCCCGGTAACCAATTACGTCAACGTCGTATTCACCCGGTGCCAAGAGCCCGATCGACTTGCTCGAGCATCCGTTCAAGGATGCGTGTAAACGACGGTCCCACGCTTGAGTGAAAGCGCGCCGTGCCAACCCTTGGGGACGTCGGGCGTGGTGAATTGGAACAGCCAGGCAGCGTCGGTGGGCGCCAAGTTCACGCAGCCGTGGCTACGCGGGGTGCCGAAGTCGTCGTGCCAATAGGCGGCGTGGAGCGCGTAACCCTCGTTGAAGTATTGGACGAACGGCACGTCGCGCAGGTCGAACTCATCGCCGGTTTCATCGCCGTCCATCGTGGTGGTGATGTGTTTGGTGTGAATCAGGAAGGCGCCCTGGACCGTGGCGTGGGTGGTCTTGGGATCACCGAGCCCGCCTGCGCCAGTCGAGACCAAGGTCACGTAGATCGGCTTCTGGCCCTCGTAAGCAACCAACGATTGCTCGAGGATGGACACGTCCAGCCAACGCTTGCCTTCACGCGCCCAAACCGGCGCCCGCGTCATCGCTCCGACGACCCGCAGGTCTTGCTCGCGCACCCAGCTGCCGTCTTTGGCCTCGCGATAGCCACCCTCCCTGCGGTCCGTGAGCGCTATCGCCTCGCGGTAGCTTGTCGCGCTGGACTCGGTCATGCGGCCGCGTTCGTCGCGCGCGTAGCGGTGGGCCTTCTTCTTCATCACGAAGCCGACAGGCAGCGTGGTTTGCTCGTCGAGCGCGAGGCCGTGAAAGGTCGAAGGTTGAATCCAACGTGTGCGGTCGAGCGGGATCAGCCGCAGCTCGGTGGTAACGCCGAACTGTCGACCTTCATCTTCGAACTGCCCAACCAGCGCGAAGCCCGAGCGTACTCCGGCTCGACCCAACACCAACGCGTCGGTCGCAGGCTCATCGTTGAAACGCGGCAGCGAACGCCCATAAAGCAAGGCGTCATGCATTGGGCCTGGCTCCGGCGGCGCGACGAAGGAAGCATCGCGAGCGAGCGACTGCACCTTCTTCAGATGATGCGCGAGATCGGGCTCTTCACGCGCTTGTTCCTCACGCGTCGGTACTCGGCTGTACATCGGTGGCCCCGGAATTCGGCCCATCACGTAGTCGTACGGAATACCATCGAGCTTGGGCCTCACCTCGAGCGCTTCCACCACCGGATGGTAGGGATTGAGGCTCGCGGTGCGCCCCAAACAAACGAACCCGGTGCCGGCACCTTTGGGCTCCTCTTCTTTGTCTGCGGCGCCAACACGATACCAACCGCCCTTGCAACCAGCCGTCCCCACTGGCTCAGCCGAGCGCGGAACCACGGCTCCCCCACGCAAATAGCCGATGCGCCGCGCCCGCGGCTTGGGCTCAGCGTAGATCCAGGTTTCGTGGGCGATGCTCGCGAGTCGCGGGCGGTCCACTGCCGCGTTGGCGAGCTCATCGGAGAGGCGCGCTTCCGAGCCTTCCTCCTCGGCCTCTTCGTCGATGGCGCCATTGGAAGAAGCGCCACGCACGAGCGACTCTTCGGCGGCGGCCGGCTCGACCATGGCGACGCTCGCGGCGTCACCGGGCGCGGAGTCGGTCGGCTCCTCGAGCTCCTCGACCACGAGCTGCGCTTCGAGCTCACGCAGGATGGCCTCACGCAGGCCGGGGCTCTCGCGAAGGATGATCGGCGCGAGCCGTTGACTCTCCAAGAGAGAGCCAAACTTCGACTTCTCGCAGCTCGTCGACATGAGCCCGAGAACACCGAGACCGAGCGCAAAGGCACCGCGCATGAAAGGGCGGTTAGCATCGACAAAGCAGCTGGGCCAAGCTTTGGCCTAGGCGCGCTTATTGAAGTTGGACACGCTGGGCCACCTTCGTAGACTCAAACGATGACGGAGCGAACGCCTGAGGCGCTACCCATTGCACTCGTTGGTCTCGATGGTCACGTCGTCGGTCTGGACCGACGCACCGGCCAGATCCTCTGGAAAAACGGCCTCATCGGTGGGCAGGACAAGGAGGTCGAGCTCGCTTGTTACGGCAACTACGTTTTTGCTTCGGCCTCCGGACCCAAGCTCTTTGCGCTCGACTACTTCACCGGGGAACAGATCTGGTCGGTGCCGACCTCGGGCGCTGGTCGAGCCGCTTTGGTGGTCGAGCCCGACATGGTGATGTGCGCGAAGGAAGGCGCGATCGACTGTTACAACTTCGCCGGTCAAAGGCTGTGGAGCCAAGCCCTACGGGGGCTCGGCACAGGCAAGATCGCGATGGGCTTCCCGGGCAATCTGCGGCAAGCCGACGAAGGGAGTTAGAGCGGCCGCGCGCGCAATTTAGCGCGATAGGGCTCCTGATATTTGTTGTGGCAGCCAGCGCATGCCGCACGTGCGTCGACGATATCCTCGGCCGCTACAGCGGCGAGACCCGCTTGCACGAAGCCAGACCAGGACGAGAACTGACCGCCTGGAGCGAAGCCGCCGATGCGAGTGAACGCCTTGCGTAACTTGCCGAAGTCTTGCGAGTCGAGCGCCGGGCTCGCGACGCCGCGCATGAAATCACGCAACGGAAAGCTCTGCGCTTTGGCCGGCTCGGCGGCGGGCTCGGCTGCGGGTTCAGCTGCGAGCTCATGGGCGCCTTTCCCCGGACCTGCTTCCTCGGTCGCGAGCTCACCACCGAGCGCACCGAACCAGACGGCGATCGAGCTGACCTCAGCGTCTTCCAACTGAATTCCAAGTTGATGTTTGCCCATCTTGCGAATGGCATCTTCGATGGTCGGACTCGAGCCGTCGTGAAAGTACGGTGCTGTGGCCAGCACGTTGCGTAGCGTCGGCACCTTGAACACCATGCGATCGGCCTCTTGTTTGCTGACGCTAAAGCGCCCTTGGTCCTCTTGATTGGGCCAGGGCTCGACCACACCGACGCGCTCGAAGGTACTGCCTCCGAGCAAGCTCCCGGTGTGACAGACCATGCAGCCCACGTCCAAGAAGGTCTTCAGGCCTTTGCGCTCCTCAGCGCTGAGCGCCTCCTCATCGCCCTCGAGGAAGTCGTCCCAACGACCGCGCGTCGAGAGCGTTCGCTCGAAGGCCGCGATCGCCTGCGTTGCGTTGGCAAAGCTGATGGGTTCGGCCGCCCGCGGGAAGGCCGCCGCGAAGGGCGCTCGATAGGACGCATCGGCGCGCAGCACCCGTTCGACGGCCTCGGCGTTGGGCATCGCCATCTCGATCGGGTTGAGGATCGGTCCGCCCGCCTGCTCTTCGACGGTGGCTGCGCGCCCGTCCCAGAACTGTCGAAAGTTGCCAGCGGCGTTGAGCACCGTGGGCGAATTGCGGCCACCACGCTGACCGCCGACGCCCAGGCTGGTGGGCTGCCCATCGGTGCCGCCACGCGCCAGGTCGTGACAACTTGCACAGGCCACCGTGCCGTCGGCCGAGAGCTGCTTGTCGTGATAGAGCCTTTTGCCGAGCTCGACCAGCGGCTTGCTTAGGTCCAGACCGGCCTTGCGAAAGCTCGCGGGCAAGGGTCGGAAGCGGGCCAGCATGCGCAGATTGATCGAGGCCGCCGCGTTACCGTCTTCCTTCACCGTGGTCCCGTCGTGTGAGGGACTCCAATCGAATAGGTCGGTTTCGCTTTCAGCGATGCAGGCCGATCCCACAGCCAGTGAGATCGCGGTGAAGAGCCACTCAGTGCGCATAGTGATCTCGCGGCGGGGGACGGGTGGTGATTCGATCCTGGAGGTCGGCATAGTCGGGTGCAAAACTGAAGCGGAAGGCGGTGCCTCGACCGGGTTCGGACTCGAGCGTGATGGAGCCGCCGAGCGACTCGACGGCAGCTTTGACGGCGCCCATCCCCTCCCCGCGGCCACTCATCGCGTCGGCGCTCTCACGCGTGCTTACGCCATCGGCGAACAGAGCGTTCACCAACTCCTTCTTCGAGCTGGTCGACATTCCGCGCTGCGTCGCCACCTCACGCAGACGCTCCCAATCGATCCCGCGGCCATCGTCGACGGCCTCGACCACCAAAGCCTCGGCGCTCAGTTTGGTGCGTAGCCGGAGGCTCGGTGCGGGCGGTTTGCCGGCGGCCAAGCGCTCCTCGGCAGGCTCGAAGGCGTGACTGAAGGCGTTGCGAACGACGTGCGGGAAGGACGTCCAGAAGGGCTTCAACGCGTCGTTGTCGAGCTTGAGGCCACCGTCTTCGACCACGATGTCCACGTCGCCGGCGCCGGTCCGTACGGCCAGCGCACGCGCTTGCTCAGCGATGCGCCCGAGCCGACGCGAAGCGGACTCGCGTTCGAACATCCGGACACGACGTTGCAAGCGCTCGCGAGATTCGCCAGCGTCGATCGCAAAGGCGAGTCGCCGTAGCTCCCGACGATCGAGCTCGAGCTTCTGCTCCGAGCTGCGGCCCATCACCGAGAGCACCTTGTGGATGGTCGACCAAGCCGCTGTTAGCTGCTCCTTGTGCGTGAAGCCGAGCATCTCGCCGCTCTCGGCGAGGTAGCTCTCGAGCTCGTGACAAACCGAGACAACGCGCTCGAGGCCAAACATCCCGGCGCTGCCTTTGAGCGTATGCAAATCGCGTTTCAACTTTGCATCGACGCACGAGGCCGCGTTGATGCCGTCGATCAGGCGGCCAGCCTCGTTCACGAACTCGAGGAAACCCTCGCGATCGTTCGATAGATGGTGCAGCGCCGAGGCCAGCTCACGTGAGGCCATCTCGGCAGCCGAACGCGCGTATTCATCCGACGCGTCCTCGACCACGAGCAACATCCGACCAAGCTCGTCGTTCTCGATCGCTACCAGCGTGGTGCGCAGGACCTTGTCGCCGAGATGGAGCGTGCGCGGGAACTGCTCGAGACAAACCTCGAGCGGCAGGAAGCCGTCGGCGATCTGTTCCCAACCGAGCTGGTAGTTGCCCGCCACCGCTTCATCGCTGGGAGCAAGGTATTGCCAGAACGGCTGGCCTGCCGTGAGTTCGCCAAACCATTGCACGACGGCTCGCGAGTGCTCCGATCCGAGCGAGCCGTCGGGGTGCACGATCAAAAGGCCCTGGGAGACGTTGTCGAGCACCAGCTGGTTCTCCCGCTGACGCTGCTCGAGCTTTTGGGTGCGCTCACGCACCAGGCTGTCCAAGCGCTCGAGTTCGGTGCGGCTTTGCTCCTCCCGCTCGGCGATTAGCGTACGAAGTTGCTGCAACATGCGGGCGAAGGCGTCATGCAGGCGGCCAACCTCGTCGCGCTGGGCGTTCGCCGGTAGGTTGCGCTCGAGATCTCCCGCCGCTACTTCTTCGGCCACGCGGGTGAGCGCACCGATGCGCGAAACCAACGGTCTCGCGACCAAGAAAGCGCCGACAAGGCCGAGCAACAAGGAGATCGCCAAGGCGCCGGCAGCGAGCTTCATTGTCTCGCTGCGTGCAGCCAGCTGACGCTCGCGGCTGAGCTGGAACTGCAACCAGCCGCGCGCTCCCTCGCGCGAAACGATCGGGACCACGACGGTGACGGAGCTGGCACCGCGCACCACGCGCACCTTGTCGGGGTGATCCTTGGGCGCCTCGAAGGCGGTACCGAACGTATGCACGACGCGGCCGTCGGCGTGCGCCACGGTTGCTGCAACCACCTCGGTGTCGCGCGCCAGACCGTCGACGATCTCCTTGGCGGTCGAGTGATCGTCAAAGGCGATGGCTGGCTCGAGCTGGGTCGAGGATTGGCGCGCATACGCCACCGCCTTATCGACCTGAGCGGCGTCGATGCTGGCGAGTTGGCGTGGCAGCAGGATGGCGACGAGCACACTCGCTACCACCAGCATCGAGAGAGCTACGACCCGAGTTGCTTCGACAAGACGGACGATCGCATACGTTACGTGACTTAATGTCACGCAGCTCTTAACGCTAAAGCTCAGCCTTCGGCTGACGTGCTCGCGAACAGCTGCGCCACTGCGCCGGACGCTGTGATGCGCCCCTCGAGTACGGCTAACTCCAGCTCTTGAATCGCAGCGCGATGCGCCGCCTCAAAGCTCGCGCTCAGCTTCTCGAGCAAGAGCACGCGAAAGAAATGACGCCGCTCGTTGCGTTCTTTGCGCAAAAGCTCGCCGGTGCTTGCTAGCAGCTCTTGATGCGAAACCACCGAACCCCAGGTCTCGGCGACGCCCTCGCCGAGCGCGGCGCTGGCTAGCAGAACATGCGGGAGGAAGCCTGCGGCACGAGGACCAAAAAGCTTGAGCGCACTTCGAAGATCGGAGGCTGTATTGCGAGCCCGCACCACGTTGTCTCCGTCGGCCTTGTTGACGACGACCAGATCGCAGAGCTCCATGATGCCGCGCTTCATGCCTTGCAGCTCGTCACCGCTGCCCGGGAGCGCCATCAACAAGAAGGTATCCACCATGCTGGCCACGTCTGTCTCCGACTGGCCGACGCCCACCGTCTCGACGATGATGAGGTCGAAGCCGAAGGCCTCGCACACCAGCACCGCCTCACGCGTGCGCGCCGCTACGCCGCCGAGGTGCGCGCCCGCCGATGAGGGCCGTACGAAGGCCCGCGGCTCGACTGCGAGCCGCGCCATGCGCGTCTTGTCGCCCAAGATCGAGCCGCCTGTCTTCTGGCTGGTTGGGTCGATCGCGAGCACCGCGACCCTCAACCCGAGCGAGAGCACGTGACTACCGAGCGCCTCGATGAAGGTGCTCTTGCCCACGCCCGGGGGCCCGGTGATCCCCAGCCGAATCGCCGGCACTTCGCGCTTGGCGCGCAGCGCGAGCACCTGCTCGAGCACGATCTCGGCCGCTGCGCGATCATCCGCCCGCGCGCTCTCGAGCAGCGTGATGATGCGCGACAAGGCCGAGCGCTCGCGCGCGGCCAGTCCACGCAGCGCCGCCTCGATCGAGAAGCGCGCCACCAGCTACTCCGCGAGTCGCTTGCAGATCACGTCGCAGAGACTCTCGGCCGCGAGCGGAATGTTGGTGCCCGGACCGAAGACCAAGCAGGCGCCGAGCTCATGCAAGGTGGGCACGTCATCGGGCGGGATCACGCCACCTACCACCACCAAGATGTCGGGGCGCCCGAGCTCGGCGAGGGCCTTCACCAGCGCCGGAACGAGCGTCAAATGCCCCGCCGCAAGCGAGCTCACGCCGACCACGTGCACGTCGTTGTCGATGGCTTGCCGTGCAGCCTCTTCCGGCGTCGAGAACAGCGGCCCAATATCGACGTCGAAGCCGAGATCCGCGAAGGCCGTAGCGACGATCTTCTGACCGCGGTCATGGCCGTCTTGACCCATCTTGGCGAGCAGAATGCGCGGCGAGCGACCGTCGGCTTCACGCACGCGAGCCACGGCTTCACGCGCCCGCACGAGCTCCGGCTCTTCACCCATCGAGCGAGCGTACACGCCGCTTACTCCGCGCGGGGTGGCCGCGTAACGACCGAACACCTCGGCCAGCGCCTCGCTCATCTCGCCCACGGTCGCGCCGGCCCGCGCAGCCTCCACGCTCTTGGCGAGCAGGTTTTCGCTCGAACGAGCGGCTGCGGTCAGTGCCGCGAGCGCGGCCGCAACGGCGGCGCCATCACGCCGGGCCTTCAGCTTGGCCAACCGCTCGAGCTGGGTTGCCCGCACCCGCTCGGTCTCCACGCGCAGCACCGGCACCACGTCAGCGCGCTCCGGCTCGAAGCAGTTGACCCCAACGATGCGACGCTTTTTGCCGTCGATCGCCGCTTGCGTGCGCGCCGACGCCTCTTCGATGCGGAGCTTGGGTACGCCGGCCTCGATCGCCTTGACCATGCCGCCGTGCGACTCGATCTCTTGAATATGCGCCCGCGCCTGCACCAGCAGCTCCTCGGTCAAACGCTCCACCAGCTGCGAGCCACCCCACGGATCGATCGGCCGCGTGGTGCCGGCCTCGTGAATCAGCAAGAGCTGCGTGTTGCGTGCGATGCGCGCGGAGTAGTCGGTGGGCAGCGCCAGCGCCTCATCGAGCGAGTTGGTGTGCAGCGACTGGGTATGCCCAGCCGTGGCGGCCAGCGCCTCCACAGCGGTGCGCACGACGTTGTTGTAGACGTCCTTCGCCGCCAGCGACCAGCCGGAGGTCTGACAGTGCGTACGCAACATCGTACTCTTCGGATTCTTCGGCGAAAAGGCTGCCATTTGCTCGGCCCACAAAACGCGCGCGGCGCGCAGCTTGGCCACCTCGGTGAAGTAGTCCATGCCCATCGCGAAGAAGAAGGAGAGCCGCGGCGCGAAGTGATCGACATCGAGCCCTGCAGCGACTCCGGTCTTCACGTACTCGAGGCCGTCCAAGATGGTGTAGGCCAGCTCCAGATCCGCCGTCGCTCCAGCCTCCTGCATGTGATAGCCGGAGATCGAGATGCTGTTGAACTTGGGCATTTCCTTCGCCGTGTACGCGAGGATATCGCCGACGATGCGCATCGAAGGCGCCGGCGGGTAGATGTACGTATTGCGCACCATGAACTCTTTCAGGATGTCGTTCTGAATGGTGCCTGAGAGTGCACGCGCCGGGGTTCCCTGCTCTTCGGCGGCGACGACGAACAGCGCCATGATCGGCAAGACAGCGCCGTTCATCGTCATCGAGACGCTCATCTCCGAGAGCGGGATGCCTCCAAACAGAATGCGCATGTCTTCGATCGAGTCGATCGCCACGCCAGCCATACCGACGTCTCCGGTCACCCGCGGATGGTCGGAGTCGTAGCCGCGGTGGGTCGCTAGATCGAAGGCGACGCTCAGGCCCTTCTGCCCGCCCGCGAGGTTCTTGCGGTAGAAGGCGTTGCTCTCCTCTGCGGTGGAGAAGCCTGCGTATTGCCGCACCGTCCACGGGTTCTCGACGTACATCGTGGCGTACGGACCGCGACGAAACGGCGCAAATCCAGGCAAGCCAGCGTCGAAAGACGAGCGCTCTGCGACGGCTGGAAGAGCGATTTCGTCGAAGCCGCGCGTTGCAAACTCCGAAGCCGCACCCTCGCCCAGCGCCGCGCTGGCGGACTCTGCCGGCGTTGCTGCAGACGCAGCAGGGCTGGCTTCCGTTGCTCCCAACGCAGTAAGCAAGGCTCCGACCAACGCGACAGCGTCACTGGTACCGAGATGGACGAAGTGGGTTTGCTTCCCTAGCGCCGTTACCAGCGCTTGCACGTGTTCGTTGGGCTTGCCGGCGACAAGCACCTGCTTCGCATCACCCAGCGCCGCAGTGGCAGCCTCAACGGTCAGCGTCGTGTACGTTTCATCGCTGCCGACGACCACGGCCACGGCGGAGGGAGCCTCTCCCAGCGTAAAGCCGAAGGCCTCGAGGAAGCGGCGGATGAAGGCTTCGCGTGCGGCCAGTGGGCCGCGCTCACCGAGCACCACCAGCTTCAGCGCGCGCCCGATCTCGAGCCCGAGCACCCGCGCGCGCATCGCCTCGAAGGACGAGGCCAGCTGCTCGTCGAAGCTCTCACCGGCCAAGCGCAGCGCAGCGCCCGCTGCCGGGAGTTCGCCCGGGACCACGAAATCGTTGATACCGACCAGCACCGTCTTGCGAGCGCGCACGCGGCTCGTTGCGCGCTCGGCCGTTTGCCTTAGTTCACCGGTAAAGGCTTTACGCGCAGCCGCCGAACAAACTCCGCCGGCAGCCTCCAAGGCCTGCATCCCTTCCCAACCGCGACGCGCGATCTGGTTCGTGAGCGCCTCCAGCGCGTAAGCGCCCGCGGCGGGATCATCGACCTGCATCAAATGCGCTTCATCGCGCAGCACGAGGCCGGTGTTGCGCGCGAGCCGCAATGGGTCTCCGGCCGCTTGACCGTGGTGCGCGATGGCATCGTGCGGTCGGGCGACGAGCACCTCGACTCCGGCGCAACAAAGCCCGAACGCCTCAACCGACGTGCGGATCATGTTGGCGTCGAGATCGCTGCCCATACGACGAGCGCTGGTGAGACCGACCCACAGCGGGCGAGCCTTTTCGCCGGCCAGGCCGAAGGACGTCGCAAGCTTGGCCACGACCAATTTGAGCGCCCGGACAAAGGCGATGCTGAGGCCCCAGTCGGTGGAGCCCTCGAGCACGACGCCCACGCGAGCGAGATCGCCGAGCTGGCCGGTCTGTAGCAGCGCCAAGAGGCTGCTCAGCGTCCAGGCCACGCCTTGCGCGAAGGACCCGCCCGCGGCGATCACCCGCCCGGGCCAAAGCGCGACGTTGGGCAGTGGAGCTTCTCCAACCGACAGCGTCGCGAGGGCGCGGACTAGCCGCTGCTTCAACTCGGCGGCGTCACAGCTAGCCGACTCCAGCTCGAGTACGTCGGCGAGCAGGCCAACGTTACAGCCGCGCTCACGTAGCGCCGCAGCCAGCGCCTCGCGCGCGGCGAGCTGCGCACCGGAGCTGGGAGCGAACAAGACCGGACACGGCGCCGCGAGCTGCGGAGCCTCAACCACCGACTCATCCAAGTAGAGCAAATCCGCGCCACCGCGCAGCGCGGCGTTGGCTGCTTCAAGCTCATGCGCACGCAGCCATTGCCCAACCAGCAACGGCCTTCGCTCGCTTACTTCCGGCGGCAAAAGCCTGAGCACTCGCTCGCCATCCGCGGCGCTATACACCGGCTCAATCGGACCGTCGGCGTTCACCTTGTCGGTGAGCGCCTCAATCGGTCGACCTTTCAACGTGAGCGCTGCTGCCTGCTCCCACGCGCTGCGTGAAGCCAACGGAAACCCTGAGGTCATGCGCGACTGTTACCGCACTTCCCGCAGGGCGTGGAGTCTCACATGTTGCGTCGGTATTGGCCGCCAACCTGATACAGGCGGCTGGAGATTTGCCCGAGCGTGGCGACCTTGCTGACCTCCATCAAGGCCTCGAACAGGTTGCCGTTCTCCATCGCCGTGCGCTCGAGCGCATCGAGCGCTGGCCCCGTGCGACCTTCATTGCGCTTGCGGAAGGCGTCGCGAGCCTCGATCGCCATCTCGCGCTCCTCTCGCGTGGAGCGGATGACCTCCTTGGGCAGGATGGTCGGGGAGCCTTCCGACGAGAGGAAGGTGTTCACGCCGATGATCGGCAGCTCGCCGGTGTGCTTCTTGGTCTCGTACAAGAGCGACTCTTCTTGGATCTTGGTGCGCTGATACATGCGCTCCATCGCCCCGAGCACGCCGCCGCGCTCATTGATCGAGCGGAACTCATGCAGCACCGCCTGCTCCACCAGCTGCGTCAGCTCATCGATGATGAAGGAGCCCTGCAGTGGGTTCTCGTTTCGCGAGAGCCCGAGCTCCTCGTTGATCACCAGCTGAATGGCCAAGGCGCGACGCACGCTCTCCTCGGTCGGGGTGGTGATGGCCTCGTCGTAGGCGTTGGTGTGGAGCGAGTTGCAGTTGTCGTAGATGGCGTAGAGCGCCTGCAACGTGGTGCGGATGTCGTTGAAGGCGATCTCCTGGGCGTGCAGGCTGCGGCCGGAGGTTTGGATGTGGTACTTGAGCTTCTGCGAACGCTCGTTGGCGCCATACTTGTTGCGCATGGCCTTCGCCCACAAACGCCGGGCAACGCGGCCGATCACCGAGTACTCCGGGTCCAGCCCGTTGGAGAAGAAGAAGGAGAGATTCGGCGCGAAGTCGTCGATGTTCATCCCGCGCGCGAGGTAGTACTCGACGTAGGTGAAACCGTTGGCCAGCGTGAAGGCCAGCTGGGTGATCGGGTTCGCCCCGGCCTCGGCGATGTGATAGCCGCTGATCGACACCGAGTAGAAATTCCGCACCTGCTTGCGGATGAAGTAGTCCTGAATGTCCCCCATCATGCGCAGCGCGAACTCGGTCGAAAAGATGCAGGTGTTCTGCGCCTGATCTTCCTTGAGGATGTCGGCTTGGACGGTGCCGCGCACGCGCGAGAGCGTGTCCTTCTTGATCGCTTCGTACTCGTCTCGGGTGAGCACGTCCTCACCCGAGACACCGAGCAACAAGAGCCCAAGCCCGTCATTACCCTCCGGCAGTGACCCTCGATAACGCGGACGTTCGAGCCCACGTTCACGGTAATGCGTCTCGATCGTGTCGGTCACCTGAGCGACTCGGCCTTGCGCGCGGATGTGTTTTTCGCACGCTTGGTCGATGGCGGCGTTCATGAAGAAGGCCAACAACATCGGCGCCGGGCCGTTGATGGTCATCGACACGCTGGTCGAAGGATCGGCCAAATCGAAGCCCGAATAGAGCTTCTTGGCGTCGTCGACGTTGGCGATCGAAACGCCGCTGTTACCGATCTTGCCGAAGATGTCGGGCCGGTGGTCCGGGTCTTCACCGTAGAGCGTCACCGAGTCGAAGGCGGTTGAGAGCCGCTTGGCGGCCATGCCGCGGGAGACATAGTGGAAGCGCTTGTTGGTGCGCTCGGCTCCACCCTCCCCTGCGAACATGCGCGCCGGATCCTCGCCGTCGCGCTTGAGCGGAAAGACGCCCGCGGCGAATGGGAAGGAGCCGGGGACGTTCTCGGTCATCAACCACTCGAGCAGATCCCCCCAGTCGGTGAACGAAGGCAAAGCGACCTTGCGCACCTTGGTGCCAGAGAGTGAGCTCCAGGTGAGCGGCAGCTCGATCGTCCGGCCGCGCACGTCGTAACGGAAGACGTCTCCCGAAAGCCGCGCGCGCTCCTCCGGAAAACGACGGAGGAGCTTCTTGGCCTCGGTGGTCATCGCGTCCACCTCACGGTGATAACGCTCCACGAGTTCACGCACCGAAGGGCTGTCCCCAGGAAGATCCAGCACCTCGGGGATGAGCACGCTGGCGTCTTCCTTCACCCCGCGCAGCAAGTTGATGGTGCCATACAAGCGGTAGGCCGCACGCGCATGCGCCGCGTCGGTCTTCACGCCCTTGTCATAGCGGTCCGACGTCTCGGCGATCTCGGCCAAGTAGCGCACGCGATCCGCAGGCAAAACCGAGAGCGTGCGTTCGCGTTGGGTGTCGAGCGCGAGGCTCGATTCAAACGGCCCCCCGGCCTTGCGCAGCCGATCGCAAATTGCCAGGTACAGCGCGTTCATGCCGGCGTCGTTGAACTGCGAGGCGATGGTGCCGAATACCGGCACCTGGTCATCGGGCAGCGTGAAGGCCTCACGGCTGCGCTTCCACTGCTTCTTTACGTCGCGCAGCGCATCGAGGCTGCCGCGCTTCTCGAACTTGTTGATCGCCACCAAATGCGCGTAGTCCAGCATGTCGATCTTCTCGAGCTGGGTGGCAGCGCCGTACTCGCTGGTCATCACATACAACGAGACATCGCAGTGCTCGACGATCTCGGTGTCGCTCTGGCCGATGCCGCTAGTCTCGACGATCACCAGGTCGAATCCGGCTGCCTTGCAGATCGCCACGGCGTCTTTGGCGTGACGACTCATCGCCACGTTCTCACGGCGGGTGGCGAGCGAACGCATGTACACGCGCTCGTTGTCGATCGCGTTCATGCGGATGCGGTCCCCCAAGAGGCCGCCGCCGGACTTCTTCTTGGTCGGATCGATCGAAACGATGGCCACGCGCTTGTCCGAAAAATCACGCAAGAAGCGCAGCACCAGCTCGTCGATCAAGGAGCTCTTGCCCGAGCCGCCGGTGCCGGTCACGCCCAACACCGGCACCACCTTGTCCCCCTTGGGCAGCAGTGCGGCCAGCGTCTCCCCGACCTGCGGGACGTTCTCCACCAAGGAGATCAAACGGCCGATCGCCCGGTGTTTGCTGCTCGAGTTGGAATTCGCCAGGTCGGCGATCTCGCTGCTGACCGTCTTCACCGTCGGGAAGTCGCAACGCTCCAGCAGGTCGCGGATCATGCCCACGAGGCCCATGCTGCGGCCGTCATCCGGCGAATAAATGCGCGTGATGCCGTAGGCGTGCAGCTCGGCGATCTCAGCGGGCAGGATGGTACCGCCGCCGCCGCCGAACACCTTGATGTTGGCGCCGCGCTCCTTCAGCAAATCGTGGATGTACTTGAAGTACTCGACGTGGCCGCCCTGATAGCTGGTGACCGCGATGCCTTGGACGTCCTCCTCGATCGCGCACTCGACGATCTCTTGGGCCGAACGGTTGTGACCGAGATGGATGACCTCGGCCCCGTTGGCCTGCAGGATGCGACGCATGATGTTGATCGCCGCGTCATGGCCGTCGAAGAGCGAGGCTGCTGTGACGATGCGAACTGCGTTCTTTAGGCGAAAGCTTTCCTCGGACATTCGCCCGGTGACTTAACACTTCCGGCCGCGGGTTCTAAGTCGAAAGGCGCGACCGCGGCGCTATCCTCCGCGTCATGCCGGGAGCCAGCGACGACCGCCAGCAAGCGCAGCAGCGAACCCTCGAATTGCGCGGGATTCTGCGTCATCACGACCAGCAGTACCATTCGCGAGAGGCGCCCGAGATCTCCGACGCGGCTTACGACGCACTGTTCCAAGAGCTCAAACAGCTCGAGCAGCGCTACCCCGAGTTCGCAGCCGCCGACTCGCCGACCCAGACGGTTGGAGCCGCCCCCGCAGCGGCTTTCTCAGTAGCGCGCCACGGCCAACGGCTGCTCTCGCTCGACAACGTGTTCAGTGACGAGTCGCTGCTCGAGTGGTGGCAACGTTGTCAACGTACGCTGGGCGAGGTCGCGCTCGCCGAGCAGCCGCTGTTCGTTTGTGAGCCCAAGATCGACGGGCTCTCGATCGCGCTCCTTTATAAAAACGGCCGCTTGGTCCGAGGTGCGACTCGCGGCGACGGCGAGGTCGGCGAAGACGTAACGCCCAACGTGCTCACGCTGGCCGGCCTGCCGCGCACCTTGCGCGGCAACCCGCCGGCGTGGCTCGAGGTTCGCGGTGAGGTCTTCCTATTCAAGCGCGACTTCGACGCCCTCAACGAAAAGCTCGCCGCAGAAGGCAAACCGCCGTTCGCCAACGCCCGTAACGCCGCCGCAGGAGCGCTGCGTCAGAAGGACGCCAACATCACCCGCGAACGTTCGCTCGCCATCTACGTCCACGGCCTTGTCGCCGCCGTTGGGCTCGAACCCAGCTCCTACAGCGAGGCGATCGAGCAGCTCGCCGCACTCGGTCTGCCGATTCATCCGCTGGCCACCCATTGCGCCGACCTCGACGCTGTGAAGGCGTTCGTGGCCAGGCTGCGCGCCCAGCGGCCGAGCCTCGATCACGAGATCGACGGCGTCGTGGTCAAGTTGAACGCGGTTGCACAGCAGGTCGAGTTGGGCGCTACAGCCAAGGCCCCACGTTGGGCCGTCGCCTACAAGCTGCCCGCTGAACAGGCTCGAACCAAGCTGCGTGAGATCATAGTCAGCATCGGGCGCAGCGGCGTGGCGACGCCGTTCGCCGTGTTCGAGCCGGTGTTCGTGGGCGGGGTCACGCTCTCGATCGCGTCGCTGCACAACGAGTTCGAGGTCGCGCGCAAAGGCCTTCTGCTTGGAGACACGGTGATCGTGCAGCGCGCCGGCGACGTGATCCCGGAGGTGGTTGGGCCGGTGGTGGAGCTGCGAGACGGCAGTGAACGACCGTTCGTGATGCCTTCCCATTGTCCGGTGTGCGGCACCCAGCTCGAGCAACAACCGGGTGAAGCGCAGCGACGCTGCCCAGGCAGCGAGTGTCCGGCGCAGACGCTCGGTCGCATCGTGCATTTCTGCTCACGCGGCGCGATGAACGTGGAGCACCTCGGGGATGTGCGACCGCAGCAGCTGTTCGACGCTGGGCTGATTCGCACCGCCGCCGACCTGTTCCATCTTCAGGCCGAGGAGCTGGCCAAGCTGCCATCGTTCAAGCAGAAGTCGATCAGCAACGTGCTCGGCGCCCTCGAGGCCGCTCGCTCGAGGCCGCTGGATCGGCTGTTGGTGGGGCTCGGCATCCGCCACGTAGGCCCGCAGGCCGCCCTCGCCCTGGCCGACGCCTTCGGCTCGCTATTGGCGGTTGCGGCCGCGCCGATGGAGGCCCTGCTCGCGGTCGAAGGGCTGGGTCAGGTGATCGCCGAGAGCGTGCACAGCTTCTTTCGGCGCTCGAGCAGCGTCGAGTTCGTCGAGCGGCTGCGGGCAGGCGGAGTGCGACTCGATCGGGTCAAAGAGCGAAGCGAGGGAACGCTCAGCGGCAAGAGCTTCGTGATCACCGGCAGCCTTGCGGCGATGAGTCGTGAGCGCGCCCAAGCCGAGCTCGAAGCGCGTGGGGGCAAAGTCACCGGCAGCGTATCGAAGTCGACGAGCTTCCTGGTCGTCGGCAGCGAGCCCGGGACCAAGCTGGCCAAGGCACAAAAGCTGGGCACCGCTACGCTCGACGAAGCAGGCTTTCTGGCGCTTCTCGACTAGAAAGCGCTGTCCTACCGCTCCAGAAAAAAAAATTGTTTGGGCCGTGTCGATCCGTAGCCTCCTACTTCGTCGCCCTGCCGAAATCAGCACTTTGGGCCGCGGCCCTCAAGTGGGACTACCGCCTGGTCTACGAAAGAAGGAGTCGAGCAATGAGAGTCATGGTCATCGTCAAGGCGACGAAAAACTCCGAAGCGGGCGCTATGCCGAGCGAGGAACTGCTCACCGCGATGGGCAAGTACAATGAAGAGTTGGTCAAAGCGGGGGTGATGCTCGGCGGCGACGGCCTCCACCCGAGCGCCAAAGGCCAGCGTGTGCTGTTCTCCGGCGGCAAAAAGACCGTGGTCGACGGCCCCTTCGCCGAGACGAAGGAGCTGATCGCTGGCTATTGGCTGTGGCAGGTGAAAACCATGGCCGAAGCGGTCGAGTGGGCCCGGCGTTGTCCCGATCCGATGCCCGGCGAGGAAGCGATTCTGGAGCTGCGACCGGTGTTCGAGGCCGAGGACTTCGGCGCGGATTTCACACCGGAGCTACGCGCCCAGGAAGAAAGCCTGCGCCGAGAACTGGAGCAACAACGTAAACCATGAGCGAGTCGGCTCACGTCGCGCGCCAGGCCATCGAGGCGGTCTGGCGCATCGAATCGGCCAGGCTGCTCGGCGGCCTCGTGCGGATGGTTCGCGACGTCGGGCTGGCAGAAGATATCGCCCAAGAGACGCTGATCACGGCGCTGGAACGCTGGCCCGAGAGCGGGATTCCGCAGAACCCGGGCGCGTGGCTGATGACCAGCGCCAAACATCGGGCGATCGACAAGTTGCGCCGGCAGCGCATGACCGAGCGCAACCACGACGCCCTCGAGGCGGCCTCACAGAATGCTGTTTGGCTTCCCGACTTCGAGACGGCCGCCGACGAGGTTGTGGATGACGATCTGCTCCGCCTCGTCTTCATCGCCTGCCACCCCGTGCTCTCAGCCGAAGCTCGCGTCGCGCTCACGCTGCGCCTGCTCGGCGGCCTGACCACGGAGGAGATCGCCCGCGCCTTCCTCGCGCCCGAGCCGACGATCACTGGATGCGGCTCGAGCTTTGTGAGGAGGCCCTGCGGCTGGGCCGAATCCTCGCGGAGCTCGTGCCGAACGAAGCGGAGGCGCACGGCCTCGTCGCCTTGATGGAGCTGCACGCATCGCGTGCGCGGGCCCGCGTCGATGCTGCCGGCGCGCCGATCCTGCTGCTCGATCAGGACCGTGGGCGCTGGGACCGGCTGCTGATTCAGCGCGGACTTGCGGCGCTCAACCGCTCCGAGTCGCTCGCTCGACCGCTTGGACCTTATGCGCTCCAGGCCGCGATCGTGGCGTGCCATGCGCGCGCCCGCACGGCGTCGGAGACCGACTGGCACGCGATCGTCGCGCTCTACGATGCACTGTTCGAGCTCAGCGGGTCACCGATCGTCGAACTGAATCGCGCCGTGGCGGTGGGCATGGCCTTCGGTCCGGCCGCCGGCCTCGAGCTCGTGGAGGCGCTGCTGGACGAGCCCGCCCTCCGCGCCTACCACCTGCTGCCGAGCGTCCGCGCCGACCTGCTGCTGAAACTGGACCGCCCAACCGAGGCCCGCAGCGAATTCGAACGGGCGGCAGCGCTCGCTCAAAACAGCCGTGAACGAGAGCTGCTGCTCGAGCGCGCAAAGCGCTGCCGCGGGTAGGGTTGCCTCCGAAGTCTGGCTGGGAACGCCCAATGGAGTGATCGATTGCTCCGCCCGCGCCACTCTACGCTCGGGCGAGGCACGCCCGACGAAAGGTCTGCGAGATGAAGCGATTGTTCAGGTGCTCGACTCTGTCCACTACGGTTCTGTTGGGCATCCTTGCAGGTTGTGCGGGTCCCACGAAGCCGGTCTCTGAACCTCGACAAGCGTCGCCTACCGACCAGACGGGCTCGTCCGCGACCGAAGACTCAACCGTTCCGGGAAAGCCGGCGTCCCCCGACCCGTCGAGCAACGACGCTTCCCCGCCAACCCAACCAAAGGAGCCCGAGGGGCCGCCGCCGCGCGAGCGCGTCCGCATTGAGAATACGTGCGCAAAGCCAGTAAACCTCCGCCTCGAACGCAACAACGACTCGGACCTGAACACCTCGATCGGGAGCAACACCAGCATGGAGGAGCGCGCCAAAGACGGCGACGAGGTCATCATCGTCGACGCGAAGTACGCGCCCATTACGAAGATCATCGTGACCGCGCAGATGAAAGCCGTTGTCATCCAGAGCGGTTGCGTCACGATTGGAAGTCGCTGACGCACCGAAGGATGGTCGGACCGAAGGATGGTCGGCCCATACACGAGCCAGAGCTGACCGTGCCAAGCTCCACTGCTATTCTCTCAGCCGATGGATGCTGCGCGCAAGCTCGCGACCTATGACGACCTCGTCGCGCTCGGCGAGGTCGTGAAGGCTGAGATCATCCACGGTACGTTAGTAACGCTCCCTTCCGTGCTGCCCCGACACTCGAATGTGCAGCGCGGTCTCGGTCGTTTCGTGGGTGGTCCGTTTCACGATGATGACGGGCGTGGTGGACCGGGCGGTTGGTGGATCTTTCCCGAAGTGGACGTGAGACTCGAAGAACATCAGATCGTCCGCCCCGATATGGCTGGCTGGTTACGTGATCGCTTGAGCGACCCCTGGGACAAGCGCCCGATCGATGTGCGGCCCGACTGGGTATGCGAGGTTCTTTCGCCGTCGAATGCGGCGCACGACCGCGTGACGAAGCGCCACATATACGCTCGCTATGCGGTCCCCTTCTACTGGCTGATCGATCCGCAGGCTCGCACGCTCGAGGCCTTACAGCTGCGCGACGGCGTGTGGGTCGACGCCGGCACCTTCGACCACACGGCGGTTGCGCGTATCGCACCGTTCGAGGCGGTCGAGCTCGAGCTGGGCCGATTGTTCGGCCCTGCCCCTAACGAGCCCTGACGCAAGCTCCTGCGCGCGTTCTGGTCGCGTTCAAGCCGAGCGGAGAACGTTGGGCGCCGGCAGTCCTGCCTGAGACAACGCGAGCAGAAGCGCGCGCGAGGAGCCGTAGCCGAGCGAGCGTGCCACGACTTCGAGGGGAACATCTTTGCGCGTCAAGAAGCTCGCGGCGACCGTCGAGCGGATGAGCGTTAGTTGGCGTCGCCAGGCCTGCGGTCTCGAATAGCTTGGCAGCCACTCACCGAGCGACTGCAGCCGACGATTCACCTGGCGTACGGAGAGTCCGAGCGCGGCGGCGAGTTCCTCGGTTTGCGGAGCCAGATGCAGACCGCTGAGCACGTCGCCCAGCGCTTGGGCGAGCTCCTGCGCCCCTTTTGGAGCCCCTTGGTAGAGGCTCTCTACGCTTGGTTGCGGAACCGCGATCCCAAGGGCGTTCAGTCTCCGAATCGCGTCAACCACCGCATGCGCCGCGAGCTCGCCTGAAAGCTCCCCAGCCTCGATGCGGGTCGCGAAGCGGCTAAACGCTTGGCGATCGGACGGACCAATGCGACTCGCGTCAAGGTTGGGTAGCGGCTGCTCGAGCGGCTTCGACCACTCCAAGACCAGCACGCGAAAGTCGCCTTCCCAGCGTTCGTTCCAAGCCTGAACCCTCATCACGGCGACCGAACCCTCATCCACCGGGTGCTCGCGCCCCAAGGCACGGACTCCCAACGTACCCTCGAGCTGAATCGAGACCGCGCTGGAGCCCAAAACGGCCTGTTGCGGTGAGATCCCGAGGATCCCGGTGTCGAGGACCAGTCCACCTCGCATCCGCGCGACGTACACGCGCAGCCCCGGGCTTTGCAGCGCCGCCACCACTCGCTCAGCGTCGGTCCCCAGGAGCGAATGGGTACGTCGGATAAGCAACACCGAGGCAGGCTATCAAAGGGCGCACCGGACGGAGGTCCGATTCAAAATGAAGAGAGAGCGGCGAGTGAATTCCTCGTTCCTCTGGCGGCTAGGAGACACCACCACTCAACCAACGATCGCCCCAAATTCTCTCCGCAACATTGGAAGCGGCACTACGCCCAACGGCGCCCCTTCATTCCTGCGCTTCCTCCCCGCTCCAGAGCTAGGCTGCGCCGATGGAAACCTCCGGCAAAGCGGGCGGCAAAGCACGCAAGACGGCCAGCTCTGCAGCAAAGTTAAAGAAGTTACCGAAGGACTTCCCACAGCTGCTGCAGGCTTCTCCCTTCGATCTGGAGGCAGTGAAGGCGGTCTTTGCTCGATGTGCCATCGACGCGCGCGGCGGCTACATGGAGGAGACCGCGCTGATGATGAGCGGCTGCACGGTCGAACTCGCGCGCTGGCTGGTGGCGCAAGGCGCCGATGTGCACGCGGTCGATAAGTACGGCAATACGGCGCTGCACGCTTGGTCTCGCCGGGTGTGGAAGACGTTGCCGGTGGCCTTGCTGTTGGAGATCGGCTGTCAGGCGGATGCTCGCAACAAAGAGGGATCAACGCCGCTTCACTGCGCCGCAGACGGGAAGAACCTCGAGGCTGTGCGCACGCTGCTCGCGCACGGTGTCGAGTGCAACGCTGTCGACCAGAACCAACACACGCCGCTCGAATATGCGCTGTTGCGCGCATCGAACATCGACCTGCCAAGGCTCGCCGCGATCGCTGAGGCCCTGCTACGAGCGGGGGCTACCGTCTCGAGCAAGGCGCGGGATTACGTGCGCAAGCTCGCTACGACCTTCGATTTTCACCGCGCGAAGCTCGACGCTGAGTTGCTCCAGGCGGGCTCTTCAGCCCTCGACACGTTGTGCGGGCTGCTGTCGGTGGAGAAACCCTTGCCACGTCGGCTCCACGTCGGCAGCGAGCCGATCACGGTCACGGCTAGCACTTGGCAGAAGCAGCACGCCGAGCTGTGGCAGCTGCTCGTCCCCTCCTCCGGTCCAGCCAAGACCGTCCAAGGCGAGGTCATTCGCATCAGCGGCCGGATTGGCGATGAGCTGCAGCGCAACGGTGGTTGCAACTGGGACGCACACTACGACGCGATGGCCGAGGCGCAGCTCGGCCACGTGCAGACGCAGGTTGCGCTTGGCGAAGAAGAGCTTTGTGATCTGCGCGCTGCGGTCAAGTCACTGCAGCGTGAAGACGCGTCGAACGCTACGCTGGCGCGGCTTTCGGTGGCGTGGGTGCTGAAGAACCCAACGCCGATAACGCTTAGCAAGCCCACGTACAAACGCTGAGGGCGTGCGGAGCTCCTTACTTGGGCAGATCGTCGGAAGGGGCCGGGAGTGCGGTCGCCTCGACCGACTCACCTTGCGCCGCGCGAATACGGCTCGGGCCGAACCACTCGTCGTACTCGCTCGACCAACCGTCGTAGCTGCAAAGATGCAGCGATTCGAAGCGGGCCTTCACGCGCGCGGGGTACCACTTCTTGGAACTCGCTTTGACGGACACTGCGGCGCCTTCCTCGTATTGCGCCGGGCGGAACGGGCGCGTTCGTTGTTGCGAGACCCATTCATCCGACTCGGTCTTGAGGTTGGCGGTGTAGTGGACCTTGAGTTCTTCGCCGCGGGCCTCGATCACCTCGGCCGCGTAAAAACTTCCGCGTTCGCTGCTACCGGCGGGCGGCGCGGGCCACTCCACCTCGAGCCGCTCGCCAACGCGAGGGTGGCTCTTGCGAGCCGCTTTGGCCAACGCGTAGCTCGGTGAAAGCCCCGGGCTGATCAGCGAGATCGATCGGCCCTCGGCGATGAAGGCCATGTGGCGACTGGCGTAATTCGCGAGGTCCGAAAGCGAGACCACGCCGTCTGCATCCTCGTCGACCACCGGGTTGCCGGAGAAGGCCCGCATCAGCAAATCGACGAAGCGCCAGCCGCTCCACGCGACCTCGTGCGGCCCGGTCGAGCTCACCGCGCCGTACGCAAAGCCCTCACCGCTGCGCCGCTTCACATTTTGCTCCGCCTTCTCGACGAAGCCGCCGGAGTAGCAGGTGTCCGAGAACAAGAGGACGCGCGCCCCGCGAAAGCTGCTCTCCAGCGGCGCGAAGAGCGTCTCTACGGGCAGATGGCCATCGAACGAAGAAAAGCCATGCGCATCGGTCTTGGCCTTGTAGGAGCCGTGTGATCCCACGTAGAGGAGCAACGTCTCCTCCGGCTTGGACTGCGCGAGCAGCGCCGCCAGCTGCGTTTGAATGGCCTCGCTCGTGGCAGCTTGGTCGGCGAGGTGCACCAGCTGCTTAGTGGGAACGCCTCGTGTGCGCAAAAGGTCGACGAAAGCAGGGTCATTGCGTTCGGTGAGCGACCAAGTGGATTGGCCCTCCGGCTCGCCTTGGAAGCGACCGAGACAAACCACGAAGGCGCGCGTCTTTTCGGGCAACCAAACGCTCGCTTGCGCGGCCTTCGGCGGCGAAGTCCCCAAGCGCTCGTCCTGCTGCGGTGAGACCGCGGCGCCCGCGCCAAGCCGGCTGGCTTTTCCTTCACAGCCCCAAAGCACCGCGCTCGTCGCCGACATACCCAACGAGAGCGCAGCTCTGCGGGAAATGGTCACCGTCACAACGTCATACTCCTTGGTGCCCATCACAATAGCAGCGGGATTTCAGCGCCGAATTGCCTCATGCGTCACCAGCGCACACTCGTGCCAAGTTGAAGGACAAGCAGCCAACGGCGATTGCCGCGCTTTTGCCGCGTGGTGCTGCTCTTGCTGCGCCCCAGCCATGACGAACACAACGCCTGGCACCACAGCAAGCTTGAAGCCGCGCTCAACCACAACGTCCGTCAATGACGGGGAGGGCTGCTCCCCCGCCCCCATTGGCAACAACGTCGCTGTCCCTAGCCGTCCCTCCTTGTCCGGCACAACGGTCCGGCTCTCTCTCCCAAACATCCTCACTGCGATCGCCCGAAACCAGTCCAAGCGCTTGGGTTTGACGGACCTTGTCCATAAGATTCGCGGGGGGCTGGATCGCGGTGGGGAGGATTGGAGCAACCGCCGTCTGGATGCTCACGCAGCGCACGTCCTCGATATCTTCCAGACAATGCGGACGGCGGTCGGGAACGTCACGGGCCGGGTAGGACTCGAGCTCGGTCCTGGCGATGATGTCGCCGTTGCGTACTGCTTCCTCAAGGCGGGAGCCAAGAAGATGTACACGGTCGAGCGGTTTGATTCTGTGCAGCTCGACGAACGCGCTCTGAAGCTGTTCGAGACCCTCGATCGTCTTTTGCCGGGGACGGTAAGAGCTGGGGACGTCGCCGAACTGCGTGGAGGGCGCCTCGTCCTCGACGCGAACCGGTTGCACCATACCGTCGGGTTGTTCGAGGTGAGTGGAGTGCCCGAGCCCGTCGACTTCGCCTACGCGAACGACGTGGCGGAGCACGTTGACGACCCGGCCGTAATGTTCCGAGCAACGTTCGCTGCGCTCAAGCCGAACGGTTGTTTTGTCAACAACATCGACCTGGCCGGGCACAACGCCTTCTCCAAGACGGATCGACCACTCGACTTCCTCACTTGTCCGGATTGGCTATGGGACCTGATGTTCTCACACATCGTCACCACGAATCGCGTTCGATACAGTGAATTTCTACGCTGTGCGCGGGTCGCAGGCTTCGAGATCGCCAAGGAGGACGTCCTGATCCGCGCCGACGAAACCTACCTCCGCCAGGTCCGTCCGGACTTCATCGAGCGTTACCAGCGCCTCGCTGACGAAGACTTAGCTGTGATCCAGTGCGTCCTGGCGACGGTGCGTGCGGGCAACCCGCTCTCAGGCGAGTGCTGACGACCCAGTGCGGGCCGCGCGAGGGCGCCGCGTGCCCGCGGCTCTCGCTGCGGTGAGGCCGCGGTGGTCACCGTCACAACGTAGTTCTCCCAGGCGCCCATCACAATAGCAGCGGGATTTCAGCGCAAGGCCGTTACACTCGCGGCAACCTTTACCTCGGAGCCCCTTCATGCGCTCGTCTCAGTCCCGCGGGTCAACAGTTGGCCTCGTTCTCCTCCTCGCCGCGTGCGGCTCGTCCCCAGCGGAAAGCAAGACACAAGCCGACACCACGACGCCGAAGCAGGCCGACGCCGAACAGGCTGAAGCCAAGATCCGCCTCGCGATCGAGTCCTTCCTCAAGCAGCCGCAGAAGGGCGCGGATGCTCGAGCCATCGTCAATTTCGTGGGCGAAAGTCCGCGGGTGATGGTGGTCTATCGCGAGTCGCTGCTCTCCGCTGAGGGCTCCACGCGAGACCTCGATCAGCTGATGCTGGCCGCCTTCGCCGCGGGCAATGTGCGTGCTCAACTCGACGCCGGGAGGAAGCAGGACATGCCGGTCGAAGGAGTACGGGCGCTGCTCACGGCCTATTCCAAGCTCAAGGCGCAAGACCCAGCGCTGAAGATCGCCAAGTTCGAGGAGTACGCAAAGCATGAGGCCAAAGGCACGCTCGAGGCGCACGTCGAGGCGCTAGCCACCAAGTAGCATGGCGTTGAACTCCGCCTCGATCAGCTCGCCTTCGGGCGCAATGCGCCTGGCCCTGTTTACGCTTTGCGCTGCCTTCGCGCTGACCTGCGCTGCATGTCTTTTGCTGGTGGTCGATGCGACGATTCGGCGGGTACCGCGGCTGGATTTGTTGCTCGCGTTGTCAGACCCGCCAGTCGTAGCTTCAACGACGGTGGCGGCCTTTTGTGCTTGGCGAGCCAAAGGTCCGCACCAGCGAGCTGCCTTGCCCTTCACTGTTGCGGCCGTCGCTTTGGCACTAGTTGGAGTCGTAGTGCTCGGGGATTTGGTGCTCTCCTATCGCGCCCCTCACTCGGCGTTGGTGCCGCTCTGGTCATCCAAGCCAGCGGGAGTCCTGGCTGACATAGGTACATTGGTGGGCGTTGCTTACGCTGCTTGGGGTGCCCAGCGAGTGGTGGCAGCGCAAGCGCAACGTTGGCCGCGGGCCCTCAGCTACGCGCTGCTGCTCGGGCTGCTCGCACAACTAGCGTTCACCGCCTTTGGCATCGTTGGCCGACCGCCGTGGCCGCTGCGTGTAGGACAAGCGCTGCTCTTTGCCGCTGGAGCCCTGAGCGCTGGGCGCGCTGCTCTAGCACTGCATCACCCCCGCTGAGCAGCTTCGCTCGGGCGCGGCGCAAAGTCTGCGCCGCGGAGCAGAAACTGCATCCGCGCTCGAGTCAGTCCCGCGAAACGCGCCGAAAGCGACGCATGTTGCAGAAGACTACGCCTCGGCCCGATTCCTGGTCACTCGGGTGGCGGGGGTTACGAGGGTGGAAAGGCACGAGCCTAGCGGCCAGCAGTTTGTGAAAAAGCCAGTCTGTGACGAGGCGTCGATCCTCGACAGCCTCGGCGCTGGCGTGCTTTCGATCCGCGCCGACGGGCTGATTCTAAGGGCGAACACCGGCGCAGAACGAATCCTGCGGAGGCCTGCCCGCGAGCTCGAAGGCAAGCTGATCGACGCGGTGATCGCGCCGCTCGCGGGCCTGGAGGCCGCGGCGCTCGAGCCGGTGACCGGCCGACATGAGCTCGCGGTTCAACTTGGCGACGGCACGCTCGGCTCGATCGGCTACGGCCTGACGCAGTTCAACGCCGCTGACGGCGGCAAGCGCTTCGTCCTTCAGTTTCAGGACATCGCGCCGGTGCTCGAGCTCTACCGCCAGAAGGACCGGCTGCTGGCGATGGCGGCGCTCGGAGATGCGCTGCCGTCCGTGCTTCACGAGCTGCGCAACCCGCTGGCGGCGGTCACCGCACGGCTCGAGTTGATGGTGGAAGAATCGAGCGGCGAGCTGCAAACCGATCTGCATGCGGTGCTCGCCGAAGTGCGCCGGATGGGGCTCGGACTCGACGGCGTGGGAGGCTTCGTACGGTCGGCCCGAGCCTCCGGTAACACCGCCATCGACTTGGCCGTGGAAGAGGCTTGCCGCGTGCTCACGCCGGTGGCGGAGCGAGCCTCGGTGCACTTGATCTCACGCGGCCCCTCGCTGCCGCTCTTGCCCATCGACCGCGGCGTGATCAGCGGCTTGGTGTTCAACTTGGTGAAGAACTCGATCGACGCCTGCCGCAGCGGCGGCACGGTCGTGGTCACCGCGTTGCTCGAAGACGCAGGCCAAGTGTTCGCGCTGCGCGTCGAGGACGACGGCTGCGGCATGAGCAAAGCGGTGCTCGCCCGCTGCACTGACCTCTTCTTCACCAACAAAGACAAGGGCTCGGGCATCGGCCTCGCGCTGTGCAAACGCGTCGCCGATTCATCCGGCGGCAGCCTCGAGATCCAGAGCGAGCCCGACAAGGGCACTGTCGTAACTGTTCGCGTTCCGGTCCCGAAGAAACGCAAAAAAGAAGGAAGCCCCGCATGAGTCGAGTCGAAAATCTCAACCGCATTCTCCGATCTCTCCAAAGCGCCTCTCCCGACATCGAGGCCAGCGCCTTGATCTCCGACGACGGGCTGATGATCGCCAGTGCTCTTCCGCAACACGTCGACGAAACCCGCGTCGCTGGTATGAGCGCGACGCTCTCGAGCCTCGGTGCGCGCGCAGCCGCCGAACTCGAGCGGGGCGAGGTCGAAGAGGTGCTGGTGCGCGGCAAGAATGGCTACGCCGTGATGATCGCCTCGGGCTCTGGGACGCTGCTGCTCTGCCTGGCGAGCAAACAAGCCAAGCTCGGCCTCGTGTTCTTGGATATGCGGCGCTCAGTCGAAGAAATCCGCAAGGTTCTTTAGTCCCTTCATCAGCGAGAGTTCCAATGCCCCCTACAATTCTCTTCGACAACGGTACACACAAGAATGTCCTGCTCGAGGACGTCTCCTCTGGTTTGGCTGTGCAAGCCAATCAGCATGTGATCGTCGACGGCGCCTCAGGGATGATCCTGGATCCAGGAGGACACAAGGTTTACTCGAAGGTGTTGGCTGGGACGATGACCCAGCTCGGTCGTTCCAAGCTGGAGAAGATCTTCCTCTCCCATCAAGACCCCGACATCGTCGCGGCCACCAACGGCTGGCTGATGACCACCGACGCAGTGGCTTACGTATCTAAACTTTGGATCCGCTTCGTGCCGCACTTCGGCTTGGATCACTTGGTCCTCGATCGACTCTTGCCCATTCCCGACCAGGGCATGCGCCTGCCGCTCGGCAGCGCCGAGATGCTCTTGCTACAAGCACACTTCCTCCACTCGTGCGGCAACTTCCACCTCTATGACCCGGTATCGAAGATCCTCTACAGCGGCGATCTCGGCGCCTCGATCGGCGGCGAAACAGTGGAAGTACAAGACTTCGACGCCCACCTTCCCGCGATGGAGGGCTTCCACAAGCGCTACATGGCCGGCAGCAAAGCGCTGCGAGCGTGGGTAAAGATGGTGCGCAAATTGGACGTCCAAATCATCGCTCCGCAACACGGCGCGCTCTTTCGCGGACCGGCCATGGTCGAGCGCTTCCTCTCCTGGTGTGAAACGCTGCAATGCGGAATGGACCTATTGGATGATGAGCTCCAACTCCCCGCCTGAAGGTCGCCCGGCGGGCAGTCCGCACGTCGTACTGCTGGTCGAAGACGAGCCGGTGCTGCGTGCGTCGATGGTGCGCGGACTCTCCAAGTTGCCCGGCATCGAGGTGCTCGACGCTGGCACCGTGAAGGACGCCAAGGTGCTGATGGCAGCCTATCCACCGGCGTTGATCATCTCCGACTTGGATCTGCCGGATGGCTCGGGCGTCGAGATCGCCGCCGAGGTCGACCGCGCCGGCATGCGCGTGCCGGTGGTGTTCGTTACAGCGTATCTGAATCGCTATCGCGCCCGGCTGCCGGACCGCGCCGGCATCGAGGTCCACGAGAAACCGATCGCGCTCGATCGACTGCGTCACTTTCGCCAACTCGTTGCTACCGCGACTGCTCGCCCTCGGCGAGGGCCCGTACCTCATCGTCGCGGTGGTGCTGCTCATCGCGCTCGAAGCACTAGCGTCGCGCATGCTCGGGCGGGGGGCGGATATCCGCGAAGAGGCAACCTCTTACGGCGTCGGCTTGGGATACTTCGTGATCGCGGTTCTCGGAACCAAGCTGCTATTCCTCGGCGCCTACGTCTACGTCCATGAGCACTATCGGCTCATGACGTGGTCTGTTGCCTCGCCGCTCTCATGGCTCCTGCTGCTGTTGATTGGCGACTTCGTCTACTACTGGGTGCACCGCATGGAGCACGAGGTCCGGTTCTTTTGGGCTACCCATGAGAACCACCATTCGAGTCGCACCTACACGTTCGGCACGGCCGTTCGCATGCCGTGGGGCGAGGTGCTCTACCATCCAATCATCGGCTTCTGGGCGCCGCTCTTTGGCTTCGACCCGATCATGCTGGCGCCGCTCGGAGCCTTCAATCTCGTGTGCGGCCTGCTCCAACACACCGAGCTCGTCGGTAAATTGGGGCCGCTGGAATGGGTGTTCGGCACGCCCTCCCACCATCGCGTGCACCACGGAAGCGACGCGAAGTACTTGGATTGCAACTACGGCGCGCGCCTCATTATCTGGGACCGTCTGTTCGGCACGTTTCGCGAAGAAGACGGAAGACCGCGCTACGGCCTCACGAAGGACGTCGACTCCTACAACCCGCTCCGCATCGTTTGGCACGGCTACGGCGCGCTGTGGGCTGATGTTCGGAAGGCGAGAAGCCTCCGCGGGGCGATGCGCGTACTACTGAAGCCGCCGTCCTATGCGCCCCATGAGGAGGATTGAGCGCCCTCAGCGGTAGTTGCTTAGGATCTCGTCGTTCAACTGCTGCGTCTTGCGCAACCTCAACACGCGACGCGCGGTCATCTCGGCCGGGAGCCCGCATGCGGTGGCGATCGCTAGGATCGCGTCGCGCTCATCGGGGTAGTCGTCGGACTGCCCGCCGTCCCACAGCTCCAACCACTGCCCCGTCGGATCGTCACTGCCGTTGTCTTGCCACACACGGCAGATGAGTTTGAGTTCTTCGGGCGTCATTGGGCGACTCGGCTCTGCAAACATATCAATCGGGCTCCTCACCTGCTTGGGACGGCCGACGACCCTAGCACCGTTTCATCGCGATTCTCAGCGGCCGTACACCGCTACGCGAGCGCGCCCACCGCCGGGGAGGTTGCCATAACGAAAGTCGATGTGTTGGATGTTGCGCGCGCCACCGGGAAGATCGATCACGCGGCTGCGACTGTTTTGGTCGAACACGAGGCGGGTGGGCGGAGAGAAGGTGCTGCCATCGCCGAAGGTCACCACGACGTTGTCCATCGCTAACGCGCTGCCTTCGACCGCGATCACGATCTGTCGAAATCGGCCCTGGTTAGCCGCTCGGATGACGTCGCGATCCGAACGACCATCCACCCAGCGTTCGCCGAGGAGTTCCCCCTCCGCACGCGCGGCTTGCCCTGCGCCCTGGCCGCCGCCGCGGCCGCCTCCACCGGCGCGGACGGTACATCCGGGAACGACAGCGAAGAGGACGGCACAAAGCACAACGGTATTGATTCGGTTCATAGCGGCTCCTTGAGGGCTACCAAAGCGAGGGGCGTGCCAAGCCGTCGCTCCTATCGAAATCGCGCTGGACCCCAGCAAAATCCGCCGTATTCGTGATCGGTCGAGCGGGCCTTGCTCGCCGCCGGCCGCGTCCTCCGCACCAACTGCGGAGCTGCGATGCGGAGCAGACGCCGCAGGCTGCATCGCCTAGCCTCGCTTGATGGTGCTCGTCTAGCAGACGGGCGCTGCCTTGCTAATTGCTGCACTCGCAGTCGCTCGGCGGCGTCCAAACGCCCATCCATGGCAGCGCTCGCTCGTAGTTGACGCAGCTCTTGGCGTAACAGGCCTTGTTGCTCCCGCAGGCGCCTGATTCCTCCCTGTCGCAGACGAGGGTGCCCACCGAGGGGGACATACGAGTGCAGTAGGTCTCGACCTGATGCTCGATCTCACCGTAGACGTGCGCGCAAACCTCGTTCTCCGAGCAGTCGCTGTGGCGGGTGCACTCGTAGCGATGGTCGGCTTTCACCGATCGGAACTGCTTGCTACCGCTCGCCACGCAAAATGCTCCGCCTGCAGAGACGGCGCAGATCGGCCGTTCAAGCGGGCACTTGCGTCCGCCGGCGCAGCTCGCGGGCCGCACAGGCCGCTCGACGACGCAGACCCCCAAGCCGGTCGCGTCCTTCGAGCATTCCCCTTTGGAGCAAGGAGCGCCGCCCTCGGCGCAATACTCCTCTTCGCAGGCGGATTCCGCGTCAGCAGCAGCCACACACACCGCGGACTCGCCGGCGTTTCGATTCAAACGCCGACAACAAACGTTGGCAGTCGGGCAATCGGAGGCGTCATCGCATTCGGTGCCATCACCCGCGTCTAGATCCCCGACGGGCGTACGACGCTCGGCACACGCAAGACCGAGCGCGTACGAAGCGTAGCGACAACGCTCCTGGGTCGCATCGCAGCGCACCCTTCCGCAGGCGATCGTCCCCTGCGTCGAGCCGGGCACCGGCGCGTCCCGCTCCGGCTCATTTGGAAAAATGGTGGGAACCGCGCGCACACGTGCACTGGGAACGGCCACGGCTGACGAGCTTGGCGCCACGGCGGCCGAGGAAACTGCTGCACTCGAGCTCGGCCGCGGAGCCGAGACCGCGCTCGGCGCAGTCGCCAGTGGCGTCGGTTCGCCACAAGCTGCAGCAAGAAGTACGAATGTCCCAACGCGAGCTGCTCCCCTACCCATGGGAGCGGCGTAGCAACCAGCCTGTTCTAGCGTCAAGCGACGCAGCCGCCGCTCGACCGCCGGAGCATGACAAAGAAAGTTGAGCCGTGAACGAAAGTGCGTGCCACTGACCAAGGTGCGCAACCAAAACCGATTCGGCGTGTGGGTTCTTGTGAGTTCGTTCGTGCTACCCCTCGGCTGCGACGACACCGCCAACGTCGCTGACGCAGGCGGAGGCTCGGGCGGCAGCGGAGCCTCGAGCAATAACGGCGGCTCAAACAGCGGCGGCTCCAATAGCGGCGGCGCCAGCAATGGCGGCTCCAATAGCGGCGGCGCCAGCAATGGCGGCTCCAATAGCGGCGGCGCTGGCGGAGTCGGCGGCCCGCCCACAGAGATCGCCGAATGCCAGGGCCACATCTACGCCTGCGGCGACCTGCTCGACAACGACGCGGACGGCCTGCTCGACTCACAAGATCCCGATTGCCTCGGCCCTTGCGACAACACCGAAGACAGCTTCTTCGGGGGCATCCCCGGGCAGACCGGGCCGGCCTGCAAGGTGGATTGCTACTTCGACCAAGACTCCGGCGCGGGCAACGACGACTGCTATTGGAGTCACGAATGCGACACGAACGAGATTGCGCCCAACTACTATCCCGAGCCGAACAACGGCGCTCAATGTGAGTACACCGGCCCCGATACGGTGATCCCGCCAACAGGGAAAACCTGCAGCGAGCTAAACGCCGCCCAGTCGGACGCGTGCCATGACTACTGCGGACCGCTCACGCCGAACGGCTGCGATTGTTTTGGTTGTTGCGAGCTGCCGGCGGGCAGCGGCGCCTTCGTCTGGCTCGGTTCGGAGGGCGTTACCGGCACCACCGTTTGCACCATGGACGCGCTCGACGACCCGACGGTTTGTCACCCCTGCGTGCCGGTCGCCGCGTGCTTCAACGACTGCGGCGAATGCGAGATCTGCATCGGCAAGCCGCTCCCCGGACCCGAGTGCGGTGAAGGTGGTGGCGGCGCCGGCGGCGGCTCGGCAGGCGGCTCGGCGAGCGGCGGCGGTGGTAGCGGCGGCTCCGGACAATGTCCCGAGGGCGTCCAGGCGTGCGGACTTGCAGGTCAGTCGCCCTGCCCAGCGGGCGAGTTCTGCAACACCGGCTGCTGCTATGCGGTGCCGCAATGAGGCTGACGCAATCGCTGATCGCGCTCGGCGTCATGCTCTCGGGCGGCGTGCTCTCCGGCGCCTGCGGTGATGACGCTGGGTCAGGCGGCTCGGGGGGCACCGGGGGTGCCGCCTGTGATTCGGTGCAACAGACCGGCTGCGCCGAAGGCCAGACCTGCGAAGAGGTCGAGAACGGAACCACAGGCTGTTTCGCTCCGGTGTTGGTCAAAGGGCGCGTGTTCGACTTCGTCAGCGACGAGGGGATCGGCGCGGCTCGGGTGGTGGCTCGCGACGAGAACGGTGCCTCGCTCTCGACCGTCGCCATCAGCGCAGCCGACGGGAGCTACGAGCTGCCGGTCCCAACCAAACGCACCGTCGAGGGAGCACCGCTCTCGCGCAGCTTCACCTTGCGCGCCGACGCAGCCGACTATCAGTCGTTTCCATCCGCGCCGCGCGTCGCGCTCCCACTCGATTTGGCCGACAGCAGCGGTGATCCGCTGGTGTTGCAGCAAGCCAACAGCGATCTCGCGTTGATCGCGCTGGAGGATACGAGCGGCCTCGGTTCGGTCGCCGGGCAGGTCGTGGCCGAGCTTCCGGGCGGAACCTTGGTCGAGGCCGGAGGACGCACCGGCGTCGCCGATAGCGATGGGCAATTCGTCGTCTTCAATGTGCCGTCCGGGAGTGTGGAGGTCAGCGGCTATCAGCAAGGCCTCAACTTCGACCCCGTCACCGTGGACGTCAGCGCGGGCGCAGAGACCGGCGGAGTCACGCTGCAAGCCAACGACAAGCCCGCCGTCAGCGTCAGCGGCAACGTGCAGATCGTTAACGCCATGGGCGGCAGCGCGACAAGCGTGATCCTCGTGCTCGAAGATACCTTCGTTGAATCGTTGGCACGCGGTGAAGCGCCGCCCGGATTGCGCGCCGCCAACGTGACGGGCGCCTTCTCGATCGAGGGCGTCCCCGACGGCAAGTACGTGGTGCTCGCGGCCTTCGAGAACGACGGCTTGGTGCGCGATCCCGACACGTCGATCGGCGGCACCGAGCTCGTGAGACTCGAGGTCGCGGGGCAGGACATCGCCCTCGCCGAGAGCTTCAAAGTGACTGGAGCGCTGGCCGTCGAATCGCCCGGCGCAAACGATATCGAGACGGTCTCCGAGCCGCTCACCCTGAGCTGGGAGGACGACTCGAGCGAAGACGAGTACCAGGTGCAAGTGTTTGACGCGTTCGGCAGCCTGGTTTGGGAGACCAGCGGCAACTTCGACCAGGGCGGCAACAAGCCGGCCTCGGTCGCTTACGACGGGCCGGCGCTCGAGTCCGGCAACCTGTACCAATTCCGCGCGACCTCGATCAAAGACGGCGTTCCGATCTCCTCCACCGAAGATCTCAAGGGCGTTTTCCTCGTACAGTAGGCCGCACGTGAAGGAGCCGGCAAACCAGCGTTCGAGCGTTACGAGGGGCCTGCGCCTTGTCGCAAGCCCCTCCGCCGAAGCGGAGAGCACGGCTCGCCGGGAACAAGCAGCGTACGAACTTGCGCTCGCGCTGCGTGATCGCGAGCCGCGCGCTGCGGCGCAAGCCTGGGATCGCTACGCGCTTTTGGTGCGCGGGCTTTTGTGTAAGACGCTGGGCACCACGCCCGAGCTCGAGGACCTCATGCAGGAGGTTTTCCTTACGTTGTGGAAGCGCGCCCCAACCCTGCGGGATCCTTCGGCGCTGCAGAGCTTCATCACCGGCATCACCGTGCGCGTGGCCCACGGCGAGCTACGGCGACAGCGCATCAAACGCTGGCTCTCCTTTCGCGGAGAGGAGCTGCCCGAGGTCTTCGCCGATGACGTGGACTACGAAGCCCGCCAGGCGCTCGCGCGGCTCTACGGCGTGCTCGACAAGCTCGGCCCCGAAGCGCGCATGGTCTTCCTCTTGCGCCATGCCCAAGGGCTCGAACTCACCGAGATCGCCACGGCGCTCGATGTTTCCTTGGCCGGCGTCAAACGCAAGCTGAGCAAAGCGCAGCAACGCGTGCTGCTATTTGCACGCAACGATGCAGCATTGATGGGCCTGCTCGAGCAGGAGGCGCCATGAGCGAGCTTTCGCAAAAGCTGCGGGATGGTGAGGTGATCGCTCGGCTCGGTCGCTTGGCCGAACGCGTGGGCGAGCAGGCGCCCGAGCCCGGCGACCTCGAGCGCGGTCGAGCAACTCTGTTGGCGAAGGTGCAAGCAGCGCCCCAACCAGGGTTACGCTGGTCGCTCGCCTTGCCGGTGGTCGCAGCGGCGCTGCTCACGGTGATCGGCTGGTTCGCATGGCCGCGCAGCGTCGTCGGCTATGACGTCAGCGGCGCCGCTGTAGCCGAGAGCGGCTTTGTGCAGGCCTCTGCTTCGAATGGCGCGCACATCCAATTCGAAGACGGCAGCGCAATCAAACTCGAGCCGCTGACGCGCCTGCGAGTAGGCCAACAACGCGCGCGCGGCGCCAGCATCCAGCTCGAGAAGGGCCGCATCGAGGTCGAGGTCGCGGCCACCGAGGGCGGCGCCGACTACATCTTCGAAGCGGGCCCGTATCGCGTACTGGTGGTGGGGACTGCTTTCGATTTGAGCTGGGATCCCGAGCGCGGAGCGGCCGTCTTGTCGATGAAGGAGGGTGAAGTCAACGTGCTTGGTCCACGGCTCGAGAGCGGCTTTGTTTTGCGCGCAGGCCAACGCCTGGAGCTCGCTCCGGAGGAGGTACGGCTGAGCGACCGGCTGAGCGATAAGGCCAACGTCAGCGCGAGCAATGCAACCAACGTCGAGCCGCGCGCCGAGGCGCTGGCGCCCTCATCGTCGGCGTCATCCGGCAGCGGGCGGTCGTCGGCGAGCGTACCTAGCGCGAGCGCGCGAGCGCGCTCCTGGGCCGAGCACGTGGCCGCGGGGGACTACGAGAAGGTGCTCGAGGAAGTGGACGCCCGCGGCGAGAGCAGCGTGCTCGCGAGCGCGTCGATCGGTGACCTGATGATGCTCGCCGATGCAGCTCGCTATGGCGCCAGACCGGCGCTGACCGCAGCCACGTTGCGCGCGGTTCGTTCTCGTTTCGCCGGCACCAAATCAGCTGCGTCGGCGGCCTTCTTGCTCGGCCGCATGGCCGAAGACGGTGGCCGCGCGAGCGAGGCGCTCGGCCTCTATGAAGCGGCGCTCGCCGAAGGCTCACCGTTCTCGGCCGAGGCGCTCGGACGCAGCATGCTGATCGAGAACAAACGCAACAAATCGCGGGCGAAGCAGCTGGCCGATCGCTATCTTGCGAGCCATCCCAAAGGAGCATACGCGGACGTTGCACGATCGATCGTGGGGCAGACCTCAGCGCAGTAGTCGGTGGAGCCCGCTGCTCGGCGTCGCGCTCGGCACGCTCGCAATGACTCGTGCCAAGTCAACCGGTCAATCGGGCCTTCGGCCGTTCTTCTCGAAGACGGCCCGAGTCATTCACTTCGTGCCTTCGGCACTCCGTAGACCTCCGTGGACTCCGCCCACTGCGTGGACTCTGTCCACTTCGGTTCTGTTTGCTGCATCCGCCTTTGGCGGAACGCGGGCTTTGTTCGCCCAAGAGACGGTCGCCGAGCAGCAGGCCGCAGAACAGCCGGTCGCAGAGCAGACCGAGCCCGCAGCGGCGTCGAACGCAGTCGTGAGCACAACGGTGGTGCTGTTGCAGCCGCCGGCGCCGTCGCTCTTTCTCAAAGAGTCGCTCAGCCGCTTGGAGGGAGAGCTGCGCGCCGCCGGCTTCAGAGTCGTGCGCATCACCAAAGGCGCGCTCGAGAGCCGCGTTGCGCTCGAACGCGCCGTCGCTTCGAGCAAAGCGCAAGCCGGGATCTACCTCGAGCGCGTGGACGATCGCGCACGGGCCGAGATCTGGGTGAGCGACACCTTGACCGGCAAGCTGAGCATTCGGCCGCTCGACGCCGGCGATTCGCCCGCGGTGCTCGCGGTGCGTGCGGTGGAGCTCTTGCGCGCGAGCTTGCTCGAGCTCGAGCCGGCGAGCACACCGAGCGACGTAGCCCGCGAACCGATCGAGCGCCTGGTCGCACCGCGCAATCTGCGCAGCTTGCGTTCGAATGTCGGCGTTGAAGCTTCCTTCGTGCTCGCGCTCCACCCCGATGTCGGCGCCGTCGCGCTGGCCCCTGCCCTGCGTGCCTTCGTCAGCAGCGACAGCGGGCTGGGGGCTCGGGTAAGCCTCGTGCTGCCGATGATGGGCGCCTCGCTCGAAGGCGAGCTCGGCCTGGCCGAGCTTTCGAGTGAGCTGTTCCTGGCCGAGTTCATCTACACAGCGCCGCTCTCACCGTGGTTCAACTTGACCGCAGCCGTCGGGCTGGGCGGCCTGCATTTGCAGGCGAGCGGCGAGCTCGAAGATCCGAGGCGCGCGCGCTCCGAGTCGCTCGGCAGCTTCGTGATCGCGCCGAGCGTCGGCGTGGTCGCGCGTATGGCCGAGCACTTCGCGTTGACCGCCGAGTTCTCCCCCACCTTCCTCCTCCCGACGCTCACGATCGACATGGGCAGCGAACGGCTGGGCACGCTCGGGCTGCCTATGCTGCAGGCCTCTCACGGCCTGCTCGTCAGCTTCTGAGCGGCGGCTCGACACGCGACCTCGGCGCGCTAACTTCAGCGCACGAGCGCGCGACCAAAGGCCGCGAGACTGCGCATGCCGTCGCAATAGAGCACGTGCGGCAGCTGCGTACGCAACGCTGGGCGCAAGGCGCGCCCCCCCAGCACCAAAGCAGCGCCCTCCGCGCGTACGGCCTGCTCCAACGCCTCGACGTCTTTCACCAACGCACGCTCGTCTACGACAGCGCCCACCGTGAGCCAGACCAGCTTGGGCTTGAGGTTGTGCACTGCGGCGACCAGCGTCGAGGCCGGCAGCGCGACCCCCAGCGAACGCGCGTCTAGCCCTTGATGGCGCAGCGTGGCCTCCGCCATCAACGTGGGTAACGCATACGGATCTCCGAGCAAGGTCCCACCCACCGCCTTGACCGCGCGGCGCGACAAACGTGGGGCCAACTGACTCAGATCGACCAGCGCGCGCGCCGCCAACTCACAGGCGCGACGCTCTTCGTAGATCTCGAGATCACCGCCGGCCCAAGCCTCTCCAAGGTCGGCCAAAGCCGGCATGATCAGCCCGTCACAAAGCTCCTCCACCGAGCGACCAGCCGCCAAAAGACCGGTCAGGAGCTGCGACACAGCGCTCTCCTCGCCGGCGATCAACAGCCGCATCAAGCGGGTACGCAAATCGAGTTCGCCGGTGCTGTGAGCGGGCTCCACCAAGCCAAGCTCCGCCGGCGCGACCACCCGATGCCCGTGAGCCCGCGCGAACGCGAGCACCGCCGAGGCCGGCAGCCGCCGATGACCGCCGGCGGTGAGCGCAAACTCGAGGTGGCCCTGATCACACCAGCGCTTGAGCGAAGACTCACTCACCCCCAGCGCGCGCGCCACAGCCCCGGGCGAGAAACCCGAACGGGCTGACTCCTTGACCGTTTTGGATGGTTGTATACTCGGGGCTTTCACGTTTCTTTCGATCAATATTGCGCAACCCGAAAGCTAGCGCTACATCCAAATGAACGTTTTGAACGTTTTGGTTGCAACCTTCGGTTGAACGGAGCCGCCCATGTGGTCACGATCCAAAGAAGTCTTCGCGTTGGCGGCTGGTGTGGCCGGGCATGAACTCAAGCGCTCGATCAGCTCGCGGCTCACCTGGTCGGCGGAGCGGCTAGCCCAGACCGAGATGGCGACGCGCATCGCCCAAGCCACGCTGATGGCCGAGAGTCTGGGCCGGCTCAAAGGGGCCTTCATGAAGGCCGGGCAACTGCTGTCGATCGACGCGAGCGATCTGCTGCCGCCCGAGGCGCAGAAGATCCTGGCCTCGCTGCAGGGCGAAGCCGAGCCGATCGACTTCGCGAGTCTGCGCGCGGTGCTGGTGGAGGATCTGGGTGAAGAGCGGCTGGCCGAGCTTGGCTCGCTCGACGAGAAGGCCGCCGCCTGCGCCAGCATCGGCCAGGTGCACCGCGCCACCGTGCACGGGCTGCCGGTCGCGGTGAAGATCCAATACCCCGGTATCCGCGAGAGCATCGACTCGGATCTCGAGCTCGTGCACAAGCTCGCCAGGAGCTGGCTCGCCGTGAGCCGCCGCCCAATCGATTTGCAGGGCACCTTCGAGGAGCTCAAGAACATCCTTCACCTCGAGGCCGACTACGCGCGGGAGCGGCAATTCCTCGAGAAGTTCGGGGAATTGCTAGCTGAGGATGGGCGCTTCATCGTGCCGCAATCTTTCCCGCGGCTGAGCTCCGGTCGCGTGCTCACCATGACTTGGGAAGACGGAACTCCGCTCGGCGCGTGGATCGCCCGCGGCCCTGCGCGCGCTGAAAAGCAGCGCGTGGCCGAGGCGCTCTTGGACCTGTATTGCAAAGAGTTCTTCGAGTGGGGCCTGGTGCAGACCGACCCGAACTTCGGCAACTTCTTGATTCGCGACGGCGCGCGCGAGATCGTGCTCTTGGACTTCGGCGCGACCGTCGTTTACGAGGACGCCTTCCGGCGGCAATACGTGGAGCTGCTGCGCGCCATGTCCAGCGGCAATGACGCCACCGTGCTCGACGTCGGTATCGAGAACGGCCTGCTCGACGCACGTGAAGACGCCGAGGCACGCAAGCTCTTCATCGCCATGATGCGCGTCTCGCTCGAGCCCTTCGAGGCCCGCCGTCAGCCCTTCGCCTTCGCCGACGCTGACTACGCCACACGCTCGCGCGAGGTGGTGATGAACTTCACCGAGAAGCTGCGCTTCTCGCCGCCACCGCGCAAGCTGCTGTTCCTGCATCGCAAGCTCGGTGGGCTGTTCCAGCTGCTCAAGCGTTTGGACGTGGCCATGGATTTGAGCCCGTATTGGGAACGCATGGTGGAGCGGCGCGTGAGCCCGGCAGCCCATTGAGCCAGCCGTTGAGCCAAAGGCTGCCGTACTTCATCGGCCCGCCTGCCGTGCTGTTGCTCGGCATTCTGAGCGGCACTTCGAGCGGCCCCGGCGAATGGTATGCGGGCCTGCAGAAGCCCTGGTTCACGCCACCGAGTTGGGCTTTTGGCCCGGTTTGGACGGTGCTCTACCTGACCATCGGCTGGGTGGGCGCCCGCAAATGGTTGTACGGCGGCCGACGCGGCTTGTGGGCTTTCCAAATGCTGCTGAACTTCGCCTGGTCCCCGATCTTCTTTGGCGCTCAGGCGCCAGTGCCTGCCCTCGGCGTGATCGGTGCGATGTGGCTCACCATCGCCGCCTTCATCGGTCTCGAGTGGAAGGCCGACCCGCTTTCGGCGAGGCTGTTCCTGCCCTATTTGTTGTGGGTGAGCATCGCCACCTCGTTGAACCTAGCGATCGTCGTATTGAACTAGACCGAGCTGACGAGGATCCGGCGCAAGCTCACGGCACGGGGTCAAAGGCGATCGGCGTCTGGCTGAAGTTCAAGAAGGTTCGTTCGTTGGTTGTGCTGTAGAGCGTCCCGTTCCAGGTGAGGTCACCGTAGAAGTGCCCGTAGATGAGTTCTCCGCAGGCGGTGGGCAAAACGCGCAGATAGGCGTAGTGGCCTGAGTTAACAGGCATGGGCGGATAGTCCACTACGCCGTCGAGCACGCCATCAGCCGAATAGTGCATTAGCAAAGAGTCAATTGCGGGATTGGCGTAGGGAGTCCCGTTTAGGAACGTGGTGGTGTTCGGTAGACCGTGGTTATGGCCTAACAGGTAACCCCCGCCGTACGGCGTTCGCGAGGTAACGTCGAAGGAGAAGTTGAACGAGGCGGTCACCTCATTGGCGGTTACCCAGCTGAGGCTTAGGTCGTCCTCCACCTTGGCGATGAAGCTCGCATAACGGTCGGCGGGCAGCGTTAGCCCAGCCCGGCCGTTGAAGTTCGCCGCAGTCCCGCTGCTGTCGACCTTCGCGTAGACCAACAAGCCGTCGTCGGCCTCCTCGATCGAAAGCGCGTCATGGTTGCGGCCGTCGAAGCCGAACACCAGAGCTTTCGGCGTCGTAATGGGTGGCGTTTTGTCGAACTTGATCAGGAAGGGCGTTTGCTGGTTCGCGTAGCTCGGTGGATTGACGGTTACCCCAAAATCAGGCGGCGATAGCAAGTACTGGCCATAAACAAAGCGCGCGTCGGCTTTGTCAACCACGCCGGTGACCCGACCAGTGCCGGGCCAAAGTGTGCTTTCAACCACCTCACCCGAAGCGAGGTCCAGCTCAACCACGTAGAGGAAGAAGGTGCTCGCCGTCATTGCTTGAAGGGGCGTGTCGCCCATTGAAACCGCGCCGCCAGAGTAGCCACCCAACAGCAGCCGACCGCCATTTGCTCTTGCAACGCTCACCTCGGCGCTGTTGTCGCCGACCAGATGGGACGTCCAGTCGATCATCCCGTTGGCGTCCAGTTTCACTACCAGCGAGTTGAAGTTGAACGTTGGAATAGCGAAGGTTTGGCCATCGAGCACCATGGGGTCGAAGCTCGTAGCGACGAAGACGAGTCCCCCGTCTTCGGTCGGCGTTAGTTGCCGGACCACCAACGTGCCACTCTCCGAATGCAGATGATGCTGCCAAACGCCTTCCTCGCCGCTCGGCGCCAATCCAAGCACGAAAAAATTGTACTCCCCTGATTCCGACTCCAGGGGCGGGTTTAGCAGGTTGATCGAGCCGCTGAAGTCACCAGCGAGCGCGAGCACACCGCTCTGCGGCAAGAAGGCGGCTTCGGTTGCGCGCATATGATTGTCAGCGCCCAGCACGCTTACAAAGTCGACCGGGCAAACCGCAGCGGTACCGCCGTTGCCTCCAGAACCGCCAATCCCCCCCGTGCCGCCCAGGCCCCCTGCCCCGCCTTCACTGCCGCCTGCACCAGTTCCGCCGAGAGCCCCAGCGCCGGCCGTGCCCCCAACTCCGCCTGCTGCGCCGCTCGCTCCCGAGCCGCCCGTCGCTTGATAGTCCGGCAAGAGACAGGCGCTCAGCGCAAGCACCCCGACGAAAGCCCAGCACGACCGCAATAACAGCATTGTTCCGAGTCTCCGAGGCCCGCGCCGGGCGATTAGAACTTCCCCGATAGACCGATAAAACCTGGGCCGACGATGGGAACCAACGCGACCTCGTTCGATGGCTCTCCGCCGAGCAGCCCCGCGAGCAAGAGCCCACCACCGGCGAGCGCCAAGCCGCCACCCACATAGAACGAGACCGTGGAGACCGTGCGCAGCGTCGTCAGATCGGAAACGTCCGCCACCTCGCAACGTCCGTCGTCATTGCAGCCGTAGTCGTCCGCCTTACCCATCGCCGCGAGGCCGGTCGCGCCCCAGACCACAAGCCCTGCGCCGCCAGCGCTTGCCACGACTGCACCTACGATGGTGAGTACGTTGGGCCCCGACTCCTGCGGCTCAGCCGCTTGGGGCACCTTCGTAAAGTCGAAGCGCACCCGCTCCTTCGCTCCAACGTCCAGCTTCACCGTCTGCGACTTGGAGTCGCCGGCGTACGAAGCAACCAAACTATGCTCACCGGGGTTGAGCCGAATACCGCCCAGCACTACCTCCACCTCACGACCGTCAACAGTTAGGGTCACCGTCTTGCGTTGGTCCGCGGGCACACCCACAAGCTCCACTTCGACGGTGGGGATGGTCGGCAACAGCTTCTCGAGCTCGGCCTGGGCGTCGAGCTTCGATCGTTGCCAAACCTCGGGCGAATTGGGCGCAAGAGGAATGGCGGTCACCTGGACAAAGCGCTCCTGAGCCTCGAGTAAGCGACCGAGCCGAGCGAGCGCTCGACCTGCGTAGAGCCCGAGCGGAGGAATGCGCGCCTTGCGGTCCGCCTCATCTAACTTCCCCAGCGCTGCCTCGTATTCGCCCTTATCGAAAAACGCCAAACCCTCCTGGCCAAGCAGCTTGGCTTGAGCGAGGTCTTCCTCCGATTGGGCAAATGCAACCGCGGGGCAAAGAGTCAAAAGCGCGATGGCGCAAGCACGCGCGAAACCAAACCGAATAAGCATCGATCAAAGACCTAGGCGAGGGTCGGTGGGACCAACTGGTTTGCCCGTGGATGGGGGTTTGACGGTTGGCTTGGAAGAGACGACGACGGGTGCTGCCACAGGCCGAGCTGGCTGCTGAACGCTCGCGTTGGAGCTGGCGGAGGCGGTGACCTCTGGAGCGGCGGAAAGTGTCACGCTAGGCGCAGTCGCAAGCGTAACGGTTGGCGTTGTCACCGAGGGACCAGCGGGCTGCGCGGCCTGCTGCGACGTCTCTTTGGCGAGCTCGCTGGCAGCGGGCTGGGGCGTCTTGTCGCCGCTCGACCAAAGGCTCGGAAAGGCCAAGGCAGCGCCGACAAGCACCCCCACGGCGCCCGCGCCGATACCCCAATAGAGAAACTGCGTTCGTCGTTTGCGTTCGCGTGCAGCCCGCGTGCGATTCGTCGTTACGGGAGAAATGGTTCCGCGATCCACAAGCGATGGCGGACTCACCTCAATCGCCGCGACCGGCCCAGCCGCGATCTCAGGACGAGGACCGTCCAGCCCTGACAAGGCATCACGCAGCGCCTCGATCATGGCCCGAGCCGAGGGAAAGCGAGCGTTCACTTCACGCGAGGCGGCTCGAGCCCACCAAGCATCGAAAGCGGGCGGCAGTCCCGGGGCAACCTGACTCGGGACCGGCAACGGGCGAGAACAGATCGAAAGGATCATGTCGCCCAGGTTCGTTGAAAGGAACGGCAGCGAGCCGGTCAAGCACTCGAAGGTGATCACGGCCATCGACCAAAGGTCCGAGCGGTGATCGAGCTGCGCGCCCGTCGCCTGCTCCGGGCTCATGTAGCAAGGCGTTCCCAAGAGCTGCCCTGTGCTCGTTGCTTTCAAGCCGATATCGAGCGACGAGCGCGTCAACTTGGCGATCCCAAAGTCGAGCACCTTGGCGATCTCATCGTCCTCGTTACGCACGATGAAGATGTTCTCGGGTTTGAGGTCGCGATGGATGATCCCGGCATCGTGTGCGCGCGTCATCGCTCGGGCCACGTGACTCATGAACTTCACGGTCTCTTGCACCGAGATGGAACCCACGCGATCGAGCCGCGCACCGAGCGTCTCGCCTTGCAGCAACTCCATCGCAATGTAGGGAATCCCGCGGTCGAGACCGTGATCGGTAACTTGCACCACGTGGGGGCTTTGCAGCTGAGCCGAGGCCTGCGCCTCACGCGCGAAGCGAGCAAAGAGCTCATCCCGCGCCGAGCCATCGTCGAGCAGCGCTGGGTCAATCAGCTTGAGCGCAAACAGCGAACGAAGGGACAGATGTTCGGCCTTCCAAACTTCCCCCATGGCTCCATTGCCGAGACGAGCGAGCAAGCGATAACGCTCGGCGACAATCGTCCCTTCAGCAAAGCTCGTGCTAGTCCCCATCGAAAGTGGCTTGAGGCTAGCATGGCTCCCGAGGGCTGGTGAGTTTGCGGCAGTGCAGTGGGCTCAGGTAGCGCACGTCATTCGAGCGTTGATTTCCCTGACCGGTTTGGCAGATTGCCCGCATGAAAATCTCGAGTCGTCAGGCGCGGTTGAACCGATTGTGGTTGGTGCTGCCGCTAGCGCTCGGATGTGGCGGCAAGGTGGTCTTTGTCGAGGATGACGGACAGGCGCAGGGAGCCGCAGGACAAGGAGCGGGTCCCGGTCAAGGTGCTGGTCCTGGGCAAGGCGCTGGTCCCGGAGCCGGCGGATTTGGTGGGTTTGGCGGCGGAGTTGGCGGGGATCCGGGGCCGGGCGGACAAGCGCCATCCAAAGGCTGTGAAGCGTATTGCGACACCAACCCCGACTGTTTCCCCAACGGTGGCTGCTTCGAGTTTTGCCAAGATCCGGGCATCCCAACCTCGTGCCTCGACGCCTATGACCAGCTGCTCTTGTGTTGGGCGCCGTTCATTGGCCCCGACTGTCAGGCGCCTGACAACGAGTGCGAGGCAGAGCTCGCAGGCTACACAGCCTGTTTGGGCGGCTGCCAGCCTGAGAGCTGCGGCAGCGCTGCGCTCGAGTGCACCTGCACAGGCGTTTGCGCCGGCCAAGTCGCAGCGGACTGCAGCATCGTGATGGGTGATTGGCAGTGCAACTGCTTCCGCGACGACGTGCTCCAAGGAACCTGCACCAGCAACAGCTCGCCTTGCTCCAACCTCAGCTTTGGCTGTTGCCAGACCATTTTTGCGGGGGTGAACTGACTTTGGTGGGGTTTGCCACGCGGCGCTACAAGAGCCCCGACAACGAGAGACCCGCACCTGGGCCGGGTCCGAGTTGCACAGGGCTCTCCTTGCGAACGCGACCGCCCAGCTCGAAGCGCGTCCAATACGCAATGTTGGACCAGAATAGTCCGATGCCCATGCCGCCGAGCACGTCGGTCGCGTGATGGTGATGGTCTTCGAGCCTGCTGACGCCGATCCAGGTTGCCGCGCCCAACATCGCTAGGTTCGTCAAGCCGGCGATCGGCGCCGTTACCTCGCTACCCTGCGCGCCCCAAATGAATCGGCCACCGAGCACCAAGGCTGAGTAGCCCGCCGCCGAAAAGGCGATCGCTGTATGACCCGAGGGGAAGCTGATTTGCCCATCGAGAAAGGCCGTGGTCTCGGCCTCTTTGCAGGCCTCTCCATCCGGGTCCGCAGAGCAGGTGCGCTCGTACACCGCCACGCGCCCGAGAAAGTCCGGCCGCAAGCGACCAAAGGCGCGCTTGAGCGACTCCGAGGTAAACAGGCTGAAGCTAACGCTCTGCCCGGCCCCAGCGATGATCTCGAAGGCCTCACGCCAATCGCCGTCGTGCACGCCGTCGTACAAGCCGACTCCGATCGGCAGCTGAACCGTGAGCAGCGCTGCAACGCCGGCCGCCCAGGAAGGGACGGTCGTTTCGGCGAGCCGCGGCAAACGAATCGAGCTGGCGTCACCACGCACAGAGCCTGTTTCGCGGTCGTAGCCGGGCCCGAGCAGCGGGCTTGAAGTCGGGGGTAGCGCCTGGAAGACGAGGCTCGCGAGCGCAAAGCTCGCGCTTGTCGAGAGGTCCAAGCCATCGGCTGGCTCGAAGGTGAAAGCGTTGGAAGAAGTCGAAGTCGTCGGCGCGAGCTCATCAGCCCGAGCTTGCGAGGCCCACGCAAGCGCCGCGGTCGCAAGCGCAAGGCTCTCCGCTTGAACCCACCGGCGGGCATGCAACGACCGTTGCCGTGACTTCATTTTCTTCTCACCGAAGACCTGACATCCTGGCCGGATGTCTTTCGCCAAGCAAGCGCTACCCGGCCTCCTCCTGCCAGCATCCGCGCTGCTGCTCGCAGCGGTCAGCTGCGGTGGTAGCGCACTCGAGCCCGCGCCGGTCACGGTCACGACCATCCCCACCGTGGTCGCCGCGGCCTGCGATAGCAACGCGGAGACCTCGAGCGTTTACGTCGTCGGCTTGCCCAATCTGCAGCGCACCGAGCTCGAGCTCGCCTTGGACGCCAAAGACCTTACGGTGGTCTCTTTTTCTTGCAACAAGCTAACGCTGCTCAAACGCTGCAAAGCGTCAGGCAACTACACATTTCGTGGCGCGCGCCCCAAGCAGTCGGTGCTCTACCTCGAGACGGCGGAGCAGATCCGCGCGGCGCTCCCGCTCGGCGCAGAGGAGCTGGTGAACGGCTTCCAAAGCAAGGCCGCGAGCAAGCACAAACTCGATCTCGGCCTGGCCATCGTTGGTGAGCAGCTGAGTCCCTCGTCCTCCTTCACGCAGACGGAACTTCAGGGTGAGTGCGCGGGCGCAACCCACGTCGTCGTCGGCGCTACGCGCGGGGCGTTCGCCCTCGCGACGAGTGAGGCCAACACGCCGCGGACGGTCGAGCAGATCTTTGAGGCCGGGATCTCCAACGCGGCGCCGCAAGCGGGCGGCACCCTCAGCGGCTGCAACTCAGCGGCCGACGGCTCGATCCGGCCGCCACAAGATTGCCAGGCGGTATTGGGGCTCGAGCTGGCCAAGATTGGCGCTGGGCTCGGCAAGCTGGAGGTCGATGCGACGTTTGGGGTCTTGTACGATGACGACGCTTGTGAGGACCCACGCGACTGCGTAGCGCGCTGCGACAAAAACGAGGGCAAAGCCTGCCGCATGTTGGGCATCAGCGAGATCCTCGGTAAGGACATGGACGTCAGCATTCCACAAGGGCTGCGTCACCTGCTTCGCTCCTGCGACCTCGGGGATTCGCGCGGCTGTTCGGCGCTCTCCGGCATGCTCTTCTTCGCCGACCGCTACGCGGAGGCGATTCCCTTCGCTGAGAAGGCCTGCGCCATCTCCAATGATCCGGATGGTTGCTTCAACCTTGGGCTGATGACCGAGACGAGCGACCCAGCTTTGGCAAAGAAGGCCTACAAACGCGCCTGCGACGCCGAGGTCAAGCTTGCGTGCAAGAAGGTCCAGGAGATGGACTGAAGTGGTGGGCCCGGCCCGCACCGCAGGCTGTTTAGGGCTTCGCTGAGGCCGCCCCCGGGCCACGCAAGAGCTCCACCAACTCCTCGGCCCCGAGCCCTGCGGGCGCTCGCTCGCCCAACAGCACCTTGCTAACCAGCGCTCGCTTTTGCGCATGCAGGGTGAGCATCTGCTCTTCGATCGTGCCGAGCGAGATCAGCCGATAGATGGTGACCGGCTTGGTTTGCCCCGGCCGATGCGCGCGATCGGCGGCTTGGTCCTCGACCGCTGGGTTCCACCAAGGGTCGAGCAGGATCACGTTGGAAGCCGCGGTCAAATTGAGGCCCACGCCGCCGGCTTTGAGGGAGATCAGAAAGAGCGGCGCTGACCCTTCTTGAAAGTCGCGCACGAGCTCACCGCGAGCCTTCGCTGGCGTGGAGCCGTCGAGATAGAGGTACTCGAGGCCGCTCTGCTCGAGCGCCTCGCGCACCAGCGCCAAGTGCGAAGTAAACTGACTAAATATCAAGGCACGCTGGCCTTGCGCGCGCAGCTCGGCGCACAGCCGCAGCAGCCGCTCGAGCTTGGACGAGACCACGAGCGAGCGCTCGTCGTAGAGGCGCGGGTGCGAGGCCAACAGCCGCAAACGGGTCAGCGCGGCCAACACTTCCACCCGGCGCTCTTGTTCGCGCAACTTCGACTTGCGCGTCTCCAGGTCGGAGAGCGCTGCCAAACGGGCGTCCTCGTACAGCTGCCACTCGTTCGTCGAGAGCGTCACCGGCACGCTGATCTCGGTGCGCGCCGGTAGCTCCGCTTCGACCTCGAGCTTGGTGCGCCGCAGCAGGAAGGGCGCGATCACCCGGCCCAACGCCGGTGCGGCCTCGGGATCGAGCTGTTTCTCGATCGGCGCCGCGAACCTACGTCGAAAGCTCTCCCAGCTCCCGAGCAGCTGCGGGTAGACCAAATGAAAGAGGCTCCACAGCTCGCCCAGGTGGTTCTCCATCGGCGTCCCGGAGAGAGCCACCGAGAACTCGACCTTCAGCCCTTTGGCCGCACGAAAACGCTGGCTGGTAGCGTTCTTGAGGTTCTGCGCCTCATCGAAGATCGCCGTGGCAAAGGCGACCTTCGCGAAGGCCTCGCGGTCGCGGAGCAAGAGCGCATAGCTGACCAGCACCACCTCGCCCGGACCGAGCGTGGACAGCAGCTCAGCGCGTTCGCGGCGCTCACCGCTCGCCGTCGGCTCGGCGCCGTATTGTCGCAGCCTGAGGCCAGGCGCAAAACGTTGGGCCTCGGCTCGCCAATTGAAGGCGACCGAGGTCGGGACCACCACCAGCGCTGGCCCTCGTTGGCTGCGTTCGAGCAAGAGCGCCAGCGCCTGCACCGTCTTTCCGAGGCCCATATCGTCGGCCAAGATCGCGCCAGCGGCGGACTCGGCGAGCCGCACGAGCCAGCGATAACCCTCGACTTGATAGCTGCGCAGTTCGCTGGTGAGGCCGCTGGGAACGGCTGGCATGAGCGCCATCGCTGCGCTCGTGCGCGCCTCCAACTGACAGAAGGCGCCGTCGCGATCGAGTTGTGCACCGGCGCGCTCGAGCGCGTGCAAAGCGCTGCTCGCCGAAGGGCCGAGCTCGAGCTGGTCCCCCACCGGTCGTACGTGATCGGCGAGCAGCGCGAGATGGTTGCGCAGAGCTTCATCCAACTCGAGGTAACCGCGGCCATCCAACTCGACGTAGCGCTCACGGCGTCGGACGGCGTCGAGCAGCCGGCCCAACTCCACACGCTCGCCCTCGACCGAAAGGCCCCCGAGCACGCCGAACCACTCACTGCGGCGCTTCACCATCACCCGCAACATCGCCGCCTGCGCCGTGCCGAGCAGCCGCACCGGCAAGCCCACCCACTCGACCTCCGGCGCAGGCGTGCGTTCGGCGCAAACCGCGAGCAGCTGCAGCGCGCCCTGCGCGCTCGGATAACGGTATTGAAACGGCAAGTCTTCCAGGGGCTCCGCCGTCGCAAGCGGGAGCTCGGCGATCAGCTGCTTGGTGGCTGCGAGTTCCTGGGCGAAATCGCGCACCACGTGCACCGCTTTGTCCCCTCGCCGCAGGTGCAAATCGCGAACGCCGCGGCCGGGAACCACGCTTGGCCCGGCGTCGAGCGGACGCACCAAGACCTCGACGTGAACGGCCCCATTGGCCTGCGCCGCGAGCCGCAACACCGGCGCTGTCGTGGGCAAAGCGGCCTCGCCGAGCACGCTGCGCGGCATCGCCACCGGCACCTCGCGCGCCCAACTCGAGAGCGACGAAAGCAGCGCCGTTTGCGCTTCGGCCGGGAACAAGTCCCCTTGTTGCACCAGCACCTGGAGCGCCGAGCTGACAGCGGGCTTCGCGTCCAAGAGCGAGAGGCGCGCCCCATCGAACAAGAACAAAAGGTCGCCTGATTTGGCCCGCGCAATGCGTTGACACAAGCTCGTCGGCAACGCGGTTCCATCGACGCCGGCGGTGAGCCGCAGCGCGCCGTTGCGCTCTTCCGCTACGAGCCCCACCGCAGCGCGGTCGATGCGCGCGGACTGGTCCGGCGCCGAGGCGAGCACCAGCTGCGGATGGCCGATCAGCGACTCGAGCAACGCGCGCGACGCTGGCGCACCGGCGTCGGTCAGCAACGCGACGATCGCGCGATCGCGCGCTGATAGCTCGGCGGAGTAACGCTCCAGCAGCTGCTTGCGCGAGACCGCGCTGGGCGTGAGCTCCTTGCCATGTTTGTCCTGCTTGTGCAGCCACGCTTCGATTCGCACCTCGTCCGAAACGACGCCCAAGCGAAAGCGCAGATCCAGCGCCGGCCGTGCTCGCGCGCTCTCCATCGCCTGCCCGAGCGCTTGCAGCGTCCGCTCCCAGGGGGCTTTCGTCAACTCGCTCACTTGCTCGAGGAAGCGCTTGTTCGGCGCTTGTTTCAGCCACAAGAGCGCAGTGTCGAACGCCGCCAGCTGATGAACACAACGCTGGCTGCGGCACGAGCATTCGCTGCGTGGACTCACGCCGAGCGTGAGCACGACCTCCGGCCGCAAGAAGTTCCCCGCCGAACGCGGCAAGGCGAACCAAGCGTTGGGCTCGACGAAGCGAAAGCCCGGCAGCGCCGGTTCGACGCGCAAGGCGGTGAGCGGCAATTGGCTTTGCGGGCGCGCGGGCTGAAGCGGCTGCCCGGTGCGCAGTTGCAACAGCTGGGCGTGGAGCGCCGCAGTGCGCGCTTCACTCGGGGGGCTCAGTCGCTCGCCAAGTTCGCTTTGCGCCGCTTGCGCTTGCTCGAGCTCCTGCGCGAAGAAACGCCATACCAGCGGCGCGAGCAGCTGTTTGAAGCGCGGGCCCAACGTCGAGGCGCTCAGCGTCTCTTCGCTCATCAGCTCACTGAGACGGCGACCGATGCTGGCCGCGCGCAGTTGTGGCCAAAGCGCAGGCGAAAGCTCGGCCGCAACAGCCTCGAGCGGAAGCCGGCCCAGATGCGCGAGGTCATGCTCCAGAAGCCACTGCTCGAGCTCAGCGCTGGTTCGGTGGGGCGGCGTGAGCGTGCTGGTCGCCTGGCCCGACTCAGCCGAGGTCACATTCCCCGCCGCTTGAGGTTCTCGCAGGCGAGTTCATCCTTCAACTCACAGGCCCGACGATAAAGCTCGGCCGCGCGCGTTTGGCTGGCTGCGCTTGGCTCTGCGGCGACGAGCACGGCGAGGTTGGTGCAGGCCTTCCCGTCTCCGCCGCTGCAGGCCCGCTCGTAGTACACCGCCGCTTGTTTGAGGTTCTTCGGCAGCTCGGCGCCGGTCTGGTAGAGCAATCCGAGCGCGTAACAAAAGCTGAACTCCTTCGCCTCGCAGGCCTGCTCGTACAATCGAACCGCGCGCGGTAAGTCTTTGGGGACGCCTCGTCCGAGGCCGTACAAAACACCGAGATTTCCGCAGCCAACGGCCGAGCCTTTGTCACAAGCGTCGGTCAGCAGATCGCGCGCCCAGGTGACCTCCGCTGGCTTCGGCTCATCGGCTAGAAGCACGAGCGCCTCTTGCACACAGCCGAAGGTGCTGCCCAAGTCACAGCCTTGCTCATAGTACGAGAGCGCTTGTTCACGGCTCTCTGCGACCCCAGTGCCTTTGAAATGATGGGCCCCCAAATCGACGCAGCTCGAAGCATGCCCGCGCGCGCAGGAAGACGCGAGACAAGCGTTGCCGCGTACCGCAGCAGCATCGAAGTTCGCGCCATCGAGCCCAGGCGCGTCGAGCAAAAGCCGACCGAACATCCAGCAACCAAGCGGTTCGCCCTCGACACAAGCAGCGCGGCTGAGGGCGTTGGCGCGGCTCACATCGGGCGGCGGCTCACTGATCAGCGAGCCGGCTAGATTGGCGCACGCGAGCGGCAGGCCGTCATCACAGAGTCGCTCCAAGCGGCGCTGCCCAGCGACGGCGTCGCGCGCGATCCCCGCGCCGTTGATTTGCCGCACCGCCAGCTCGGTGCAGGCCTCCTGATTGCCGGCCGCGCACGCCGACTCGAACAGCGTCAGGGCGCGTGCGACATCGAGCTTGGTGCCTAGGCCGTTGGCCAACATCACCGCCAGGCTCTTGCAGCCAAGCGGCTCTTTGCCGTCACAAGCGCGGGTGTACAGCGCCACCGAGGTCGGCGGCTCCAAGGCCACGCCGTCGCCGACCTCGTGCAGGTTTCCAAGCAAAACGCAGCCCACGAGCGACTGCCGATCACAAGCCTGTTTGGCGAGCTCCGCAGCCCGTTTGAGCTGGGCTTCGTTCGCCTGCGGGGCATCCGCGAGCAAGCGAGCGAGGTTCACGCACGCGGCGTTTCGCCCTGCCGTGCAGGCCTGCTGCAGTGGGCCCTCGCCTGCGGCGCGCGCCGCTGGGTCCACTGCCCACACGGCCTGCAGCTCGCCCAACGTCTCGCAGGCTTGCACCTCCCCGCTCGCACAACGCGGACTCAAAAGCCCGAGCCCAGCCTCCGCCGAGGCCGGGACGCCGCAGCCGAGCGTGAGGCAGCGCGCTTGGCTTTCACAGGCCTGGGCACCGCCAGCTGCACAGGCTTCCTGCGCCTTGCGAAAGAACGTCTGCTGCTCCTCGGGTTCGGCGCCGGCGAGCGCCACACACTGCGCCGCCATCGCCCGTGAACGCAGCGAAACCGCAGCCGGCTTACCGCCGTCGTCAGCGAGGCAAAGCTCGAGCGCCGAAGGTGCAGCCGTCGAGCTTGGAGCGGCGCTGCTGCTGGCCGCAGCGAGCGAAGCCGCGCTGGGCGTCGAAGAACCAGACCCCAACGAACTCGGCCCCGAAGACCCGGGCGGGGCTACCGAGCTGGGCGCTTCACAGGCCGCAACCAGCATGAGTCCGCCCGCGAGCCTCATCGACACCAACGCCATTCGCTCGTCTACCACCACGTCCCCTTTGCGAGAACGACCGCCACACGGCACAACGTCCGAACTAACGGCCTTGGGCGCAGACAAATAAAAAGCAGTGAAGCCGGGCCTAAACGGCTTGGACGGTCCATTTTGAGCGGTTGATCCAGGCTTAAGCGCCACACCAGGCCTCTTTTGAGCGGTTGATCCGGGCCTAAATGCCACACCAGGCCTCTTTTGAGCGGTTGATCCGGCCCTTTATTGCCCCTCAGGTCTATTCATGGCGCTTGGTCCGCCTATTAGTTGCTACTCGCCCTAGTTTTGAGTCGGTTCGACCGCCCCAAAATGACTAGCCTAACAATTTAGAGCGGTTCAACCGCTCCTTTTTTAGCGTCGGCGGATTTTGAAAGCCGGTTCAACTGCTCGTTTTTACATCTGCGGCCTTTGAGGGCGGTTCAACCGCTCCGCGACCACCGATGCGCCGAAGGAGGACCGCCTCGAATGCTCGCCCGCCTAGCAGCCGGTTTCAGCGCTGCGCGCAAAGTCCACGAGCCGCGTGAAGGTCGAACCTTGGCTGCGGAGCTCGCCGATCAGCGTCTCCAGCAGGGCCAAACGCTTGGCGAGCGGCAGCCGCAAGGCCGGCTCGAGCCGTCGCAAGCTAGAAGAACCGCCCTCCCCGGCCTCGACCAGATCGAGCGCGTGAAACTCAAGCGAAAGAGCCTGCTGTGGGTCACACGCCGCGAGCAACGTCCGACCCAGCCTTTCGCTCTGCAAGAGCGAGGTGCCGATCACCGGAAACCGACCAAAGGTAGTGACGGCCATCGGGATCTCCAAGAACGGGCGCTTCCCCCGCGAACCCGGCGCCGGCCCCGGGCGATGCACCGTGCTCGGTCCCCAAAGCTGCGAACCAGCGAAGGCCAAGCTCGCCGAACGCCGACCGCGCAGCGCGTGAAGGCCCTGCACTCCGAGCTTCGCCAGCGCGTACGGTGGGCTCGGTAACAAGGACGCATCAAAGGCCGCGCCCGCCCGTTCGAGCGCGTCGAAGAGCGCTGCAGAGAGCGTGTAGCCCGGCGCACGAAAACCCCGTGGCCGAACGCCGAAGCTGCGCTCGAGATCGTCGAAGCTGCCGGACACCTCGTCATCGAGCTGGGCTGGCCCCAGACGGCTTAGATCGTAGGGGTGGCTGCGCGAGTGGCTCTCCACGCTGTGGCCGGCCGAGAGCGCCCGCTCGAGCGCCTGGCGTACCTCCGGCTGAGCGAGGTCCTCGGTCACGACGAAGAAGGTGAGCGGCAGCTCGAGTTTGCGCCCGAGCCAGAGCGCCCGCTCGATCGCCAACGACAAAAAAGAAACAGCCCCCGTCGGGAGCTGTTTCAAGCCGTGAATGCGCTGGTAGTGGCGCTCTCCATCGAGGTCGAAGGAGAGCGCAACTCGTCGCATCAGGCCTCAGAAGCCATCTTCGCCACTTCTTCAGCGAAGTTATCTTCCTTCTTGGCGATACCCTCACCGCGCTCGTAGCGGACGAACTTGACGAGGTGAATCGGCGCGCCAGCAGCCTTCGAAGTCTCCTCGCGGAGCGCCTCGATCGTCTTGCCGGGGACCACGACGCTCTCCTGCTCGAGCAGCGCGATCTCGGAGTACCACTTCACCAGCTTGCCCTCGATGATCTTGGGCCAGGAGGCCTCCGGCTTGGGCTTGGGATCTTCACGCAGCTGACCCTCGAAGATCTCCTTCTGCTTGGCGATCTGGTCAGCGGCGACGTCACCACGCTGCAACACGAGCGGCGACATAGCGGCGATCTGCATCGCGGTGTCTTCAGCGAACTTCGCCACGTCGGCGTGCGCTGCAGCCGTTGCCGACTCCGTCTCGAGGGCGAGGATGACGCCGATCTTGCCACCGAGGTGGACGTAGCTCGCGGTGAGGCCGTGCTTGCCAGCAGAGACCGCCACGCGATCCCAGCGACGAACGTCGATCTTCTCGCCGATCTTGCCGGTGAGTTCAGCGGCCACTTCGACGACCGTCTTGCCGGCCAAGGGAGCCTTGTTCAGGTCGCTACCGGCCTCGGCCTGGATGGCTACCGCCATCACGTCGGCGAGGAAGGTCTGGAAGCCTTCGCTGCGTGCAGCGAAGTCCGTCTGAATGTTGACCTCGACCATCGTCGCAGCGAGCTTGTCACTGGACACGCCCGCACGAACTTCCCCTTCACTCGCCACGGCAGAAGCGCGTTTGGCGCTCTTGGCGAGACCCTTCTTGAGGATGATCTCGACGGCCTTCTCCATGTCGCCCGCGGCCTCAACGAGTGCATTTTTGCAATCGCTCATGCCCGCCTGGGTTCGCTCACGAAGTTCTTTGATCGCCTGCGGTGTTACGCCACTCATGTCATGCTCCTGCGTCAGTGCCTTATGGACCATCAACGTCGGCCCGATGCTGGCGCCGACGCTGATGAGTCATGAGAAGAAAATGGTTCCACCTCAAGGTGGAACTGGAAGCTAGTTGCGCTGACCTTGGTGGCGGCGCGACATCACGGGAACGTCGTTCTCCGCGCGACGGCCTTCACCCTGGTCTCGGCGACGCATCGTGCCCTCGACACAGGCGTCAGCCCCGCGCGTGGTGATCAGCCGGATCGAGCGGATGGCGTCGTCGTTGCCGGGGATGACAAAGTCGACCAGGTCCGGGTCGCAGTTGGTGTCGGTGATGGCGACCACCGGGATGCTGAGGCGACGTGCCTCGGCGATGGCGATGCTCTCCTGGTGCGGATCGATTATGAAGATGACCGCGGGGATCGAGCTCATGGTCTTCAGACCGCCGAGGTACTTCTCGAGGCGCTCGCGCTCCTTCTCGAGCTTGGCAACTTCCTTCTTGAGCAGCTGCTCGTAGGTGCCGTCTTCCTTCATGCGCTCGAGCGTGCGCAGACGATCCAAACCGCCCTTGATGGTGCGGAAGTTGGTGAGCGTGCCGCCGAGCCAGCGGTTCGTCACGAAGTACATGTTCGCGCGGCGAGCCTGCTCCTGCACGATCTCCTGGGCCTGGCGCTTGGTGCCGACGAACAGCACGTTGCCACCGCGACCAACAGCGTCGACGATGAAGTCGAAGGCCTTCTTGAACAGGCGCACCGTCTGATCGAGATCGACGATGTGGATGCCGTTGCGAGCGCCGTAGATGTACTGGCGCATCTTCGGGTTCCAGCGCTTGGTCTGGTGACCGAAGTGAACGCCGGCGTCGAGCAGCGTCCGGAGGGGAAGCGGGAACTCGCCCGAGGCCTGAACTGCGGTGAAATCTTCGCCGCCAGCGGCAGCAGCAACTTGCTCAGTCATGGTATGTCCTCATTTCGGTTGTTACCTACGCTTCAAGAGCCCAATCGCACGAGGCGACACCGGCGGGCTCTCCGCTCCCCCTTCAGCTTTGTGGCCTCGTGAGGAGCTCGCACCGACCCGAAGGTCAGCGAAGCGAGTGGAGTTTCTCTGCCACCCGAGGGTGGAAAGGACGCGCACGATAGTCGGAAGTCGGACAGAGTCAACCCTCTGCTCGCTCGCCAAAGCACTCATGCAAGGAAGCCGACCGGTCGGACCAGCCAAAGGCCCGCTTTCCTGCGCGAGCGCCGGCCGGCAGCGCTGAACGCTGTGCTAGCATCTGCGGCTTATGGCGAGCCATCGAAGCCTGAAGCTCCTTGCCGTTTTCGTCGCCATTGGAGTCGGTGCCGGCAGTTCGTTTCTCGCGTCCTGCATTGCCTCCGGCCCGCCGATCGACCCGATCACCGGCGACGAGGACGGCGGCTTCGAAGATGAGGACGCCGACACCCCGGACGGCTTCGTCGATGTACCCGTCGGCGACCCGCACGCCGTGCTCGGCGCCAATCCAGCGCACGGCCCGTTCAACGGTGGCCAGCGAGTGATCGTGAGCGGCAACGGCTTCGCCTCAAACGCCCAACTTTGGTTCGGGGAGGTACAAGCGACCGACGTGATCGTGATCGACGCTACGAAGCTGCAGGTCACAGCGCCCCCGGGCGAACGCGGGCCGGTCACCTTGACCACGCAAAACGGCGACGATGCTTCGACAAAGCGCAGTTTGGTCGGCGGCTACACCTACGACGCGCTCTACGCCGACCCGAGCTCCGGCCCTGTTTCTGGCGGCACCGACGTACGCATCCTGGGCCAAAACACCGAGTGGGATGCGCAGACGGTGGCCACCATCGATCAGAAGCCTTGCGTCACCTTGACCGTCGTCTCGCCCGCCGAGCTCGTTTGTCGCGCCCCCAAAGGCACGCCCGGAGCCAAGGCCGTGCGTGTGGTGGACGGTGAAGACGCGATCACCGTGCTCGACGCTTACACCTACGAAGACTCGAGCGACGGCTTCAAAGGCGGCCTCTCCGGGGAGGAGCTGAACGGCACCTTGCGCGTGCTCGCCTTCAACAACTTCACCGGGGATCCGCTGGTTGGCGCTTCGGTGATCGTTGGGTCGAACGTGCAGACGGCGCTGATCGCAAACGTCGACGAAGGCGGCGTTGCGCTGCTGCAAGACCCAAGCTTGAACAGCCCTAAGACGGTGACCGTAGCGTTCAAATGCCACAGCCCGGTCACCTTCGTCGACGTGCCGGTGGACACCGTCACCGTGTACTTGGACCCGGTGCTCACGCCTTCCTGCGCTGAAGGGTTTGGCACCCCGCCGGGTGTCGGTGGCGGCAGCGTGACCCAGGGCGTCGTGCAGGGCGAGCTGGTGTTCCCCGCAGTGAACGAGTTCGAAAAAGGGCCGTTCGCGGTGCCTCAGCCGGTGGGTAACGAGAAACGCGTGGCGTACGTGTTCCCAGCGGCGTCCAACCCGCAACAAAACTTCAGCCTGCCGCCGGCCTCCTCGGCCATCACGCCGGACGCTGGGGGCGCGCTCGGCTTTGAGTTCTCGCTCGCGTCGACGCCTGGCAATCGCACCTTCTATGCCCTGGCCGGGCTCGAGGATCGTTCGGTGAACCCGCCGCGCTTTCTCGCCTACTCGATGGGCTTGGTGCGCGGGGTGCCGGTCACCGGCGATGAAGTGACGAGCGAGGTTTACGTGGATATGCGGCCGCTGGATCTGGCCCTGACGCTGGACGCCTCGCCCCCGCCGCCAGGCAATCCCGGGCCGGATCGCTTCTTCGCCAACGTCGCTTTGCGGCTCGGACCAGACGGCTTCGCGATCTTCCCGCAAGGTCAGAAGGCGCCGCTCTTGCCGCTGAACAACGACGTGACCTTCGTCGGGTTGCCGCTGCTCGCCGGCCCGTTCGAAGGCTCGACCTACGCTGTATCGGCGCGCGCGGTGACCGGGCCGAGCTACGCCGCGCCGCTCAGCGTCGTCGCTAGCCAACAAACCAACACCACCGCCTTCCCGATCGTGATCGACGGCTTCATCGGCAAGCCCACCCTGCTGACACCCCAGCTGAACGAGTCGTGGAACCGCACCGAGCTAGAGACCGAATTCGGCCCCGGCGCGCCGGTGGACCTAACCGTCTATGACGTGGTGACGGGCAACGGGCTGATGCACTGGCTTGTGGCTGTTCCCGGCGGAGGCGGCGCAGTGGAGCTGCCTGACCTCTCCGGCATCGAGGGCGCCAGCCTGCCCTCCGGCTCGATCCTGATCAACCTGATCGGCGCTCGCTTCGACGACTTCGACTACAAGACGCTCACCTACCGTCAACTGCGCACGCAAGGGATGGACGCGTACGCACAGGACTTCACCGAAGCTCACGCACCGTGAACCTTGAACGTAGGCAGGCCCTCCGCGGGCTAGGTGCGCTGGCCCTCGCGGCGCTGGTCGGCTCCTGTTTCGAACGCGGGGATCGTTGGATCGAGCCGGCGCCGATCGAGCCGATCTGCTCCGCAGGGAGTCAACGCTGCACGCCGCTCGGCGTCGAGCAATGTGAAGGCAGCGGCGCGCTCGCGCGCTGGGACCTCAAAGCCGACTGCGCCGCCGACAACAAGGTATGCGTGGACGGTCTCTTCGAGTGCAAGCTGTGCATCCCGGAGGGTCGCTTTTGTGACGGGCTCGACGTCAGGCAATGCGACACCTCGGGCGACGCGAGTGAGTACGTGATCAGCTGTGACGCGAGCATTGGTGTCGCCTGCCGCGGCGGGCTCTGCCAAAACCTTTGCGACGTCGCTGCGCTCGAGCAGAGCAACGTTGGTTGCGAATATTGGGCAGTGGATCTCGACAACGCCAACATCGATGCGACGAGCAACGCTGCAGCTCAGCAGTTCGCCCTGGTGGTGTCCAATCCGCAGCCTGACGTCGCGGTGGTCGTCAGCATCGAGCAAGACGACTCACTACCGGGCGAGCCAGGCGCTCCGTACGAGATCGCCAACGCGACCATCCCGCCGCTCAACCTGGCGGTATTCAAGCTGGGCCCGCGCGAGGTGGACGGCAGCGCGGAAGGCAGCTTCAACACCGGCACGCACACAGCTCTGACCCGCAACGCTTACCGCGTTCGCACCGATTTCCCTGTCGTCGCCTATCAGTTCAATCCGCTCGAGAACGTCAGCGTGTTCTCCAACGACGCATCGCTACTCTATCCGCGGGAGGCGCTCGACTTCGGCGTGTCCGCTGTTCAGCGCAGCTACATCGTGCTCGGCTGGCCGCAGACCATCGCCATCACCGACGATCCGAATACCAACTTCAACCCGGCGGACCCGATCAACCTGCGAGCGTTCTTGACCGTGGTCGGCACGACCGAGAACACCACGGTGCGGGTGGTTCCGCGCACCACCGTGGTCCCCGGCAGCGGTATCGAGGAGACTCCGCCTGGAGGCACCATCGAGGCGACGCTCCAGCCTTTCGACGTGCTCAACCTCGAGACCGGGGATTTCAACGCGGATTTCAGCGGCACCGAGATCTTGGCGGATCAGCCGGTGGTCGTGTTCGTCGGCAGTGAAGCCTCCGACGCACCGCACTTCGACACCCTGGCCGAAAGGCGCTGTTGCGCCGATCACTTGGAGGATCAACTCGCGCCGGTGCGCGCGGCCGGGAAGTTCTTCGCCGTGCCGCATACGCCCAATCGCGGTGAAGCCGTGCGCGTCGCCGGGGCCAACGTCGAGCCCATCCCCGAGGTGGAGTACGTGCGCTTCATCGCGACGACCAACGCCGGCGCGGTGGTCGAGACCACCCTCCCCGCTCCATTCGATCGGCTCGAGCTCGACGGCCTCGGTGAGTTCGCCGAGGTCGAGGCAAGCCGCGATTTTTTGGCCACCAGCAGCGAGCCGATCGTCGTCGCACAAATCATGGCCAGTCAGCAAGCCGGCAGCGTCACTCGCTCCGGTTTTCCCGGCGGCGATCCAAGCTTGATGATGGTGCCGCCGTTCGAGCAGGCCCGCAGCGACTACGTCTTTCTCACGCCTGACAAATACGCCTTCGACTTCGTCACGGTGGTGGCGCCCTTCGGCGCGACGGTCTTGCTCGACGGACAGGAAATCGACGAGTCGCTGTGCGAGGTCGCGGCAGGCGACGGGCTGACCAGTGAACAACGCGGCGGCAAGAACCCGAGCCACGTCGTTTTCCGCTGCCAACTCAGCTTCCCGATCGTCAACGCGACCATGGACCCACCGATGATCTCGGCGGGCCTGCAGGATGACGGCGTCCACCGCATCAACGCCAATGCGCCTGTGTTCATCGCCGTGACTGGCTGGGATGCCTTCGTTAGCTACGCCTACGCAGGCGGTACCGAGCTCCGCGAAATCGCTCCGGCGCAATGAGCTTGGCGCGCGCTCGAGCGGCTGGTCTGACGCTCGCGCTGCTTTCGTGCGCCAGCGAAACCGGGCCCAACGCTGAAACACCAACGCCGCGAGGCTCGGTCTTGAGCGAGTTTGCGGCGGACTCCAGCGTGGCCTCGGCGCCGATTTCGAGCGTCTCCGCCGCTTCCGCCGAGCCAGCGCCTGCTTCGTCCGCTGCCGATCGCGCGCCCGAGGGCGTCGCCGCCGAGCCGATCCCGGCGGCGCTCTTGCGAGTGCTCGAGACCAACCCGTATGTGGAGGTGGACTGCGTGGCTTCGCCGCAGGAGGGCTTTCCGGAGGGCGCGGTCAAGCGCTGCAACTACACGGCGATGGGCGTGAAAGCCGAGGTGGTGGTGGCCAACCCGGAGCCGGAGCTGAGCGCGCGTTGGTTCATGGATGCAGCGCGCTTGTGCGCCCCGCTCGAGGCCTTTCGCACGAGCGATGCAGCGCAGTGGCAACGCGGGGTGGCTGCGTTTGCCAAACACATGCGCCTGCAGTCCTCGCGCATCTTCCCGCTCAGCGGCGCGATCGTCGAAGACCTCGGGGATGGGCCGACCGCCTTCGAGTTCGATCGCGGGGTGGTCACGCCGTGCGCGCAGGGCAAGTGCCGCTGCCGCATCAACTCGCTTTCGTCGATCGCGCTGTGCCGCTTTCGTGAGGCGCAGGGGGCTTCCGGCGAGGCGTGTCGCAAGAGCCTCGCATCTGACGAGGGCTGGCGGGATCAGTGTCTGCGAAACCATCAGCAGGCGTTTCGCAGCGGCGAGAACGAGCATCTACGCGCACGCGCGTATCTCGTCGGGGAGGCCGTCGAAAAGAAGTGCCGTTTGAAGGCCGAACGCTCCAAGGGCAAAGGCTGTGTGCCTGGGGAAGTGGTGATGCTGATTGAAGCCGAGCTTGGTCTAGCTCAACGGTAACGCCCCTAGCGCGCGGGCCGCGGTAGCTTGCTGCCCGCGAGGGAAGCACCGCAAACGAAGAGGCCGAGCGCAGCGAGCAGCCATACCAAGGCATTGCCGGCATAAAGCGCGAGCAGCGGTCCGAGACTAAAGGCCAACGCGGCTCCCAAGGCCCCAGCGAAGAGACCATGCGCGGGCTCAGTCTCGGCGCTGTTGCCCCAAAACGGCATTAGCAAAACGCTCAGCTTGCCCACGCCCCACCCCCAAAAACCGGACAACAGAACGACCCACAGCACCCGAAGCACGAGCGGCCCGCCCTCGAGCGCGCTCACCAGCAAGCCCACCAGCAACGAACAAACGACAGCAGCAATGCTAGCCAACAGCGCGGTGCGCACCGGCAGCAGGCTGCGCAAAGGGCGCCGCGTCAGGGCCGAAAGCGCCGCGGCTCCGAAGAAGGACGGCAGCACCACGACCAGGGCGTAATGCGGGCCACCAATCAGCGGCGTGAGCCGACCCACCAGCGCTTGCTCGACCAAGGTCACGCCGAAGCCACCAGCGCCGAAGCTGCAGAGCACGCCCCAGCCGAGCATCGTGCGCTGCGAGCTCCTGAGCACTGCAACACTTCGAACCACGACGAACAGCAAAGCGAACGCCGCCAAGAGCTGCCACGCTAGCGCCGGAAAGGAAGCCACCGGGCCCGCGCTGCGCTCACGCTGCGGAGAGAAGGCCAACCCGGCCAGATCGCCGAACGGACGCTCCAAAAAGAAGCCGGGGGCGTCGTCGGTGGGCAAGGAAATGCGCGCGCGCACCGACTTGTCGAAGGGCCGCATCACTGCGGCCTCGAGGTAATCTTGATTCTGCACGTCGGGCGCGAAGACCTCAACGAAGCGCTGGTCTGCGCAGTAGTTGCGTAGTCGACCGAGCTCCTCTGCGCTCAGCGCAGTTCGCTTGATCACGAGCGCCGTCGAGCCGGTGTGCGCGCAGGCGTAGAGCTGCTGCTTAGCGCCCGGACCGAGCTCGGCCGCGGCCAGACTCAGCAGTTTGCCGAGGTCAGGGTCCCAGCGGCGAACCACCAGCACGCCTTGCGGCGAGAGCGCGTCAAGGAAGCTGCTGAACGCCTCGCGGGTGAACAGCATGGCCTCCGCCGGGGCAAGACCTCGCGCGTGCGGCGCGACACCCGAGTCGATCCCGGGCAGCACGATCACGTCGAAGCGCTCGTCGGTGGCGCTAACGAAGGCGCGCGGGTCGGCCCGCACCAAAGCGACCTCCGGACGGCTGAAAAGGTGATTCATCTGCTCGGCGAGCTTGCCGCTCTCCGCCGCCAATTTGAGAGCAGCGTTGGGCTCCACCGCGACCACGCGCGTCCTGCCCGCTGCGAGCGCAGCTCGCACGTCACGACCTTGACCAGCGCCCAAAACGAGCGCTGGGCCATCACCCGAGACCGCCACATACGCCATGTGCTCTGGCAATTTGGGCGCCGCGCGCTGGGTGTGCACCGCCGTGCGGTTGCCGTCGGTCGCGACCCACGCGAAGCCGGTCGAGGCTGGCTTGTCCATGGTCAAAAGACCGCTGCTCGACCAGTTGAGCAACACGGTGCGTGAGAGGCTGAGCGTGCGCAGCTTTGGCGCCTCGAGCCAAGGCTCACCGTAGTCACCCCAAAGCAGCATCAGACCGGCAAGAAAGAACGCCGCCGACTGAAAGCCCGTGGTTCGTTTTTCAGCTGGAGAGACCAGCGCGCTGCGCGATAGCGAGACAGCAAACAGCACGGCGGCCAGCCCAAAGCCGCACGAAAAGATCAGCCCAGCCCGGGCCGCGCCCAAGGAGATCAACGCCATCGCCAACGGCCCACCGACCAGCAAACCCGCAACGTCGACAGCGAAGATGGTTGCGCGGCTGGCCGGGCGGCGCGTGGCCAACATCCCGAAGCCAAAGCCCTTCAACAGAAATACCGGCAAGCTGAGCAACAACAGCTCAAAGAACTCGCGCCAGCTGGCGGTCTCTGGATCCCCGAGCTTGGAGCGCAAGCCCATGATCATGGCCAACACCCCGAGCACGGTGCCAAAGCCACTGGCGCCTATCAGCCGCTTGGCGAGCGGCGCAGCAGACGCCGGCCTGAACAGCGGCACCACCAAAAATCCGACGGCCGAACCCCAAAGTGGCAAGGCGAGCGCTAGCGGAGCCAGCTCTTTCCCCAACGCCACCGAGTAGAGCCGCGCCAACACGGTCGAAAGACCGGTCGTTGACACGGAAAGAACAAACAAGCCCGCCTTGGCGAGGGCTCGCTCGCTGGGCATAGGGGCACGGACTGCGGTAGAGGCAGGCATAGATCGTCGAGCCTCGCCGTACAGCGCGCGAACTCGAGCGAACGTGTTAACGCAGTTCGCGCCGCTTGCCTACGTCACCGCGCGCGCAAAAGGCCAGAACCTTCGGTAGCGCGCCCTTGCTGGTGAGCTCGTTCGCACTCTTGAGGCGTCAGACGGCGGGGACCGAAGGCTCCCGCGAGCACGGCGTCAGCGTCCATCAGGAAGGTTGGCGTATCCAAGCCGAAGTCATCGGTGTGGCCCGGCTGATCCAGCAGGATGTGCCCAAGCTCATGGGCCAAGGTGAAAGAAGCGTTGCCCACGCGAAACGCCGCTCGGTCCTGGATCAGCACGTTGCGAATGGCCCCGTGCTCGAGGCCGATGAAGGACTCGCCAATGCGAGCCTCACCGCGAAAGGCTGGGATCACGAGCACCTCGATCGTGGTTGGGTCCCCGTCTTCCACCGAGCGGACGAGCAGCCGCTCCTCCATCGTCCCCACCAGCGAATCGGCGTCGTTGAAGTGCCGTAAGCCGTTGCTTAGATCAACCTCGGGCACACAGAGCGAAAGCGCTGGGTCGGAGGACAGCGGGTGGGTGGGCGCAGCGCTCAGTTTGGCGAGCTTGCCTTGCTTCGTCCGAACCACCAAATCGGTGGAACCGAGCGACATCCCTTGCGGACGTGGGTTATCGATCAGCGAGGGGACGAACCCAGCTTTGGTCAGCGCAGCGGCGACCCACCGAGCCGCCGAGCGAGGGGAACTGCCGGGCGCGACCGGCACCGAGAGTTCACGGCCGTCCACGCGAAAGGAGAAGGTCCCTCCGAGCGCCGGGGCGGGTAACTCGCAGCCCACGCTCAACATGAAGGGCGCCGGTGGATCGTGAACGGTGAGGCGCTTTTCGGGTTGGTCGAAGGAGATACCGCAGGCGCCCCAAATAGCGTTGGCGCGATCGATCTCGCGGCCGAGCACTGAAGCAGGCTGCATCAGCGACAAGGCGCCCCCCTCGGTCACGCGAAACACGTGCAAACGCAGGTCTGCCTGCGCCAAGGGACCGCCGCCTGCGACGGGAACGGTCAGGAGCTCCTGCTCGCCGCGCAACACCCGCAGCCTGCCGCCCGCGCGGGCGATCAGCGCATGACCTTCAAGCAGCGGATGTTGCTTGTCGACGGCGTCGATCACCAAGCGGAATGGCTCACTCACGAAACAGCTTGCGACGCCCTCGGCTGCGCACGCTGCGCTGCTCGTGACCGCGCGAAGTACATCGAGCGTCTCGCCCGTGGGCGAGTGCGACTCGATCGTCACGCTCTCCGCTTGCGCAGAACCAGCTCGAACGCGGTACTCGATCCGGTAGCTCTCGAGATCCTCGCGAAACGGGGATGGTGGCGGCGTGTGCGCCAATTGGACGGGGCTTGCACGCGCGGAGTCCCGCGTTTGAACGACCTGCGGGGCCTCTGCCTCAGGCTGCGCCAGTGCGGGAAAAGAAGGCAGAAAAAGCGATGTAAGAACGAGCCATGCAGCGGCTTTGTGCGAGGCGCGAGGCACGCTTCATTCGCTCCAGCCGCACTGCACGCGACGAAAGTTCGTCGCCGAGAGCACCGACACGGGCTCTTTGGCGCGGCTGGCGAGCAACACCAGCGTGCTCCAACCAAGAGCCGTGAGATCCTCCGATTCAGACAGCGCCGTTGCGTCGGCTACGGCTCGTTCGCGCTCGCCAAGCTCCCAGGAACAGGCGGCAGAAAGCGCTCGCAGCGCCTCGGAGCTGGAGACGCGCGAAGCCTCGATCGCCTCGGCGGCGTAGGCTGGACGCCCGTAACGTCGCACCAACTCGGTGGCGGCGCGCACGGCGATCTCATCACCCAGCGGGCGCGCGCGCACCAACGCCTCGAGCATCGGCTTGGCCTCCGGCACAGCGTGTTCGGCCATGCGAAAGAGGAAGGAAGCATCACGGTCTGCGCTCGGCCGATGCGAAAGACGGGCGACGAGCTCGGTGGTCGGACGCACGCCTTTCCCGCCGTTCGCAGGCGCTAGAGCCCAGGCGCACAGCGACCAACCCGCGCGCGCGCTGTCCGGGCCGGTGGTTGTGCGCAGGGTGGCCTCTTGCATTGGCCTGGGATCTCCGCCGCGATGAGCGATCTCCGCCATCACCAGCCAGCGCCCCAAATGCCGTTCGGAACCGCAAAGCACGTTGAGTGCGTCGGCGAGACCAGCACAAACCTTCGCGTCGACACCGCGACCAGCGACCGGCAAAAGCAGATCGCTCACTAGGCTGATGCGGTTCGACTCTTTGATCCGCGGCGCCAATCCGAACAACCGTGGGCCGGTGTGCTCCCCGTGACAGATCCTCGCGACCTCGGCCGCAAACGCGGTGAGCGTACGGGACGAGGTCGCGGCGCGCGAGAGTGCCGGCATGAGCGAAGCGTCCTTGGCGAAGCAGGCGACCGAAAGGGCCGTGACGCCCCCGAACTCTTCGGTCTTCAAGGCAGCTGCGAGCAGCGCAGCGCCGCGCTTGTCCTCGCACTCCACAAGGCTCCGAAGCCCAGCCGAATAGAGTTCCCGCGTCCAATCCTCGAGCCGCACCAGCTCTTTGACCCAGCTGGCGAGATGGTTGCGCAAGGTCGCAGAAAACGGCGCCATCACGCGCACGATCGCAGCGAGCCGGCCTTCATCCGGAGAACGCGTGGCGATGGTTGCTTCGACCTCGGTTGCGATACGACGCTCCAACTGCGCCAGCACCGCGTTGTCCCCCCCCTTCGCCATTCGATGCCAGGCTAACAGATCGTCGGCGACGGGTTCACCGGTCATTTCAACCGCAGGTTGATGCAGCGAACAGCGCACGAGTCATTCCACCGAAGGCCGACGACGGTGCTTTGCCGCGCGCTTTAGCCCGGTGCTTCGCCGGCGGTTCGAGCGAAAACCAGGCCTTTCTTCGCTCGCGGAGGCCCCGGCGAGGCCGACCGCGACCGCACTTCTTGGGCTGCCCTGGAGGCCGGTCGTGTGCTAATCGGCGGGCGTGGCCGACAACCCTATGACCCTTGCCCAAGGCATCGAGCGGCGTTTGAGCGAGACCCGCGGGCCGGTTTTCTACGCAGACATCGCCGAACACCTGCTGCGTGACGCGCTGTTCATCGTCTCGCCCGAGCTCGATCTGTTGCAGTGCGGAGTGGCGGTGGCGATGGATGACGCGGATAGCGTCGGGGACTGGATCAAACGGGGCACCCTGCGCAAGCCGACGGAGGCCGAACGAGGCGCCTGGAAAGAAGAAAAGCTCGCGCGCTGGGACGCGATCGTCGTGCAACCGTTCGTGCTCGTCCGCCTGCTGCCAGACGCCTGAGCCAAACGCGAACGAGTCACTCGAAGGCGACCTCGAGCTCGTCGTCGGGGCTGGCCTCGAGCCGCACCGGGATCGCGTTGAACAACGCAACCAGCTCCTCCGCCCAAGCGTCTTTCTTCGGTTTTGACAGCTCGCTCGCGAGGCTTCGCAGCTCTTTGGCGCGGTCGTCGTCGAGTTCGAGCGCCTGTTGCAGCTCAGCGAGCTTGTCTTGCTCCTTCGCGTCGACGTCCTCGTCCACGCCGGAAAGCCACGCGGCCGCGACATAGGCAAACGACCGATCTTTGCCGCCGAGGTTACTGAGCAGCAACTCTGAAAGCGGAACCGGATTGGTGAGCAACGTCTCCAAACGATCACGCAGATCTTTAGACAGGTTGAGCACCTTGGCTGCGCTGCGGATGCTCGCCTTCTCGGGCTCTTGCAGCTTGCCGTCGGCCCAGGCCATCAAGATCAAGACGGCAAGAATTTCGGTGCAGGCCTCTACTCGAATCGTCAGTCGTGCCATGTGCGAAGGCTAGCCGAACTTCTCCGGCCTCACCTCGACATTGCGTCGTACGCGGTCTTCGCCCGGCGCATCGAGCTCTTACCGGTCATGATATCGACGAGCTTCCCTACCCGTCCGCGCAGCCCCTCGCGCACGTAGGGCAGGCCGTACTTCTTGCACAACGCCTCGACCTTCGGTTGGGCCTGTCGCAGCTTCAGCGGGGGAAGCTCCGGGAAAAGGTGATGCTCGATCTGGTAGTTCAAGAAGCCTTGCAAGAAGTCCGCGACGTCGTTGCCGCCGCGGAAGTTCACCGAGCCGAGCACCTGACGCGCGTAAAGGTCAGCTCGATTCAACGGCTTCTCCTCGAAGCGAAAGACGTCCTCACCGGCGTGATTCGGCGCGATCAGACAAAAGGTGTGAAGGTTGGTGAGCGCCTCCGCCATGGCCGTATTGAGCAAGACGTTGATCGACGCCAGCGGACCCAACGGGAGGAAGGCGAGCGGTCCAACGACGAAGCGGCCAACGGCGTAGGGAGCAATCGTACGCAGGAAGGCGCGGCCCTCGGCGGTGCGTGGATTGAACGCGGAGAGCAAGCGGTCTTCGGTCGGGGTGACTTCGTCCCGGGCCTCGTGAGAGCGGCGCTCAGCGCGGTCTTTGCGCGCCTTTTGTAGCACTTGAAAGGTGTTCGGCGCGTAGTAGGTGAGCCGCCAGGTGAGCGCCCAAAACCCGACCACCGCCAACTTCGCCGGCATCGGCAGGTTGGCGTCTCGCATCGGCTGCATGTGGTGCTCGACCAAGTCGGGGTCCACGACCTCACCGGTCCGGTAGTGATGGAGCACGTTGTGCTCGTACGCCCAAGCCTCCGGGTGCACCCAGTCCAGCCAATCGATGAGACGCCGGCGCCCCTGCGCAAAGACCTTGCTGTTCATGTGCGGCTTGGCGTCGGGCACCGCGTCCATGCCTTTGTGCGAGATGTGGTGCATCACCATCGTCCAGCGGGCACTCGAGCCGAGGGCCAAGAGGCCGGCCGATAGCGGGTTGGGGGCCAACCAGGCGGTCGCGTAGCCCAAGCCGGAGGCCAGCCGGCCCCAGCGAGCCATCTTCTCGATATGCCTCGCGTCCTCTGCGCTCAGCGCGGCGCTCAGCTCCTCGCGCAGCGCCTCGACCTCCTTGGCGAAGGCCTCGAGATCCGGAGCCGTTCGCCCGTGCGACTCGGCTGCGGTACGCGGGTCATTCGTGGCATCGTGCGCTCGGTGACTTTCGGTACGAAACACAGCCGCGGCGTCGTAGCACTTAATGTGTCGGCGAGCAGCCGTTCTTGTAATGGCAAGCGCACGGGCGCGCTGTTCCTGCTGCTCGCCGCCTGCTCCCAGCGGACGCACGGCTCGGAAAGCTCGGCCAGCGCGCAAACGCCAAACCCGGAGGAAATCAAGACCGCCACCGTTCACCGGATCTCCAGCGAGCTGCTGATCGATGGCGAGCTCAGCGAGCCCGAGTGGCGCTCGGCACCTCTGCTCGGGCCGTTTGTCGCGGTTCGCAGCGGCCTGTTCGATCCGAAGCATCCGCTCGGCGGCTCGGCTCGGCTTTTGTGGAGCGACAGCTTCCTGTACGTCGCCTTCGAGGTGCGCGACCCCGATCTTCGCGGCGGCTTTCCGGACAACGCCGTCGACCCGCACCTTTGGGAGCGAGACACGGTCGAGCTGATGATCGACCCGCTGGGAGACGGCGATAACCGCGACTACTTCGAGCTGCAGATCAGTCCGCAGAACCTCGCCTTCGACTCGCGTTTCGACGACTACAATCGGCCGCGCGGTGGGCCCGATGGACCGTTCGGTCACGAGGCTTGGTCGAGTCAGCGTCAGAGCGCCGTCGTGCTCGACGGTACGCTCGACGATCCGAGCGACGTCGACCGTGGCTACACCGTCGAGTTACGCGTGCCGTGGGCCAGCTTCACGCCGCAGGCCGCGCGGCCGCAGAGCGGCGAAAGTTGGCGAATGAACCTCTACGCGATGGAGAACAACGGCGGCGTTGCGTGGTCGCCTATCTTGGGCCAAGGCAACTTTCACAAGGCCGCGCGCTTTGGCCGCGTCACCTTCGTGGACTAGCCGCTCACTGCACAAGGCCGGCGCTGAGCAGCGGCTGGTCCACTGGGACGCTCACCGGAAGACGCTCGAGTTTACCTTGATTCACCGTGCAGCTAAGCACCTCAGGCGAGGGCCGGCTGGGTGCGCCGAGGGAAGCGGCCTCGAGCGGATCGAAACGGCTGGTGGCAATATCGCGCGCGGGCCCCGCGCGATCGACGTCGCGGTAGACCAGCGTGAAGGCCGGTGGAAGCTTGCTGAAGTCGATCGCGATACGCCTCGGATGTGCGGGATCCTTCGACCAGCGCAACGCCGGCGTAGCTCCACCCGAAGCCTTGCCGAGCCGACGCAGCGGCGCCTGCGTGAGCTGAATCTCGAAGCCTTCCGGAGCGCTCGCCGGCGGCAAACATTGGTCGAAGTAGCTTTGCGCCTTGGGGGCGGTCCACAGCTCGAGGCGGTCGTGCGGGCCGCTGCCCAGCTCCCACTCGTCATCCTCGATCTCGACGAATAGCGAGTCACCGTCGCCGACCACCACGAGCGCAGCGCTCGGAGTCGGCGCCGCTCCACCGAGTGCGAAGCCGCTTTTCAGCCCATCGATGCGAGTGGCGCAAGCCTCGAGCTCGACCGAGGACCACGCAGTCTTATGGAAGGCGGGTGGCAACTCCAAAACCGGGATCACCGCAGAGTCGAAACTCGCCAGCTCCTCCGAGCTGCCGCCACAACGGGGCGCGGCCCACGACCTTGTACCTATGCGGGTTTGGAAGTTCCACAGCCGTTGGTCGGAGTTCTCTCCAAACACCCAATGCGCTTCGCTCGATACGACGGTCAAGGTGTCGGGCAGTAGCGCGGTAACGCTGTTGGACCAGCGCCAATTAGAGCCCCCCTGCTCGCTCAACGTGACCTCACGGCCACGTACGGTGAGGCTTGATTCGCCGATGCCGGCGGCGCCGTGACCATCGTTGCAGACCGATGCAATCAACCGCTCTCGCTTGGCCTCGCTCGGCTCGAGCGCGAGCAACCAGGCTTCGAACCGGGCGCAGCCCGAAAAGTTCCTATCGAAAAGGTCGGTGCCGTCCACATAGCTATGGGCGGGCTCGATCGGGTGGACGGGGGCCCCCGAAAAGTTCTCGGTACCTCGGGCCAAGAGAACGACGACATGTTCCTGGCCCTGGTCCAGATAACTTCCCCGCTCCCCGACCAGGCTGCATGGCGAGAGCTGCGCACACGCTGACTCTGCAAGGATTTGTTGGCGAGATTTTGGCGATGGCGCAGCCGACCGGCTGGGCAAAACCACCTCCAGAGCCCCAGTGGAGTCGGATGAAACGCTGGAACCTCCGCAACCAACGGCGAGCACCGCCACGCACCAAACCCACGACGCATTCATTTCGCTGACGAATCCCCTTCGGATAGGCTCTCCCAAAGGACGTAGGAGAACACGAATGAGTCACCTTGAAGGCCTTCGAATCGTAGCTCTTGGATTGCTCGTCACAGTTGCTTGCGGAGACAGCGGCAGCTCGGGTAACGGCGGAGAGAACTCCGGCGGCGGCGGTGCGACCACCGATGGCGGCGGGCCAAGCAGCGGCGGCGGCGGTTCAACGACTGACGGCGGCGGCGGTGCCACGACCGACGGTGGCGGCGGCGCCGCAGCCTGCCTCGACTTCGCCGCCAGCTGCGATGCAGCCGCCGATACCTGTTGCGACGTCGCTGGCACGCCAGGCGAGTGCGTGGCCTTCGGCATGGGGCCCAAGTGCTCGATCCCCTGCCCTGCCGACCCAGCCGACTGCCCGAACAACGGCGCGGGCTGCAACAACATGAACCCGTCCTACTGCAAGGTGAACTGAGCGCCTAATGAGCCCACGCCTCGCAGCTCTTCTCGCCAGCACCATGCTCAGCTTCGCTTGCGTTGGGCTGCAGTACGATGAGACTGCGAGCGCTGGCGGCGGGCAAGCAGGCGCAACTACGAGCACGAGCGTCGGGGCGGCTGGCTCGGGGGCTGAAGGCGGAGGCGATAGCTTCGTGGTTCCAGCCGGGTGGATCGGTCCGGTGCTGGTCGGTGACGGTTGCGACGTTGAAGCAGACGCGCTCGAAGTGATCACAAGCTTCGTCAGCGAGAACACCTGCTCATGCGCTTGTACCGTGGGGGAATGTCAGCCCTATGTGGCGAAGTACTCGACTGCGTGTGAGAACCAGATCGCCAACGTCCCTGTTACACGCATGGGGCAGTGCGTGAGTGTCGCTGACGCACAGTCGGTCAGGGTGGAGATCCAGAACGCTGCCTGCAGCGCCGAAGGCATTCCGAGCGAGGTCACTAGAGAGACCGTCAGTGTGTGTTCCTCACCGCTAGGTGAATGCATCTACGCCACCCAAGAGTCGGCTCCTTGCCCAACTGGTTTCCCCAATCGGGGGGCAAGCGGCGTGCTTGCGCTGGCGGATACACGCAGCTGTGGTGAATGCAGTTGTTCCGTTCAACCGTGCGAGCTCATCGCTAGCGTCACCAATCCCGATTGCACGAACCGAGGGTTCATGATTCAGGAAGGCGGTTGTTTGGTGGGCTTCGACGCAGTGGAGGTTTCTTGGCAGCCCGCTACCTGCAGCGCCCCGGAGGCAATCCCAGCCTCTGGCTCGGTCGCAGGTGTAGACCCGATCAGCGTTTGTTGCCGCTGATCGGATCACCACCCCGACGCGCGCTCAAGCCTTCTCGGCCTCTAGCCAAACACGAAGCACCGCGCCGTCGATCGCATATTCCTTCGCCTGCGCGCCCTCAGGCGCAGCACCGATGGTCAGGCTGGCGATCATCGCTTCACGGCACAGAAGCTCCTGCTGCTTCTCCGCGACGCTGATTACCGCGGCGTCGCCATCGAGCCGCACGATCGCCTTGTCGGTGAAGGAGAGGCCAACGTCTTTGCGGGTCTGTTGCAAGCGCGCGACGATCTCGCGAGCCAGGCCCTCCTCGCGCAGCGCGTCGGTCAGCTCGAGCGCGAGCACCAAGACGCCGACCTTGTTCCCGGCCGCGGCGTAGCCCTCGGCTGCATCCACCGCCACTTCGATCTCCTCGGGGCCGAGCGCGAGCGGCTCGCCCTCCACCTCCAGCGACACGCTGCCGTTCTTTGACAGCTCGGTGCGAAGCGCACCAGCGTCGGCTTTGGCGAGCGCAGCTTTGCAGGCCTGGACCTTCTTACCGAGCCGCGGCCCCAGCGTCTTGAAGTTGGGCTTCAGTGTGTACTTCACGAAGCCTGCTTCCTCACCCGGAGCAAGCACGCGCACCTCATGCACGTTCAGCTCCTCGGCGATCAGACCGGTGAAGTGACGAAGCCGCTGCGACAGTTGCGGATCACCCACCACCACGTCGGCTCGCGACAGCGGTTGTCGTACCCGCATCTTGACTGTCGTGCGCACCTCGCGACCGAGGCTGACGAGCTCGCGCACAGCGAACATGTCGCGCGACAGTTCAGGGAGCGCCCATTCAGTTACAGCCTTCGGGAAGCTCGCCAAGTGCACGCTCTCCGGCATGCGCGCACCGAAGGGACCACGCACCAAGTTCTGCCAAAGCTCCTCGGCGAAGAACGGCGTGAAGGGCGCCATCAAGCCGCTGAGCGTGACTAGCACTTCGTAAAGCGTGAAGTAGGCGTCGGCCTTGTCCTGCGAAGCAGCCTCGGTCACGTCGAAGAAGCGGCCCTTGGACCAGAAGCGCGCCCGACTGCGACGGACGAACCAGTTGGAGACCCCTTCGGCTAGGTCTACGAGCGCGCGCGCCGCGTCGTAGAGCAGGTACCCTTCGAGCGCGGCCGTCACCTTCTCCACCGTTGCGCAAAGCTCGCTCATCATCCAGCGGTCGAGCTCGCTGCGCTCTGCAACGGCGCGATATTGAGGCGCCCCGGAGACGAGGTTCGCCACCGTAGCGTTCGGGTTTTCACGCGCCGGATCGAAGCCGTCGATGTTCGCGTAGATGGTGAAGAACGAATAGACGTTGCGCAGCTTGACCAGAAATTCCTTCTGCTCGAGTCGCACGTTGGTGAGCGAATGACGGGTGTTGGTCCATGAGGGGCTGGCGGCGTAGAAGAACCAACGGAAGGCGTCGGCGCCGGGCGCGCTGGCCGAAGGATCTTCCACCAAGACGCGTTGCCCGAGCGGGAGGAACGGCACGTCGCTCGGCTTGGTTTCGAGCGCGGTTGGCGAGGGCGTAACTCCCAGCGAGGCGATGTCTTCGGCGTGAAGACCGACCACGCGCCGCGGCAGCTTCTCCTTGTTCGTCGCGGGGCGCAGCTTGAGTTTGAGCGCCTCTCCCTCCTTCAGGTACACGAGCACGCTGGCCGACTCCCCGGTCAGATCGAGACCTTCGTAGTCCTCACGCGCGATTACCGCTTCGCCTTTGGCCAACGTGAGTCCCTTGCCGGCCGCATCGAAGGCCGCAAAGTCCATGCGCACACGCTCGAGGATGATGTCGGGCGGGGTGTAGTTGCCCTTCGACTTGGACTCCTTCTTTCCCTCCTTGTCGCAGACGTGCCCGAGCACGACGCAGGTTTGGTACGGGTGCGGTAGCGGCGCTTTGTCGAACACCAGCGTGGAGATCATCAGCAGCGAATAGAACCAGCCACGCGTCTGATCGATCGCTTCACTGATGAAGTTGGCCGGGAACGCTCGTTCGAACTGAGCCTTGGAGCCTTCCTTGTGCGGGTAGCCCCATTGAGCGAAGGGCATGCACCCCGAATCGAACCAGCAGTCGATCACGTCGGGCACGCGGCGGTAAACGCCCTCTTCCCCGGGCTCTGTGAAGGTGACGTTGTCGACCCACGGCTTGTGCACCATCAAGTGAGGCGAAAGCGACGGATCTTTGGCGCGCGCCTGCTCGAACGCTAGAAAGGCCTCGGGGTTCTTGGCCAGGATCTCCTCGACGCTGGCCGGCGCGGCGAGCTTGCCGGTCACGTCGTTCACCCAGATGTTGAGCGGCGTGCCCCAGAAGCGCTCGCGCGATAGCGCCCAGTCCACGTTGTTGCGCAAGAAGTCACCGAAGCGGCCGCCCTTGATGTGGTCGGGTAGCCACTGGATCTGCTGGTTGTTGTCGATGGCGCGGCTGATCTCCTGCGTGGTGCGGATGTACCAAGCCGGGCGAGCGAACTGGATCAACGGGTCGGCGTCACTGCGCCAACAGAACGGGTATTCGTGCCTGTAGGTCTCGGCAAAGACCATCAGGCCGCGCTCCTTGAGCTCGGCGATCAGCTCCTTGTCGCAGTCTTTGACCCAGCGACCTTGATAGCGCGGTAGGACCTCGGTGAACTTACCGTCCGGCCCGATCGCGCAGAACAGCGGCAGTTCGCGGTTCTTCTCGAGCAGCTTGCGGTGAGCCGCGTTGTCGTCCTCGCCGAACGCCGGCGCGATATGCACGATGCCGGAGGCGTCCATCACCACGAAGTTGGCGGGGATCACCGAGAAGGTCTCGGCGTGCGCTGCCCCGTCCGCGGCATAGATATCGAACGGCGGCGTGTACTTCTTGCCCGCGAGTTCGCTGCCTTTCACCTCTCGTTCGACCGTGAGCTCGACGCCGAGCTTCTTGGCGATCGCCGGGACGAGATCTTTGGCGACGACCAACAGCTTGTCTCCGAAGCCGCTTACGTACGCGTAGCTGAAGTCCGGATGAACGGCCGCGTACATGTTGGAAGGCAGCGTCCAAGGCGTCGTCGTCCACACCAAGAGCGCCGCGTTCGGCTCATCCACCAGCGGGAAGCTGACGTACACCGACGGGTCGTCCACCGTCTTGTAGCCAAGACCGACCTCAGCGGAAGAGAGCGCGGTTCCACCTTGAGCCCACCACCAAACGACCTTGTGGCCTTGATACAAAAGGCCCTTCTTGAACAGCTCCGATAGCGCCCACCACACGCTCTCGACGTAGCTCTTGTGGAAGGTGACGTAGGCATCCTCCAGGTCGACCCAGAAGCCGATCTTGTCGGTCAGCTTCTCCCAGGCCTCGGTGTAGCGAAAGACGCTCTCGATGCAGCGGTGGGTGAACGGCTCGACACCGTATTTCTGGATGTCGGCCTTGCCGTGGATCTTCAGCTCCTTCTCGACCTCCACCTCGACCGGTAGGCCGTGGGTGTCCCAGCCGGCTTTGCGCGGGACGTCATAGCCTTGCATCGTCTTGAAACGCGGAAAGACGTCCTTCACCGCGCGCGTGAGCACGTGCCCATTGTGCGGCATGCCGTTGGCCGTGGGCGGCCCTTCGTAGAAGACGAAGGTGCCTTTGCTCGGGCCGGTGGAGCGGGTCTCACTGCTGAGGCTCTTCTCGAAAATCCGGTTCTGCTTCCAGAAGGCGAGAATCGCCGCCTCGTCTCGCGGAAAATCGAGATCAGGCCGAACAGTCGAAAAAGGTCCCTTGGGATCGGATGCCATACGAGCCTCGTAGCAAGGTGGTTTCCCAGCGTCGAGAAGACATGGGACGGGCGCCTCGGAACCAGGCCGGCTGACCGACTAGACCGCGACTAGACCATCAACGGCTCGAGCGGGCCTTGGTATTCGGGCCGGTCTTCCAGATCGCGGTCACCGAAGTAGTTGATGTTGGTCAGGCCCACGGCGTGACAGAGGCTCGTCAGCAGCTTGTTGTGCGGCACGCGCTCCTGACTGTCGATGTTGCGCAGCCGCAGGTAGCGGCCGAGCCGCAAGGTGCGGTTGCCACCGCCAGCAATGATCGCCGGATGGCGCGTGTGCTGGTTGTCGTGACCGTCGTGGCCGAACTCGTTGTGCCAAAACACGACCGTATTGTCGAGCATGCTGCCGCCCGTCGGATCGAAAGGATCAGTGACCTTGGAGAGCTCGTCGAGCACCGCAGCGAAATGACCGGCGGCCCAGCGCTGGCCTGCACAATATCCCCGCCGCAACGTCTCGAGGTTGGGTCCGTTGGCCCAGTAGTCGTGCACGAGGTTTTCGTGGAAGCGGAACTTGGAGCCGTAAAGCGCCGCAGCCCCGGAGGCTTGGACCTCGGGCACGTCGGTGTAGTAGTTCGGGTAGTCGTCGAGGATGCGCAAGGTGGCGGACATGCTCCGGCCGCAAGCGAAGGCCTGGGCGATCACGGCGGCATGCGCGCGGGTCACGTTCTCGACGTTGGAGTAGTCACCCACGGTGCCGTTCACGTCGGGCACGTCGGTGCCGCTCGTCGTGCAATAACCAACCATCGGGTTGGTGCCGGTCTCGATCAACTTCTTCATCGCCTCGCGATGAGCGGTGATCTTGTCCTTCTCGACGCCCTTGAGCCGGGCCTCGAGTTTGGTCAACGCGTCCTGGCCGTGCAACGTGATGCGGTTCTCGCCGGCGGCGTAATCGATCACCGGATCTCCCGGATCGGGCGGCACGAAATCCGCGGGGAAAGCTGCTTGAAACAGCGCGCTCGGGCTGGTCTCGGCGTTGCGCGGGATGCCGGCCGAGTCGAAGCTCATGCACTTCCAGGTGCCGGCTCCCTCGACGCTGGCGGTGAGCAGAACCGGGGCGCCGAGCTGGCCGTGCAAGTAGAAGTCGAGCGACGGGTGATTGTCGAAGTTGCCCTCGCGGTTCGCCGGACCTTGGGCGCCCGTCAGCAGGGTGCCCTGCTCGTTGTGACCGTGGTTGTTGTAGAGGTTGGCGCGCGTGGCCTCCTTGGTGCACTGCGTATCCAAACCATCCAGCACCGTGATCTGATCACGCCACGGCATCATCGCGTTGAGGATCGAGTTCTCGTACTCGAAGGACAGGCCCGAGAGCGCTTCATCCGGCGTGGCAGGCTCAGCACCGCTGCTCTGCCGAGGGATCCAGAAATCACGATCGACACCGTGTGGCGTGCGGACCGCGAGGAAGCGCACCGGACCTTGCGGCGGGGCAGCCTTCGCAGTGCGCTGTCGAAAGGCGCCGCCCATCATTGCCGCTGCAGCAGCGCCGCCCATCAAGGCAAAACGTCGTCGGCTGATCATGGCTACTTCTTCCTCTCGATGAACGATCGATCTCGCACGATGGCCACCAGCAATTCCTCGAACGAACCGTCACTCTGTATGAAGGCGTCGTAGGCCTCCTTGGAGGCTCGAACCTGCATCGGCGCACCGAACTCGGCCCCCAACGTGAAGTGCCCGAACCGACGCACGAGACATTCTTGGAACTCCTGATCCCGAGCCAGCCCCAACGAGAGTTCGGGCGCGGTGGCGTAGAAGGTTCCATCGAGCGTGACCTCCGCCTCGACCGGCTTGCCGTCGGCATAGACCGTTTGCCAGGTGCCGTTACCGGCGAAGGTCTCAAACGAGAGGCCGACCGGATCCGAGGTACTGTGGCAAGCTCCGCAGGTTCCGTTCGTGCTACGCGCGGCGGCGATCTCCTTGATCGTCGCGTCGGCACCGACGAGTTCCTCCTGCGCTGCCACAAGGTCGATGGGGAGCGGCACGATGTCATTGCACATGCCGTCCCGAAACACCGACATGCCGCGCCGAACCACGTTGTCCCGGCCCTTTTTCCCGTGAGCGACGAGCCAAGCACCCAGCGTCAAGAGACCTCCGCGCTGAGCCGGATCGAGCTCGAACTGGGCGACGCCCGTCCCCGGGTGGGTGGCGCCGTAGTAGGCAGCGACCTCGGGCGTGGCCCAGGTGTGCGAAGTGGACAGCAGATCCTCGAGGCTGCCTCGGCCCAGCACCACGACCTGATTCACGTACTCGTTGTACTCAGCCTCGAGCGCCGCGACGAGTTGCGGGTCGAGCTCGGTCTCATTGCCCTGGCTCTCGAGCGTCGACATCTTCAGCCACTGCCAGAAGAAGCGCTGCCACATACCCGCTGAGCGATCCATCAAGCGTCGCACGTTGTCTTCACGAATGGCGGGGTCGCGAAGCAGGCCTGACTTTGCATCAGCGAGCAGTTCGGCGTCCGGCCCTTCATTGGTGATGGCGAAGCTGAGCTGACTGGCGATCTCGTAGTCGGTGAGCTCGACCACGCCCTCACCCACCCCGCCGATTTCGTAGCGATAGAGAAACTCGGGCGACAAAAGCGCCGCACGGACCATCGCAGCGAAGGCCCATTCTTCACCGTAGGTTGGGCGGGTGTCGTCGTAGACCGCCTGCAGCGCAGCGCGCTCATCCTCGGTGGGCGGCCTGCGAAAGGCATGCTCGGGAAACCAATCGAGGAAGGTCTGCACGCACTCGTCGGTGCCGAAGGTGTCACAGCGCGCCGCCCCTGCTCCTTGCGCCGCGACCCAACTGCCGATGGTGCGTGCGGCCTCCGTGAACTGCGACGCATTACCGAGATCGATGCGGGCCGTATTGGCGATGTTGGCGAGCCCGTATTCGCTCGCCCCTTCGGGCAGATTCACCGTTGGTGCGCCGGGAAAGAAGCGCTGGACCTCACCGTTGTACTGCTCAGGAGAGAGCCGCCATACCCGCGCATCAAGCCGCGGATCGCCGGGATCCATGCCGGTGATGACGTCGTCATCCTCGCCGCCTGGGTCGCCCAGCGAACCGACACAACCGATCGAAATCAGGGCCGCTAGAAAGGGGAATTGCTTGCGCACGTGACCAGGCTATCTCACTGACGTTGCGTCAGGCTCAGCCGCGCGCGGCTGTCGCAGCGAACCGCTCGAGGCCTGAGCTTCACATCGAACGAATGACCATGCCAAAGGGCCGGGCGAATCACGCTCGCAGTGGTATCCTCCCCGCCTTGCAGGAAGTTCGCGTCAAAGGCTCGACATTGCTCGGCGTTTTGACCGGGGTGAGGGAGGTTTGTGGCGCGCGAACTGGCCCCATGGTCGGCGCGCTCCGGGGAGAACTCGGCGAGAGCGTCCGCACCAAGAGTCTGGTGGCGGCGGGCTGGTATCCCATCGCTTGGCACCGCGAACTTTTGGCGATGGTCGTGGCGAACGGCGGCCAGGTCGAGCTGCGCGAAGTCATCCGCACGTCGACGCGCCACAGCATGAGCTCGATTCATCGGTTGATCGTCAAAGTATTTTCGCCGGACACGCTGCTCAGACAGTCGAGCCGGCTCTTCTCGAGCTTCTTCGAAGCGGAGCTTTTGACCCACGTGCAAGGGCCGCGACAGGTGCGAGTCGAGTGGAGAGAATGCTACGGCTTCGACCGCAACGTTTGGCAGGCTCAGGTCATCACGGTGGACGAGCTGGTGGCGATGACCGGCTCGAAGGTAAAGAGCCGAACGGTGACGGCTGGGGGTAGCGACGGCGACTCGGCGATGAGCCTCGACCTCCATTGGCTGGCCTGAGCGTCACCGCGCGAGGGAGGGAAAAACCCGCGAGAGGAAGCCGTTCGAGAGCAACCTCGTGGGGTCGTGCACAGCCTTGAGGCCGAGCATTTGTGCAACCCCTGCGGCGTAGGACTGTTCGAGTTCGCTCGAGTCGGCGTGAACGTTCTTCACCAGGTGCACCCGGCCGCCGACGGCAAACGCCATCCGCGAGAATTCGATCAGCAGCTGTTCCTCCTCCGGGAAGGTCACGCGCGTCAGCTCCTCGAAGGTAAAGGTCACGGCGTAGCCAGCGAGCCCGCGCGTCGACGAGAACACGAACGGCTCGGCCTCACCGGGCAAGTACAGCACGTCGATCAGCGCCGGAACGATGCCGCGCGCGTCCAGCAGCGCATCCGCGCGCTCGAGAAAGCTCGCGAGCTTGTCGCGGGTCGCCGCAGCGTCCCCGGCGACCACTGGGATCACGTAGGTCTGCTGCCGAATGCCCATCGGAAAACCCAAACCTCTGAAGAAGCGTTTGACGGCGTCGTTGCCGTTTTGGAAAAACGTAAAGCCCTCGAGTTCATCCACCGCGGCGGACTTCTCCTGTGACTTCATGAACAGATTCATCATCAGCTCGTAGCCAATTGGCCGGATCTGATCGTTCATGATCAGGGCCTGCAAGGCGCGATGCAGCACAGAGGATGGCTGGTGGAACAGGCTCGGCTTCAGTTCGACAGTGTCCCCGTCCACGTAGCGAGAGCGCATGACGAAGCCCTGTCGCTCGGCGTTCATGTAGACCACAGCGCTGATGGCGTGCGTGTCAGCGAGGGTCACATGCTCGAGTGGATTGACTTCGGGCGGCGCTCGATTCGGACCGCTCGCGGGTTGGCCCTCGAGCTCAGTGACCAGTAACTCGGTCAAGCTGCGCAATCCCGAGAAGCGCTCAAACTCTGTTTCCACAACGATGTTGCTGAAGCCGACCGACAGCAGTTGATAGGTGATCTCGAGAACCACCCCGAGGTAGCCGAAGCCTGCGATCACACCGAAGAAGAGCTCGGAGTTCTCGCTGCGAGAGCAACGAAGCACGACGCCGGCGAGCGTGAGCAAGGAGAAGGAGACCACGTGCGTCCCTTCCTTGCCGCAGGTCGGCGTGAAGCGTGAAAGCGCGTTGGTAGCGAGGGTTCCGCCTGCGGTGGTCTCACTCGAGCTGACCAACACATAAGGGACGTGGCCGGCGCGTTTGGCCTTGGCCACGATCGCGCCCCACGTCGCTAGTGCACCAACGGTGATGGTGCTCGCCGCGACCTCGCCGATCTGGTCGAAGCCTCGCAGCTGAATGACCATGCCCTCGTTCAGGGCTTGCGTGTCGAAGGACATTTGGCCGCCGCGAAACGACACGGTCCAACCGCGCGAGCGAGCCTCTTCGAGGTGGGCGACGATACCTGCTACCGAGTCTGCCTCACGCAAATGAGCCCAGACCTCTTGTCCGGAATACGCTGTCAGTCGGGTCTTACCGTTCATGATGCCTCCACCGCCGTTGCTCCCAATGAAAAGCGGGAGTGTGGTCTCACACTCCCGCTTTCTATCAGTCGGTTGCTTCGCTTAGTTGCACACAGTGCCCCCAGTCACGACCAAATCATCGACGTTCCAACCAGAAGACGAGAACAAGCCGTTCGCGGTGCTGAAGCCAATCCGCACCTGCATGTTGGCGTTGGCATGAGCGCTCAAGTCGAAGCCCTGGGCCAGCCAGGCGTTGTCGGTCACACCGGGGGCGCCGCCCGTCTGGAACAACACCTGCCAACTGGTGCCGTTGAACACCTCGACGGTGTTGACCGTAAAAGGAGCGTAGTCGCTGTTCAGCCAACGTCGGAAGTCGAGCCGTAGGTTTGCCGCGCCTGTGGTGTTCATCACCCGGCTCGTCGCGTAGTAAGGCGCGTGAACGCTGGTCCCGGTATTGCCGCCGATCACCACGCCCATCACGCCGTTGTTGGGACCGGGGGTGAAGTCGGTCGCAGGGTCCGGGTTTCCCGTCGTTTGGCCAGAGGAAACAGTCGCCGGCCCGATGCCCCACTGCGTGCCCAAGGTCCAGCCTTGGCTCGCGTCAGAGAACTCATCCCGCAGGAAGATCTGCGGGTTGGGGCTATTGGAAATCACGATGTCATCGATGTTCCAGCCCGACATGTTGAAAACGCCCGCACTGCCAATGGTGTAGCCGAAGCGGATCTGCATGTTGGCGGACTTGAAGGCAGTGATGTCGTAGCTCTGACGTTGCCAGGCGCCGTCGGTTATGAACTGACTGTTGGTGGGCGAGGTGTAGACCGTGTTCCAGGTTGAGCCGTTGAAGACCTGCACAACGTTGGTCACATACGGTGGGAAATCGCTGTTGAGCCAACGCCAGAACGATAGGTGCATGCTGCCTTGCGCGGCCGCTGTGTTGATCACCGGGCTGGTGAGGTAGCGGAAGGGCACCAACGCGGTCCCGTAGTTGCCACCGATCACCACGCCGGCGACACCGTTGTCATTGGTGCTTGTGTGATCCTGAGCTGGGTCTGCGTTGCCCGTTCCCGGGGGTGGACCGGCCGTTGCCGAGCCGATGCCCCACGACGCATCCGCTGTCCACCCGACGTTGTCGTTGAAGTCCTCGGTAAAATAGATGGCGAGCGGCGTGGGCCCATCATCGATTAGGCCATCACAGTCGTTGTCGACGTTGTCGCACGTCTCCGCAACCGGAGGCGCGTTGCTGACACAAGTGACAGCGCCGTTCTGGCATTGCAGCGTACCGGGAGCGCACACACCAACGAGCCCGGGTACGGTGCAGGCGGCGCCGCTCCCTGGGTTGCCCTCATCGGCATTGCCGTCGCAGTTGTTGTCGAGCCCGTCGCAAACTTCCGGCGAGGGCTGGACGTTCTGATTGCAAACGAGGCCGCCGTTTTCACAGGCGGTGGTCCCTGGGGTGCACACCCCAAGTAGGTTGGTCATGCAACCCACACCGCCGCCGGGATTGCCGTCATCGGGAGTGCCGTTGCAGTTGTTGTCGAGCCCGTCACAGCTCTCCGCCTGTGGAGCGTCGGGAACGCAGGCCTGTGCGCTTCCACCAACGCAGTTGTCCACCGTCACAGCGCACTCGCCCACGCCGCAGCTGGTTTGGCCCAAGGCGTCATCCGCTGTGCCGTTGCAGTCGTTGTCGAGGCTGTCACAGCTCTCTGCTACGGGCATGCCGGGTACGCACACTTGCAGTACGCCGTTCAGACACTCGGCGACCATCGCGCTGCATTCACCAACTCCGCAAAGGAGCACGCCAAACCCGTTGTCGACGGTGCCATCACAGTCGTTGTCGAGGTTGTCACAGCTTTCAGGCTGGGCGTTACATCCCCGCTGCAAGCACCCCACGCGCCGGCCTTGCAGGTCTGCGTCCCCGCCGTGCAAACGCCTACGCCCTCGGTGACAATCGGCCCGCCGTAGCAGCCCTGCGTCTCCCCATCGACGCAGTCGCAGCCGTTGTCGATGTTGCCGTCGCAGTCGTTGTCGAGCCCGTCGCATTCCTCGGTCTCGGGCAGAGCCTCGCCTTCGCAAGCGCCAAAACTCCCCGCGTCGCAGGTCTGCTGGCCCGCCGCGCAGATACCGACGCCCTCGGTGCCGTCTGGGCCGGAGTAGCACGACTGCGTGTCCCCGTCTCCGCAGCCCCCGCTACCACCCTCGCCGCCCTCGCCGCCACCGCCCGAAGCGGCTGCGCCCGCACCACCGAGCCCACCGCTTCCCGCAGTTGCGCCGGTTCCACCAGAGCCTGTGTCGTCACCGCAGGCTGCCAAGAGTGCGGTGCCAGCAAGCAAAGCCGTCAAATGCCGAAGTGAACCTCTAACCATGCAACCCACCTCCAGACTCGAGCCTAGCGGCAGAACGCCGCAATTTGCGAGCACCGCGTGCAACATGGTGCCGAGCTGATATCACTCCCACCGATGCCAGCGCGTCCAATGAAGCGATGAAACCTCGTGCAATCCTCGGGTTGGGTGCGCTCCTCTTGTTGGGGATCGCCGTCTCGGCAGTGGCCGTGCGCGGGCTTTCGTTGCGTCAACGCCACCGAGCTTTAGCCGCCGAGTTGCAGCAGCGTATCGGCGAGAACGCCAGCTCCCATACGCGCTGGTCGCCCAAGCCGCTGCGCGGTGAGTCTCACGAGGGGGATATGCTGGCGGAGCAGCTTCGAGTGGCTGACCAGCTCAAGGCGCCGCAAGGCCTGTTCGCTCAAAAAGATCCCGGCTGCGCCGGCGGAGAGGGAGAACGCAACTTCGTGCAAGCGCACGCGGCAGCGCTGAGCGCGCTGAGGCAAGCAGCTCACGCGTCCAGCGCGGATACTCCGCTGCCGACGGTGTACACGCTCGATGGATCGGCAAGTTTGCCGCTTATGCGCGCACATCAAGTGTTGCTTGGGGCAGCCGCACTGGCACCAGCTGGCGAGTGCCTGGCCATCACCGCCGACGCGGTCCGCCTCGCGCAAGCTGTGGTACCGGGTGCTGGTTTGGACGGGCCGCAGCAGGCGAGCGTCACCATCAACCGCGCGCTGATCGCCATGAGTCATTGCGTTCGCCGCGCCTCCCGCGTTGAGCTCGTGCAAGCGAGCCGCGAGCTTGACGCACTGCTCGAGAGCCACCCTTCGCTCGCTAGCGGGGATAGCTTGGAGCGCGAGCACCTCGAGAGCGCAGGGCGCCTATTGTCCTATGCACGCTTCGAATGGCTGCTTCCAATGAACCGGCTCGAGTACGAGGAGTTCATGATCGGCGGCCAAATCGACGAGGCGGCAGCGTGGTTCCTCGACCAACAAGAGCAAGCTCGCGAGGTGGGAAAGAGCGGTTACCCGCGAGCCGCCGAGCTCGTGCGCGCCCTTGCGCAGAAGCAAGCGGCATCGAACAACCCTATGCTCATTGTCGCGGAACGAAGTGAAGGCGTGACTGCGCGCGATCAAGCCGCGCTCGCCCGCCTGCGCGTCACCAGCCACTGGCTGAAGCTGCTGACGTCGGACCAGCCGCGCGCGGAGGCCATCAAAGTCGCAAGCCCGCAAGACCCGTTCAACGGCCTTCCGCTGCGCGCCGATCATGGCGAGGGCGCTGGCGTTCGGGTTTGGTCGGTCGGTCCCAATACGCAAGACGATGTGGGCGGAGGCGACGACATCGTAGTGACCGAACGCAGCGCTGATCCTTGCTCGGCGAAGTGACTTCGCGCCCGACAAACGCCGTCACATTCACCTCATTTTCACAAACTGTTAGCCGAGGTTTCAGCCGCCGTTGGTCTGAACGCGGGATCGCTCCTTCAAGCTGCTCGAGTCAGCACCCAAGGAGATCTCAATGCGTATCGTTTCGCTCAATGTCGCTCAGTTTGCCGGTAGAAGCGCCATCATCCCGCTCGCTCGACTTCGCGCTCCCCAGATCGCACCCAGAATCGGCGCGCTTTTGGCGGCAGAAAAGCCCGACGTGGTCGCGCTGCAAGAAGCGCCGGCCAAGCTCGGCGACTTTGATCCAGTGACCGACCTCTTGGGACCAAGCCCCGTGCACGTGGTGCGCGCGCCTGGCCCACGCCACGGCCCAGCGCTGCTCACGCGGCACCCGCTGCGGCTCCCGAATGCCCAACACTTCAAGCCCGATTCGCTCAACGGCAAAGGCTGGGCGCTGGGCGAACTCCAAACCAAAGCTGGCCGCGTTTTGATCGTTTCGCTGCACCTCGCCACGCTCTCGCCAGCGTCGCGACAGCGTCAGATCGAGCGCCTCGGAACAGAACTCGATGCCTACGATGGGCTCAAGGTCGTGGTCGGCGATGTCAACAGCGGTGGTCGGGCGCCGCTTCAGCTCGCCGAGCGGCTCAACCTCGTGCCGTATTCAGCCGGCGCGACCTTCCCCTCCTCAGCCCCCAGCATGCGACTCGACTGGGCCTTCACCTCCGCAGAAATCACGGTTCGTTCGCTAGTTTCGCTCTCGCACCTGCCCAGCGACCATTGCGCGCTGCGACTTGATTTGCTGCTACCGAACTGACCGCCTACGAAGCTCGCGCCAGCAAGGTCGCGGCTGCAGCGCTCGCTTGCTCACTGGATAGGCCGAAGCAGTCAACGATGAGCCCGCGAAGCTGCGCTTCGTCCTTGGCTGCCACCGCGCCGCGCATACTCATCGCCTTCTGCACGAACTCAGGCCCTTCGGCCATGCGCGCGGAGAAGATCGCCGTCGCGTTGCGAGCCGCAGAAAGCTCGAGGCCTAGCAGCTGCGAGAGGACCTCCGCCGCCCGCTCGGCGTCACCGCCCATTACGGCACCGGCGAAATCTCGAAACGTCAGTTCACTCATGCCGTACCGCCTCCAAGCGGTGCCCGTCCGGATCTCGAACGAACGCAGCATAAT
>CAITIQ010000393.1 GCA_903892415.1 uncultured delta proteobacterium | reverse complement strand
GCGCAGTGCAGGTGCTCAAGCTCGCGCCATCGGAGTCGCTTCCTCACGACGACTTCGCGGCCAACTAGCGGATGCCAAGCGTATCGAACGGTCACGCGATACGAAAGGTGGGCAGAATGTGACGGGACCGACCGGTAGCGGGAAAACGGGTCTCTTGACCGTCATGGTCGAGGAGGCGCTCCGCAATGAGATCCCTGTGCTCATGGTGGACGTGAAGGGGGACCTCCCCAACCTGCTTCTGACCTTGCCGCAATTCACGGCGGAGGAGCTCGCTCCGTGGTTGGAGATGCCACGTGGAGCGAGCCCCGAAGCGCAGCGGCAGCTCGCCGAGACACGGCTGGAAGCTCGGCGGAGTTCACTCGCCCAATGGGGTATAACTCCGTCGGGCATCCAAAAGTACGATGCAGCGATCGACGTTCGCGTGATCACTCCAGGCACCTCAGCTGGGGAGCTGCTTCACGTCTTGTCCTCGCTGGAGCGCCGCTCTCCGCGTTGGGACGACGATGTGGAAAGTGCTCGCGCGACGTTGAGCGCCGCAATCTCACTCGTGCTCCGCTTGGTCGGGCGCGAGGGCGACCCAGCCAAGAGCCGTGAACACGTGCTATTGGCCGTGCTCGCCGAACGGCGGCTTTCAAGCAAGCAAAGCGCCGACATCGAGAGTCTGCTGGGGGATCTCGAGCACGCGCCGATCGAGAAAACTGGTGCGCTGCCGCTCGACCGCTTCATCTCGAAGAAGGCGCGTCGCGAACTGGCGGCCGCGCTCAATAGCCTATTAGCGTCCCCCACGTTCGCGAGTTGGCGGGAGGGCGCGACCTTGGATATTGGCGCGTGGATGACGCCGCGTGACGGTCGTACACCAGCTACGATTGTGAGCGTCGCGCATCTCGACGACGAGGAGCGGGAGCTCGTGCTCGGGGTGTTGTTGGAAGAGGTCTTGTCGTGGGTGCGCGGTTTACCGGGGTCGCAATCGCTGCAGGCGCTCGTGGTCTTCGACGAGGTGTACGGATTTCTTCCGCCCTACCCTGCTTCACCGGCTACGAAGAGGCCGCTCGTGTCGTTGATGAAGCAGGCACGAGCGTTTGGTGTGGGCGTCGTGCTGGCGACGCAAAACCCGATGGACTTGGACTATCGAGCATTAAGCAACGCCGGGCTCTGGTGCATTGGCCGGCTGCAAACGGACGCGGACCGCGCTCGCGTCGTCGAGGGCATGCAGCTCGGGCACGGCGCCGATGAACAGGACTACGACGCCCTCTTGCGCCAACTTCAACCGCGGACGTTTGTCGTACGCAACGCCCACTCCCCCGGCCCACCCACCGTCATCCAACCGCGTTTTGCTCTCTCGCTGTTGCGCGGGCCGATGACCCGCCAAGAACTACGGAGAGCGAGGGAAAGCCGAGCTACGCGTTAAGCCGTAGGCGGCGCGGACCGCGGGCGCTACCAGCTGGGCGCCCGCTACCGCATTGACCTTACTTCGCTGCGGGGGCTGCGCTGGCAGCGGGAGCAGCGCTCGCCGAGGGGGCTGCGCTGGCAGCACCGGCGGCCTCCGGGATCCACACGCCCGACTTCAGCTCGCAGCTCTTCTTGGCGCTGTCGGCGTCAGAGCCTGCGGCCTTGTAATAGTGGTGGAACTCACCGGCGTCCCCGAGCTTCACCTCGCAGGTGCCGAGAGCGTTCTCGTGCGTGCAGGGCTCGGAGCCCTTCTTGAAGACGCCCTTCTTCTCGAGGCCCAAGCAGGTCTCCTCGGCGGCGACGCCGAGCGAGAGCACGTACTCTTTGCAGATCGCCGCTTCCTTGTCATTGCAGGTCGCGAGCACCTCGGGCTTGCCAGCCGGGGTGCCGGTCGGCGCAGCGGAGGCGGCCGGAGCGGCAGAGGGCTTGGCGGAGGCGCTGGGAGCGGCGCTCTTCTTCGCCGAGGCTGATGCACTGCCGGAGGCAGCCGCGCCGCCGCCATCTCCGCAGCCGAGAGCCAAAACGAAGCTGAGTCCAACGAATAGATTACGCATGAATTGATTCCTCTTTTGCCGGCACGGGTCGCCCGCCCCGGTGACGCCGGAGTTAGTCAATTCATTCCGCTACGTAAAGGGGCGCTAAGCGCCGTCACAGCAACGTCACCCTATACTACTTAAACGGTACACATCCTTGACCAGCAGCTCTGCATCGAGACTCTGGATTCGGACTCGACCGCTCGCGAGCGCCACCTGGCTCTTCCAAGAACCGTCCGCGGCTCGTTGGTAAACGGTTATCCGACGTTCGCGATGAGAGACAATCACATAGTCCTGAAGCGTAGGAATTGATTGATAGGCAGCCAACTTGGTGGTCGTGTCGTACTCTTCAGAGGAATCGCTGGTGACTTCGAGCAGCAAGATCGGGTTGAGGGCAGTTGCTTTAGGGCTCTCTGGGTGTTGTTCGAGCGGCCCGCAGATCACGGAGCCATCCGGGAACGTGGCTAGGCCTACTTCCTCGACGTAAACGCGCAGGTCAGAGGTATGAACCCGACACGGCCGTTCACCGACCGCATTTCCAAGTAGCCGCAACACTTCGGCGGCGAGCGCCGAATGTTCTTCAGAGCCGCCGGCCATCGCATAAATCTCACCTTGAAAGAACTCGTGCTTCGTCGAGCTTTCAAGCTCGAGCGCCACATAGTCGCGATAAGTGTATCGGTGGATACGCGCGGCGAACTGCATCTCGAATACCTAACACAGCGGCGTTGAAAGGGCCTTCGGATCGCCTCGCTTGGCGCGCTATCGTTGGGTGATGGCTGAGCCCAGTTGGTACGTCCTCGAACTCGAGTTCGGTGCGCCCAATGACGCGCTTTCGAAGCAGCTCCGTGCGACCTCGCTGGAGGACGTGCAGGCTCACCTCGCCGGGCTCGATCCGGAGGAGCTGCTCTGCGATCTGGGGCTGTGGGTGGTGCGCGAGAGGCGGGTGGTTGAGCTGCTCGATCTGCGGCCCTTCGTAGCACTGGGGGACGGCGAGAGCGCGCTCCGTTGGTCGGACAGCGAAGCCTGCGTTGAGCATGTTGAACGCGCGAGCCAACGTGGTGAGCCCATCGCGCCGCGGTTCGAGTGGGCCGAGTTTATGCAACAGGCCCCAACGCTCGAACCTCCGCTGCTTGCAGCTGACAAGGAGGACACGGTTCTCAATCCGAAGGCGATGGCACGGCTCTCGGCGCAACGGGGGTTAGGCAGCAGTTGGAAGCCCAACCGCGGCTGACACAAGCTGTGCCGCACCGCGACCGTAGGGTCGCACTCCAAGCGGAGCCGCGCGCAGAACAGCGCAAGAAGCGTCGAGCTGGGAGGCGCTCGCGCTCGCGCGGACCTCGGGCACGCTTCGTGATGAGGGTGGCCGCATGAAGTCGCTGCTCGCTGGGTTGATGGTGCTTGGTCTTGCCGTTGGTTGTGAGAGCAAGGTTGAAGACGGCGGCTCTGGCGGGGATGGCGGTAGCGGCGCAACAGGCGCGAGCGGCGGGCAAGGTGGAGACGGCGGCGGCACCGCTGGCAACGGCGGAACGGGCGGAAACACCGATTGCAGCGCTTACGAGCAGCTTGAGAGCCCACCGCAAGAAGTCGTTGCGGTGGTAATTCAGAACAACGGCGCCCAGCCGATCTACCTCGGTAGCCTCGAGCCGGGCTGCGCCGGGCTTCCGGGCTACTACGCAGAGACGCCCAACGGAGAGCCGGTCAAGACCGAGCTCGCGCTGTGTGAACTCACCTGCGCGGATCTCGCACAGAGCAGCTGTGGCTGTGCGGCCGATTGCGCCCAACCGGAGGTGACCATGATCTACCCAGGAGGCTCGTACACAACCAGCTGGGTGAAGCGGGTCTTCGTGCAAGAGGCGATGCCGGCCGCTTGCTATGAGGACCCGCTATGCGAGCAGCCTTCCTGCTGGATGCAAGACCAGCCTAATGGCGCGTTGGTGTTCCTCGCCGACGGCTACCCCGATCTCGGGGATTGCAACGAGGCGATCTGCGATTGTGATGGTGGGCTAACCGGCTCGTGCATCGTAAGCGGAGCCACGATCGTGAGCGGTACGCCAGCGGTCGCACAAACCGAGTGGGACGCTGCCGCAGATACCATCACGCTGCGCTTCGAGTGACGCAGGCTCGCGGCTCGCTGCCTCACATTTGGATGACCTGTGTAAGGAGCGGGCCGGCCGCGCGTTCTTTGCACCATGCTGAGCAAGCGTGGGCTAGCGAGTGTGGGTCTGATGGTCGGTGCAGCGCTATTGCCGCAAGCAGCGCACGCCGATGATAGCGGGTTAGTCGTTGCAGACCCCGCACCGACCGCAACGGTGACGCCTGGTGCACCTGCGACGCTCTCGCTCGCCACGACCGTCACCGTGGACAAGCCCGAGGAACCTGCCAAGCCCTTCCCGCTCGAGACTGGCGGCGGCCTCGGGATGGGTGTCTTTGCTCGCTCGATCAACGTCCCCACGCTGACCTTCAGTGAAGTCGATGGAGAGTCGATCGAGCTCGAGACCGACTTGGTCGCCATCGGAGCTGGGTTCCGTGCACTTTTTGCGACGGGCGCCTGGCGAGCCTTCTTCTTTCAAGTCAGCGGCGGACAAACCATCGTGGCGTCTGGCAACTTTCGCGCTGGCCCGACCTCAGCCTTACCGCGTGAATTGGAAAGCCCCACCTTCGTCACCGTCGCGGCCGGCACCGGAGGCACCTTTCCAATAGGGCCCATCGATTTGGTCGTGGAACAAGAGACCGCGTTGGACCTCTTGTGGATCGACGTGCGCTCGGAGGAAGACCATACGGTAACCAACACCCTAAGCAGCACGGCTGTTGGCATTGGTGGTCGCGCTGGGGTGCGTTACAGCCCATCGGGCTGTCTGTTCCTCGAATCCACCTACGGCGCCGCACTCGAGGTGGCCACCAACGGCAGCGTCGGCTACGCCCACGGGGCGAACTTCAGCTTCGGTTGTGACGCCAGCTTGGAACATCGGCAACCACCGAGGTCCCACTACTGAGCTTCAATAGGAGGGCCGGGCTACAGAATCAGCCGACGCCAGGCCGGCTCTCTGTCCCATAACGCCCGGTCGCCCCGAACGAACCGCTCCTATGGGACGCAACGCAACGCTACGCAGGAACTACTGCGGTATGCGGCCAGACTGAGCTAGGGCTCGCACTCAACAGTTAGAGTTGGGCCGAGCACCACCGGGAGCACCAGCATGCACGCGTTGGCGAGCGAGCCATCAGGCTCGAAGGAGTATCGAGCGCGAAGGTCCATGCTTGAGCAATCAACGTTGGCGTTCTTCTTCCGCAGAAACAGGTCATCGATACCGCCGCCGAACGCACTTGTCGAAGGGCCATCAACGTTCAGCTTGCCGACTAGCAAGGGTGCAGTATCGACATTTGGGATGTTATTATTGCCGCAATCAAGCGGCGGGATCACCCCGTGTCCCTCCACCGTCAACTGTAAGTCGGTGGACCCCTCCCTCTTGTAGAAGGCGGCCACATTCCGCCACATCTCTGGCTCAAGCGCTTCCTCATCAATCACCAAACACTCTTGCGGCAGACCACGGATCTGAGCCCGTACATGCCAAGCGTTGTCCTGCTCGACGAGGTCGAGCATGAAGCCTTGGTTATTTGCGTTGAGGCGACCGAAGATCACGCGCTCTGCAGCTGCCACAACAGGAGCACTGGTGCGCACTCGCGCCCCCCAAGCCATGTCGTTGTTGAGATTGAGCATACCGGCTGGCACCGTCGCCCCATCGTCCTGCGAATCAAAGGCCAAGAAGTGATTGGAGCAACCACCTGCGCCGCCCATTCCACCTACGCCGCCCATTCCACCTGCGCCGCCCATTCCACCCGCGCCGCCCATTCCACCCGCGCCGCCCATTCCGCCTGCGCCGCCCATTCCACCTGCGCCGCCGACGGTGCCGCCATCCCCACCCATGCCGCCGGTTGCACCGCCGCCTGCACTCGGTCCACCGCCAACCACGGGACTACCGCCTGTGCTCGATCCTCCACCGCCGTTCGACGTAGTGGTCGGCGCACCACCCGACTCAATCGGGCCGTTCACGTCGACGAAGCAACCGAGTACGCAAACAAGTCCTAGGGGAAGACAGCGCGCAAGCGACGGCATCATCCCTCCAGGGTAGCGCGATCGGCTCGCTCCTTGGGAGGCTGGTTTTTCAGCCGCGCAACCTCTTCAATCGCTTGGCGCAAAGCCTTTAGATCCACGGGCTTGCTGAGCACCGGGTTCTTGACCGAGGCGACGAACTGCTCGCCCTCCGGCGTAAACGCACCTCCGGTAACAAAGATGAGCTTGTGCGCTTGGCCCAGCAAAACAGCTCGCGCGTGAACACCGGGACCATCGAGCCCCGGCATCATCAGATCGCAAAGCACACAATCGAAGGAGCGTTCGCGCATGCGCTCGAGCCCACGTTCGCCTGAATCAGCGACCTCGACCGAATGCTCGCGCAAGCGTCGCGCGAGACTGCGTGCGACCAGCGCGTCATCATCGATGATCAAGACGTCGCGCTTGATCGACGGCGCCTCGGGCTCGGCCGCACGGGGCGAAAGCGAGTCGCTCGAGCGGCTCATCGGTAAGCGAACGGTGAAGGTCGTCCCGCGGTCGGGCGCGCTCAACACCGAGAGCGTGCCGCCCAAGGTCTGTACCACGCTATGCGAGTAAAAAAGCCCCAGGCCGATGCCCTCCCCGATTGGCTTGGTGCTGAAGAACGGCTCGAACAGGCGTTTTTGCACAGCTGTGCTCATGCCCGCGCCGTTGTCCGCTACGGCGATCTGCGCCTGGCCCTCCAGCTCTTCAATGCTCAGCGTCAACGTTGCGCAAACGCGGCCCCGTAGCGCCTGGGCTGCGTTGCTGAGCAGCTTGACGAACACCTGTTCGACCACGTGCGGATCAGCGTTCACGTACAGCTCCGGGTCGAAGCGACGCTCAATCTCGAGCGGCGCGAGCCCGTTGAGCTCCTGACTCACCGCGGTCAGCGCCGCCTCCATACAGACCGAGAGCGAGCTGCTCTGCGAGGTTGGGCGCTCGGAGCGCGCAAAGGCAGTAAGGCTGGTGACGATCGCTCGTACGCGCTGCGCTCCTTGCGTTGCGTCGCCCACCAAACGGCGCGAATCCTCGCTCAAACCTTTACGTTCGAGCTCGCTCAGATTACCAATTACGTAGCTTAATGGGTTATTGATTTCGTGCGCTGCACTGGCCGCCAAACGCCCGAGCGATAGCAGCTTATCCGCTTGCGCGAGCCGAGCCTCGGTAGCCGAATGACGCGCAGTCACGTCGCGCACCGAGAGCATGAGGGCGGGCTTCTGTTCCCATTCGAGCTCGGTTGAACCCAGCTCCAACATCACCACCGCGCCATCGCGACGTCGACTGCGCAGCTCGCGTGGGGGCACGGGCTTGCCCAGCTCCACCGCCTCGTCGAAGTGCATCAGGCTCGCGACCTGCGTACCAACCAAGCCCTCAGCCGGCCCAAGCAAGAACAAGTCAGCGAAGCTGCGATTGGCGAACAGCACCTGGCCTTGGCGATGCACCACGATGCCCTCGGGCGTCTGCCCGACCACCTCCACCAAGCTCTTTTGCAGACGCTGCAGCGCAAGCAGCGCCTCCTCGGCTGACGTCCGCCGCCGCTCGGCTTCTCGACGCAGTTTATCGGTATGAAGGATGGCGCGCATGCGCGCGAGATAGAGGACATAGGCGAGCCCGGTGGAGGTCGCGATCGTCAGACCGTCTCGTAGCGCGTTGGCGTGAGGAACCGCGAGCAACGTCGCTCCGAGCCAACTGCCATACGCGAGCAGCAAGAGGCCTAGCAGCGCCGCTCGGTGATAGAGCAGCCCGCCCACCCCCAAGCAGTAGAAGATGAACATCGCCGCCACGCTCGGGTCGCGCGCCGTCCAATAGTGAATCGACACGTTGCCCAGGACCAACGCGGCGAAGCCAGCGTGCAGCCCGTTGGCGGTGGCAACACTCAGCTCGCGGCGGCGCACCAACGCGAGCGCCCCCAAGAGCAAGAGCAAGGTCGCGAGCGAGCCGAGAAAGCCCGGCAAGGCCCCGGAGCGTTGCAAATCCAGCCCGTGGATAACGAGCATCACAGCATAGGTGGCCGCAAGCGCTGCCCCAACGACGCGCAAGGACCTTACTGATGGTGCTCGCCACGCATCCACTCGGACAGCGTAACCAGATCCAAGCTAGGTGGATGACATTGTTGCAAACTGAGTCACCTGCCTCAGTCGGCAGCGCGTGACGTCTGCGCAGTTGGGACACGCACAGACACGTCGCTGGTAACTGCCCGCCATCCTAACGACGCAGCGGCGGAGCATCGGGCGCATTGAGGCGGATGCGCTCGCCGTCGACGCGCACGTCGTCGTTGGCGTCCAGGTGGATGTCGCCGTGGGTAGCCTCGAGGTGATGGTCGTGACCGCGCAACACAACGGCGCCCTCGGCGGCCAGGGTCATGGCGCCACCGGCGTGCAGGTTGAAGTCACCGCTGGCGGCGATCGAGACGTCTTTGGCCGTGAGTTGCAACGCGCCTTTGGCTGCGACCGAGAGATTGGCCGCCTCGATCTCGACGTCGGGTCCGCCCTCGCGCAAGTGGATGCGCACACACACACGCCCATCGGGCGCCTTGAGCTCGAGCGACTCCACGGCCCCCGGCCGGACCGCCAAGGAGAACCCCGAAGCAAGCGTCAAGGCGCTGGGAAGGACCTCCGGCTTTTCGTCGTCGCTCATCGGCTCACTATACGCGCCCGGGCGGCCCGCATTGCGTCTTCGTCGCAGCGGACTGGCGGTCGATAGCGCCCGCTTGCTTGGGTACCACCCGGTGGAACTTGGCTTGCCCACCATCCGGAGTACCTGCGACCACTGAAATGTGCGCCGCGCCATGTTCGTGCGTTGATGCAACGGCTTTGCCCATAGCATCGAGCAACCGCCATGGAACAGTTCGTCCTGACGAGCAAAGCGTTACCGCTCGGAGCTCGGGTTCTCGGCTTCGTTGGTGAAGAAGCGCTCTCGCAGCTTTACAGCTTCGAGGTCACCTTCGTGGTCGATCAAGCCGGCTTCGAGCCGGAGGCGCTCGAGGGACAGCGCGGCTCACTCTTGATCGAAGCGGATCTGTTGCAACCGTTCTTCGTGCACGGCCTGTTCTCCGAGGTGGAGTCGCTCGACGACGGCGCAGCCCACTCGCTAGTACGAGCGCGGCTCACACCGGCGATGCATCGGCTCACGCAGAGCGTTCACAGCCGCGTCTTCACCCAACGCAACCTACCGGCGATCATCGCCGAGGTGCTGCAAAGCTCGGGCTTTGGCGCCAGCGAGTATGAGCTTCGGCTGTCGCAGAACTACGCCAAGGAAGAGCATATCGCTCAATACAAAGAGAGCGATTTTGCCTTCCTCAGCCGCTGGTTCGAGCGTGAGGGCCTGCATTTCTATTTCGAGCAAGAGGCCAACGCGGAGAAGCTCGTGATCGTCGATGACGACGCGGCGCACACGCCCGTCCCCGGCGGCAGCGTGCGCTATCACGCAGCGGAAGGCGGAGCCGTTCGCGGTCGCTCACTGACCGCGGTCAGCCTCTCGCGAGCGCTGCAACCCGGCTCGGTGATGATGGCTGACTACGACTACGCGCGTCCGGCCCTGGAGATGCGCAGCCGCTCCGACGTCTCCGGCGCGTCGCTGGCCGCGGTGGTTCGGCATGGGGCGCGCTTCTTCGACAAGGCGCAAGGCGAGCGGCTCGCTCGCATCGCTGCCCAAGCGCTCAGCGCCGAGGCCGTCGCGCTCAAAGGCCGCGGCAACGCCAGGCACCTGCGCGCTGGTTTCACCTTCGAGTTGAGCGAGCACCCGCGCGCCGAGCTCGATGCGCGCTACCTGCTGCGGCGCGTCCGACACGAGGGCCGAGACGGCGAACTACTCGGTCGCTTCGCTGGGCGCCGCGAGCTGTTGCAAACCATCAACGCTGGGCGCCGCGCGCAGGCCGGACAAGGCGTCAGCTACGAGGTCGAGATCGACGCGCAGCCCGCCGACCTTCCCTATCGTGCGCCGCAGCGAACGCCCTGGCCGCGCGTGTTCGGCTTCGAGAACGGCACCGTGGATGGGCCGGCGCAAAGTGAATACGCCCAGATCGACGAGCAGGGTCGCTACGCGATCAAGCTGCACTTCGACGAGGCTGACTCGGGCGACGGCCAGGCATCGACTTGGGTGCGCATGGCGCAACCACACGGCGGCTCGGTGGAGGGCTTTCACTTTCCGCTGCGCAAGTCGACCGAGGTGCTGATCGAGTTTCTCGACGGCGATCCAGATCGACCGGTGATCGCCGGCGTAATGCCCAACGCGCTCACCCCGAGCCCGGTAACGCAGAAAAACGCGACCAAGAACGTGCTGCAGACCGGCGGCTCCACCCGGCTCGAGATCGAAGACGCGAGCGGCGGCCAGTACATGCACTCGACGGTGCCGGTGCAAGCCAGCTCGATGTACCTGGGTGCCGACGGTACGGCTCCCGGCGCACACAACGCCGAGTTCTCCTCCAACGGCAGCGCAGGCTTCTCCTACGGCACCTACTTCGATCGCTTCGTTGGCGGCGACAAGTCGGACAAGGTCGAGGGCCACGTCAAACGCGGCTACGACGCCAGCTACAGCACGACCTTACTCGGCGATCTCGCACAAACGCTACAGGCCAATCACACCCGGGCGATCACTGATAACGTCACGCTCACCGTCACCGGCGCTAGCACCGAGTCGGTCACCAAAGCGGTCAAAAAGACGCTCACCGGCACGCTGACCCAAGCCGTAACAGCCAACGTGACCGAGAACTTCCAAGCGCTGCACGAGCTCAAGGTGGTGGGCGAGCAATCGCTGTTGGTGGGCGGCCTGGGGGAGCAAACGCTGGAGGCAGGCCTGCTGCTAACCGTCAATGCCGCAAGCAGCGTTCACACCGCCAATGCTGGTTACAAGCTCGACGTAACGCCCAGCGCTAATATGCATTCGGCGGTATCGACGTTGATTCGCGGTGAGGCCGAGGCCAAGCTCGGATCACCGGAGACCACCGTGCGCGGCGATGAAACGGTGGACATCTCCGGCGGCGCTACGGTCGTAATGAAGGCCCCGTCGATCTCCGGCAGCGGCACAGATCTGGTGCGCGCTCGCGGCCCAATCATCGAGATCAAGGGTGGGGACGTCCGCATCTCCGGCATCGCTATTAGCTTCACCGCCAGTAAGACGCTGAGCCTCAAGTCGGATGGCGTGCTGATCTCGAAGGGCACCACCCAAAGCATCGACGGCGGCTCCATCGTCGATGTGCACGCGCAGTTGATCCAGCTCAACCTCGGGGAGGCCCCCCCCTCGAGCGGTCTCGGGCCGGACTACGATGCACTCTTGGCGGCCGATCCGGTGCTGGCCGCGCGCATCCGCCTGTTGCTCGCCGCTGGCTGGACGATTCAATGGGGCAGCACGCCGGGGCTCGACTTGGCGCAAAAGATCATCGTGCTGGACCGCGCGCTGTACCAAGACCCGGCGGCGGCGCTCGCGCAGTTTGACCAACTGACCGCTGCGCCCGATGGCACCACCAGCTTGCTCGGGATGAACCCGGACCTGCTCGCCACCTTCTCCGACAATCAGAATGATCCTTCGCGCCGTCATGAGAACGCTTGTGGCGCCTATTCGGCGACGTCGCTGTTCATGCTCTATCAAGGCACCCACGGTGGGCTCGCCAGCGGCAACTTCCAAGACAACCTCGGTAACGTGATGCCGGCCATCGCCAACAATGATCCCGGCCAATGGGCGATCAGCCACGGCCTTCCGCTCTTCACCGGCTCGGAGATGGGCAGCAACGGCGCTTGGTTCCCCGGCTCGGTCGCTGGCGGCCTCAACTCGAGCGGCGTCCCAGCCACGAGCGGCTCGGGCCTTAGCGTGGATGAGCTCAAGGCCAACATTGATAACAACGTTGCCACCATGGTCGCTTACAACCCTGGGAAAGAGGTTCCGCTACCGTGGAACTCCACCGCCGGGCACTGGGGCACCGCCGTCGGCTACACCGATGAGAGCGTACTGATCATGGACAACGGCGGCGGTATCAAGTCGATCCCCTGGTCCGAATGGCCGGCTCGGCAAGAGCTCGGGGACGCGGCTAGCTTACTGATCCCCGATGGCTCCAACGTCTCGGTACCGCTGTTGCCATGAGCATCCTCAAGGCCCTCGACCAGCTGCTGCGTCAGCGTCCACTCAGCCGTCGTGCCGTGGAGACGCTGCTCGGTTTGCCGCTGCGCGAAGACACGAAGAACACCAATCCGACGTTGCGTGTGTATCGCTCCTTTCGGGGAGAGCCGCCTTGGCAACGGGTGGAGCTACGCGTACCGGAGCCGCGCAAGAACGGCGCCTGGGGCAGCTCGCGCACTGATTCGTTGCTGGTGCTGGAGCTCGAGCCCAACGCCGGCCAGCTCGACGCGGGCGAAGTGGAAGCCATGCTCGGCCCGCTGCGACCGTTTCCTTCTCGCCCTGAAGGGCCGGACTATCGCGAGGCCGCAACGCGTCGCGGCCCCGTAAGACTCGGCTTCGATCCGGCGCGTGAAGGCCGCCTTCAAACCATCGTGATCGACGCCATCTGACCCCGGTTTGTGAACCATGCAGAGGAACCGAATATGAGCGACTCCTTCGTCATCCACGGTAGCGCCCTTCCCGAGAGCGCTCGCGTCATGGGCTTCCGCGGTCAAGAGGCGCTCTCGCGACCGTTCTCCTTCGAGATCTACCTATCGCTGCATCGCGGCGCCGCCGACGCGCTGGATCTGGAAGACGCGCTGGGCTCGCGTGCCACGCTCGAGGTGGTGCAACGGCCCGCCGATTTGCTGGCCGCTGCGCTCAGCAAGCCTTTCGTCTTTCACGGTGTCGTGCGCTCGATCGAGCTTGTGGACGACGCCGGGGAACGCTCGGTCTTCCGCGTGACCTTGGCGCCCGAGCTGTGGTCGCTCAGTCAATCCTTGCATAGCCGCGTGTTCACCAAACAGAGCGTGCCACAGATCCTCGCCACGGTGCTGGGCGAGGCCGGCGTAGACGACTTCGAGCTGCGGCTCTCCGGGGACTACCCGGCGGAAGAGCACGTCTGCCAATACAAAGAGAGCGATCTCGATTTCATCACCCGCTGGATCGAGCGCGAGGGCATCTACTACTTCTTCGAGCACGAAGACGGCCGCGAGAAGGTGGTCTTCGCCGATGACCGCGCCGTGCACACACCGCTCGGGCGCGGGCCCATCCACTATCACCCCGCGGCCGAGGACGAGTCCGGCCGGGCAGCGCTGCATACCTTCTCGGTCAAACGCAGCACAGCTCCCGCTTCGGTGCGGCTCAAAGACTACGACTACAAGAACCCGGCCCTGCCCATCGCTGGAAACGCGCCCATCCCCGGCGGCGGCAGCTCGGAGGTCGTGCTTTATGGAGATCGTTTCTTTAGTCCCGCAGCAGGCCAGCGCTTGGCCAACCTCCGCGCCGAGAGCATCGTCGCCGAACGAGAGGTCGCCAGCGCGAGCGGCTCGGTTCATCATCTGCGCAGCGGCTTCACCTTCGAACTCGAGGCGCACCCGCGCGCGACGCTCAATCAGGCCTGGCTGGTCACCGAGCTCACCCACATCGGGCGCGGTATCGCCGGTGCCAAAGAGCTGGACGCCCTGATCGAAGACGGCAGCCGCGAGGTCTATCGCGTAAAACTAAAGGCCATTCCCGCGGAGACGCAGTATCGCTCTACGCGCAGCACCGCTTGGCCGCGCATTCACGCCTTCGAGAACGCCGTGGTGGATGGCCCGGAGAATAGCCAGTACGCCCAGATCGACGATCAGGGCCGATATGCCATTAAGTTCCACTTCGACGAGAGCGCCCTCAACGGCGGCAAGGCCTCCACCTACGTACGCATGGCGCAGCCGCACGGCGGCTCGGTCGAGGGCTTCCACTTCCCATTGCGCAAAGGCACCGAGGTGCTGGTCACCTTCCTCGGCGGTGATCCGGATCGCCCGGTGATCGCCGGCGTATTGCCCAACGCCGCGACGCCCAGTCCAATAGCGCAGGCCAACGCCACCAAGAACATCCTGCAGACCGGCGGCTCCTCGCGGCTCGAGATCGAGGACCAAGCGGGCGGCCAATACATGAAGCAGTTCACCCCGGTCGCCAACACCATGTTGTGGATGGGCACCGACGCCACCAGCCCCCAAGGGCACAACGTGGAGCTCTCCACCGACGGCAGCGGCTTCCAATCGTTCGGCACCTATCTCGATCAATTCGTCGGCGGGGACAAATCCGAGCACGTGGTCGGCAATGTCTCTCGCGCCTACGACAAGACCTACTCCACGATCGTGGTCGGCGACGTCACCGAGACCTACCTCTCCAATCAGACCACCACCGTCACCGGCGACGTGACCCGCAGCATCGAGGGCAAGCTGACCGAGACCATCGGCGGGGCGGTCAATCAGACCTACTCTTCCACCTTGGGAATCGACGTCACCAAGGCCGTCAAACAACAATACGGCGCCGACCACGGGCTCACCGTGGGCGGAGAGCAAAAGCTCTCGGTGACCGGCGCGACCACCCACCAGTTCGATACCGGGCTATCGGTGACCGTCAATGCCGCGGTCTCGACCCACACGGCCAATGCTGGCTACGAGCTGAAGGTCAAACCCAGCGCGACGATGAACGCGGCGGAGAAGTTCGACATCCGCGCAGAGAGCACCGCCACGCTGAGCTCCAAAGCCACCACCGTGTTCGGCGATCAGTCGGTGGTAGTCAACGCCGGCGCGACCATCACCATCGGGCCGAAGAACATCCTGATCAACGGCACCGAGATCATCACCTTCAGCGGGCCCTCGTTGATTGAGATCCTCGGCGGAGACATCACCGTCTCCGGGGGTAACTTGGCGATCGCGGCCGGAGCTAGCTTGCAACAATCAGCGGCCGGCGCCCTGACCATCGCCGGAGCTGGCGCCCAGATCGACGGCGGCCCGGTGGTGGACGTCCACGGCGGCGTGATCAAGCTCAACTCCTGATTATGCGCTTCGTCAACGACACCAGCCTGCGCGCGGGTCTGCTGCGCTCCGAACGCCCCGACGGGGTGATGGCGGCTGCGCTGATTGCTCGGCGTTGCTTCCTGGTGGAGGGCGCGCGTCTCGTTGAACAGCCCGCCGACCCGAAGGACGCTGGGCCACGCACCGAGCCGGCCTTGCTCGAAGACTTCGGTGAGCTGCCGGCGGACGAGCTGCCGCCGCGCCTCGGCACCGACGTGATTGTGCTGGGCGACGCCATTAGTGCGAAGCCCACCATCGCGACGCGGGTATCGGTAGCCGTCGGGCCGTACAAGCTGGAGCTCGATGTATTTGGCGACCGCGTTTGGGAAGGGCCGCCCGGCGGCTTGATGCCCAGCAGCCCACAGCCGTTTACGCGTATGCCCATTAGTTGGGCGCGCGCCTACGGCGGAGAGGCCAAGACCGAATACGGTCTATTGCCCTATCACAAGAACCCCCGCGGCCGCGGCTACTACCTGAGCGCCAGCGAGGCGCGCGGCTCGGCGTTGCCCAACATCGAGCGCGCCGGTGCACATATCAAACGTTGGGAAGACAAGCCGGATCCGGTCGGGTTTGGCCCGTATCCAGTGACCTGGGGCTTGCGCGCGGAGAAGATCACTCGCTTCGACAGCGAAAGCGAGAAGCTGGCCATCGACTTTGAGGGTGGCATGTTCGATCGCGCCCACCCGGAGCTCTCGGGGCAACGCGTTACCGAGGGGCCGCTCGTGGTGAAGGGGATGACGGCCTCCGGCTCGCTGACGCTGGAGTTACCGCCGTTTCTGTTCGTGGCGGAGATCGCCCTGGGTCCAAGCCGCTTTCTACGCAAGCTCGAGCTGGAGGAGATCCTGCTGGATTTACGCGGGGAGCAACCGCGGCTCGAGCTTTCGTATCGCAATATGTTTCGATACCCGTTCGTCAAGCATCAGGCGCGCTGCACGCGCCTGGTATCTCAAGACCGCGCGCAGCTTGTCGGGGCGGCGTCTTAACCGGAGAGCGTCATGGCAGATACCTGGCCGAAGAAACCGCACCACCTGATCATTACGCTCGACCGTCATGCTGGCCTCTTCTTGGTCGGCTTCATACCCGTCCCTGGCGTCGCCTGGCATATCGGCTTTGCTCAAGAGGGTTGGTCGGAGACGCTCGGCGAAGACAAATGGAACAAGGACGTGCTGGCGGATGGCTCGCCCATCTGTTCGCGCGGCAACAAGCCAGAGCATTGCTTGGTCCCGCACTGGAACTTGTTTCCCTTCCCGCCGGCTTCGCCCAACCTGCTCATCCCGCTTCTGATCTGGTCGTCCGCCAGCAACAACGTATTAGCGGTCGGCTCGGTGGTGGCGAAGCAGGGCCCCATCGCCGTTGGTCTGCCCTTTATCAAATGCATTGGCGTCAACCTCGCCTGCAATGATCCGGTCCCGCTACCGACCGATATCGTGATCATGCCGAGCTCCACAGTGGTGCTCGGCTTCACCCTCGGGGACTTGATCGCGGCGCTGGTGCAATGGGCCTTCGAGGCGCTAAAGGCCTGGGTGATGGACAAGCTCACCAAGGTGCTCGGCCGGGTGTTCAAGAGCTTGGCCGGCAAGGCCGGTAAACATCTTACTGGCCGCTTCCCAAAGGGCCTTGGCAATTGGTTTGGCAAACGGATGTTGGGGCTGGGCGGCAAGCTGCCTCCTGGTGCGCTCAAACGCAAAGCCCTTGATTGGATGGGCCGCGTCGGCATCAACAAGACCTTCCAAGCCGATGCGCCCGACTTCGCCGATAAATACATAAACAAAGGCCTCAATCGGCTGCTCGGCGAGCGTATGCCCAGCCGGCCGTTTCAAAGCGTTTTCGACACGGTAGGCGGCGGCGTGAAGAAGGCAGCGCTCGGGTATGCTGAAGAGGTGACAGGCATCCCCACCAGCGCCGACTCAGTGTTCAGCGATCTCAAAGAGCAGGTCTTTCCACCGGGGCCTTATTCTCCCACCGTGGCGGATCAGCTCGGCTCCTACATTGATGGGCGCTCCGACCTGCTGGTGCCCGACTTCCAAGCGAGCCCCTGAACGTGGCCGAGCCGTACAGCCTCGAGAGCATCGTCGCCGAGGGCGAAGCACCGGACGGTCGCCCGATCGTCAGCGTGCTCTTCGGCATGACCTTCAACATCGACGCGAAGGGCAAGTGCCACGCGCGCGCTGGCTTCCAGCTGCAACCTGAGTACGTGACGGTGAAAGCCTCGGTGCCTACGCGGCACACGAAGCCTTCGATGTTGGTGCGCGATATCGATCTCTACGCCTGGCGCAACCTCACCGATCTGGTGATTCAAGGGGTGGCGCGCGTGGACAAGCCGGCGGCATCGTTCGAGGTGGCGCTCGCGGTCACCGGGGACATCAAGCCGATCCAACGTACGCTTGTGTGCACTGGAGACCGCTTCGTCGATCGGCGTGGGGACACCCTGATCGCCTCCAGCCCCGAGCCGCTGAGCGAGCTGCAACTCGGCTGGGAGAACGCCTACGGCGGCACCGATGAAGAGGCCGAGGACGTGCTCGTGGACAAGGCGCTGCTCGACCACATGACCAAGAGCCTACCGCCCGAGGAAAACGAGGAGCTCGGCGTATTCTCCTATCCCCGCAACCCCGCCGGCAAAGGGTACTTGGTGCATGAGCAGGGCGCCGTCGGCACGCCGCTGCCTAACGTTGAGTTCGCCGATGACCGATTAGCCATGAGCGAGCTGATCTTGCCGCAAGAGCATTGGGGCGAACGGCCGATGCCCGCCTCGCTCGATTGGCTGCACCCGGCGTGGTTTCCGCGTTGCGCCTTCTTCGGCGATTTCCCGCCAACCTTCGACGACAACCTGCCGGAGAAGGAGCGCGCCTTGCAGATGTTCGACGCGGACTTCGCCAATAAGCCGATCATCGATCGGCCGCGCCACGGCTTTGCCAACGGTGGCCATCCCTACCTGTCGCGCCGACGCTTCGAGGGCAACGAGCGCATTCAGCTGGGGAAGACCTCGCTCGACGGCCGCGACTTCCTCGTGGACCTGCCGCGGCTGCGGCCGAGCGCCACGTTATCCCTCTTGGGCGAAGGAAAAGTGAAACTGCCCGCCGCGCTCGATCTCGTGTTCCTCGAGACCGAGCTCGAACAGGTTACCCTTGTATGGCGCGCCACCCACTTCCGCAGCAAGGTCCACCTGCCGGTGGATTGGGCCGAGCGCACCGACCATAAGATTGATTGGGGCTGAGGGCGGCCAGGCGGCCAGCCTGCTGGATAAGGCCGCCTGGTGATTACAGCTACCGATCGATAGCTACTTAGCCGGCGCCTTGGCGGGCTCCTTGGCGGCCAGCTCCTTACCGTCTTTGCTGGGCTCTTTGGCGGCCTCTTTCGCGGGTTCCTTGCTCGCTTCTTTGCCGGCTTCCGCGGGTTTTGCGTCCGCATTGGCAGGCGTGTTGGCGGCCTCTTTGCTCCCCTCTTTGGGCGTCTCCTTGCCGGCCTCCTTGGCGTCATCCTTCTTGACGTCATCCTTCTTGGCGGCTGCCGAGCCTTCCGCTTTTACTGCACTGGCGGAAGCGGCGGGCGCCTCGGGTGAGTTGCAAGCCAGAAGACCCAAACATCCAAGCAAAGCAAAGGGAACGATGGACTTGAACGAGCTCATGGCTATCTCCTCTGCGTCGTCGCTCGAAGGGAGCGTCGTACGCAAAGAACAAACTGCTATCGTCCAGAAGATTCGCCAGTAATTCGTTGTAGCGCTTCGTCACGCGGGGCTACAGAGCGTGAGACTTGTAACGCAAACGCGACAAGCGCTTCAGCTCCCGCTTTCCTGGCTCGCGCGTGGCAACGGCATAGGCGTCCACCCGGCCGAAGAGCCGCTCGTAGCGGCGACCATAACCAAACCAATCGGGCGATAGCGCCTGGCCCAACAAGACGTCATGCGGGCCCAGGGCGAGCTCGGCGGGGAGCAAGCGGCGCAGGGTGACGTGTCGCCAAACCCCAGCCACTTCTCGAAGCTCGCTGACGGCATCAAGCCGAAGCTGACGACCAAAGGAGCGGCTCGGCGGACTGGCCCGCGGGGCATGCTTCAAAAGGCCGGTTCGCGGGCAGACCCATAGCTGCGTACCGTGATAACGCTCTACCAACGGCGTTAGCCGGCCCCGGCTCACGATATGCGGCACACCGTCTATCAGCGTAATCTCGGTGGTTACATAGTGAAACAGGTGCTCGTAGATATGCGCTTGTACCGCGTTGGTGCGCCGTACATGAACGGCGATCTCCGAGCGCACCTTGTCCCAAGGCCGACCAACCTGCGCTTGGAGGAAGCGGCGCAACGGCGCCAAGTTCTCATTCAACCACTTAAAACGGTGACCTGCGCCCATACCGAGCTTGGAGGGAGCATCCTCCAAGCTGGACTCAAATAGATGCTTGAGCTGGCTGCGCGGATAGGGCGAGCCGCAGCCCTGGGGCGCCCGACGCAGCCTTGGCCTCTCCACCAGCACCTTTGCCATATCGCTTCGCATGGCCGGAGCGACGCTGACGGAGAGGCAAGCTGACATGAGTGATTCGCTTTCGTGCCAATACGGTTATCCGCGAACGCCCTAGCTCCGGTGCCATAACCAGTCGGTCAAATTGTGCGCAGGAGTCGAGCTCGTTCCTGGGCATCGAGCGTGGCCTCGGCGATGGCCACGACCTCACGTTGGTATTCGAGGCCATGAGGCTTGAGGAGCTCGGCGATTCGCACGCGTTCCTCTGCCGCGAGGCCAGGGATCCGCAATATCGCGACCAGCTCCGCCGGGTCCTTTGACTCGTGGCGATAGTCCCCAGCACCAAGCGCCCGGAGCTGCGCGTCCGAAGGTCGAGGGATGTGCGGCCATTGCGCAACCATTCGCGCGATCAACGCGTTCG
>CAITIQ010000392.1 GCA_903892415.1 uncultured delta proteobacterium | reverse complement strand
CGCACGAGCAGCGCAGCCCGCGCGAGCAGCGCGATGCGCGTCCGGCGCGGCCACCCCGCGAGATGCCGTCGGCTTCTCCCCGGCCGGCGCGGTCGGCCGCTCCGGCTGCTTCGAGCGTTCTCTCGGTGAATCGCTCCAACAAACGCACGATTTACCGCCAGGACGTCGTCGGAACCCCGCCGGTGCTGCCGGCATCCGAGCCGAAGAAGTCCCCCGATCAGCTGATGCTCGTCTGGCACCCCGCGCCGAAAGTCGCGACGCCCGCGAGGAAAACCGAAAAGCCGATGACCGCCAAGGAGGCGCTCAAGGCGAAGCTCGCAAAGCAGGTGCATGCTCCGGCTCCGAAGGACGCGGTGAAGGTGCCCGAGTCGAAGTCGACGGTCGATGCGGCGTGGATCAAGGTCGGCGCCGAAGGTGCGCTCGATGCGGCGCGTGCGGCAGGCGATGGAGGAGAAGCGCTCGTTCAGGCTTGGCTCGATGCGGGCAACGTCGATGCCATCACCCGGCTTGCGGCCCTCGACTCCGCGCCAAGCGTGGCTCGCAAGGCGGCGCGACGAGCGCTGAACGTGCTCAAATCTCGCGGAGTTTCGCTTGCCGCGCCAAGCCCCGCGCCCGTGAAGCCCGTGACGCCCGAGGCAGCTTCGGATTGCGTGGCGAGTTTCATCCCACCGGACGGAAATGGAACGACGTTCTATTCGTTCAGCCAACGCTTGCCCGGTGGGCGGTACCGCGTCGCCGACATCATGGTGCGCGAGAACGCGGGCATCGTGCACGCGAGCCTCGGTCACCTTGCAGGCAAGCACATCCGCCGCTGGAAGGACCGCGTCGAGGACAGCATGGGGGTTCCCCCGGTGGAGGTGTCGCTCGATTGGGCACGTCAGGCTGTGGCCGAAGGTCGCAAGCTGAACGACGTCTCCAAGCAGATCCTCCCGCTCGGCTTCGACGGCTGCATGGTGCTCACCGCGCCGGCTCCTTCCGTGGCTCCGGCTCATCCGATTGCGGCGCTCGAGAAGGAGGCCACCAAAGCAGAGCTCGAGGCGGCGCTGGTCGATGCCGACAAGCTCCATAACGAGCCCGAGTTTGGCACCTGGGCTGCCGACCGAGGCGCCTTGCAGGAGCTCGTCTCCAAGGTCGGCGAGCGGCTGTCCGCCGCAGACGCCGAGGACCGCAACACGGTGGATAAGGTCCTCGAGGAGGAAGCTGCCGCGGCGACGGATCGTTACTTCACCACCGAGCGACGCGAGACCATCGCGGCGCGGATGCGGGCCGCTGCAATCTCGGTGCGCGCGCGCCGTGGAGATGAACTCGCTCGTCGGATTCTCGTGGTTGCGGAAGCTGTCCGCCGTGGTGGTCTCGTGACCGACGCTCCGCGCGAGAACCCGTTCTTGCGTGCCTTCTTTCAGAAGGGCATGGCGATGATGGCGCGCGAGAATCAGAACCGCTTTGCGGCACCGGCGCGCAACGCAACCGTCGGATGAGGCGGGTCGTTGTTGCACTGACGTGCGTTTTGCTTTCCGGTTGTCGTTCCACCGGGACCGACGGACCGGAAGGCTCTGCTCACCCTGGCCCTCTGCCGAGCGCCGCGCCGGAAGCCTCCGAGCATG
>CAITIQ010000391.1 GCA_903892415.1 uncultured delta proteobacterium | reverse complement strand
GGGCAACATCATGCCCCGAGCCGAGCGGGCTGCTCGCTACGTCGACAAAATGCCGGCGGCCGTCAGTGGTTCGGGTGGGCACGTTGCTTTGTGGCGCGCGGCGCTCACGTGCGTTCGGGGATTCGAGCTCCCGCGCGAGGTCTCGCTTGAGATTCTGATGCACTACAACCGGCGGTGCGATCCTCCGTGGTCTCGTCGCGAGCTAGAGCACAAGCTCGATCAAGCCGCGCGCGCGCAGGTCTCTTCCGGCTTCATCGAGGTGCGTCCATGACGCCCCATCCCGCGATCGCTCGGGTGCCGTTGCTGGTTCCGTCGGATGCATGGCGACGCGATCTTGACGCAACCAAGGCGGAGATCGAAGCGCTTGTGAAGCGTGATCAAGCTCCCAGCGATGCCGAGCTGAAGCGCCTGCTCGATCGGGTGCACACGCCTTCGAGGAAGGCCGAAAAGCGCCCGACTCGTGCGGCTGAAATCCTGGCCCGCTGGGAAGCCGAAGGGCCTTTGGTTCACGAGCCGACGGGGTTGGCCTCGCTCGATGAGTTCACCGGTGGCGGTCCTGTCTACGGCACGCGCTGGTATCTGCTCGGGGCGCCCGATGCTGGAAAGACGGCGCTTCTAGCTCAGATCGCCGATGTTTACGCCGAGCGTGGCTTGCTTGTGGGCATGCTCGCGGTGGACGAAGAAGACGGCGACCTGTTCACACGGTTCCTTCAGCGCCGGGGCATTCGCCGCGCTGAGTGCGAGGCGCGCACGGCGAACGACCTTCGCGACATGCGTTTCATGGTGACCGACGCGCTCAGCTCGGTTCGGTTCTACTCTGAAGAGTGGGCCATCGAAGAGGCTGCCGAGGACTTGGCTGCCGCGGCGCGCGAAGCTGGCAAGCGTGCGTTCTTGGCTGTGGACTCGCTGCAGACGGTTCGCGGCGCCGACGAGGCCGAGCTTGATTCCACGCGCACGGTTGTGACGGCCCGCGTTCGAGCCATCCGCGAGATGGCCACAAAGCACGGGCTGATCGTGATCGCCACGTCGGAGATGACGCGAAGCGCCTACCGCAACGCCACGTCGGAGGTTGACGACATGGCCGCGGCGAAAGAGTCCGGCGCGGTTGAATACTCGGCCCGCGTGATGCTCGCGCTTCGCTCGATCAAGGGTGAGGCCGACCTTTTGGAGCTGCGGATCGCCAAGAACAAGCATGGCCCGTCGGCGGAACGAATCGGCCTTCGGATCGACCGGCTCACGCAAACGTTGACCGAGGCCGAGCTCCCCGAAGAAACCGAGACCCTCGAGGAACAACGGGCGGAGCGCGACGAGGCGCGCAAGTCCGCCGAGCGACGGAAGAACCTGGGCGTGGCCCTCGAGATGGCTCGCATCGTCGCGAGCTGCAACGGCGATCTGTCGATTCGCGACCTCGGGCCGATGCTGCGCACAAGGCTGCACAGCTGCTCGGCGCCCCGCGTTGAAACGGCGCGCGCGATTCTTGGGGAGGCACTCGTGAAGCCGGGTGGCCCTCGCTCCCACCAAGGACTCTATCTCGACGGCTCCAAGCTCACCGACGAACTCTTGTCACTGGTCGAACTTGCGGAGCGCGCCGCGCTTGCTGGTTCTCGTCCCCCTGCGGAGGTAGCGAAGTGATCCAACTGTCACAGAAGCGATCCGGATCATGCGGATCACTTGAACTGATCCAAGTGATCCAGGTGTCTCACGGGTGTTCCGGATCAGGCGAAGTGATCCACGCGCGCATCCCCTATAGGGGGAGCGCGGATCACTGGATCAGTTCTGGGACGGATCAGTTCGGTGGATCACTTCGAGAGGGGCGACTCACTCGCGACGAGGAAGCGGCTGAACGAGGACTTCGGCAGAGGGCTTGCCTCTGTGCCTCGTGGGAACTGCGGGCCGTTGGGCGGTGCGTATGTCCTGAGACGAGGGGCGAAAACCAAGAAGCGTCTGAGGGGCAACTGAGCGCGAGGAATCGGCATCGGACCCCCGAGGGCGATCGCCCGGAATTTGGGGGATCCTTATGAGTCCGGTGGTTGATGCCCTTCGGCGGCTCACGGAGACGCGCAAGGCGGAGCTGGAAGCGCTCGAGAGCCTAGCGGCCGCCATGTCGCGGGATGCCTCGCTACGGGTCACCCAGCGCACCGCGGAGCGTGTTCTCGGGCTGCCGGCTCGCACCTTCCTTGGGTTGGTTCGCGAGTACGGATCGGCAGGCGGTGAAGTCCTCGCGATCGGCAAGCTCCGCTCGGTCTCGACAGTGCACTTCGAGAAGTGGCTACAGGGTCGCTCGATGGCGACGCCTGAAAAGGTCGGCGGCGAGGATCGCGAGGGCAGTGGCTTCAGCTTCGAGCGAGAGCTGGGCCTCGTCTCAAACGAGGGGCGGCGGTGATGGTTGCCTTCGAAGCGTGCCCGCTCTTTCCCGCTCGCCCGGTTTTCTGCGCAAAAAACGCGCATCGCCCGGACTATCAATCCGGGCCCAAGTCTTCGCGCCGAAGCTCCGCGGCGCCGCTCGCTCTCAGCCGAGGGCGAGTTCCGGTGAACGCTCCGTCGTGTTGGGGTTCATCCGGTGAAGGTTCGGCGACGTCTCAGAAGATCGCACACAGCGTGCGGCGCCGTAGCGGTGGGTTGGTCCGAGCTTGCGAGCTCGGCGGCGGACGTAGCCCCCAAAGGGTGACACTATGTGACCATATAAAGATTTGCCCCGCGTTTGGCACCTGCTCCGGTGTCGACGTGTCTCGCGCTATCAGGCAGGCGCGAGGGCCGCATCCCAGCTTCAGCACTTCTGCTGACGTGGCGGGCTTGCCCTGGTCTTTTGCTTCACGAGGTGGCTCGTGACCTGGCGCACGGGACACGGGACAGGCAAAGGCGTGCCTCGCATCGAGGTGATGCCAGCCGATGAACTGCCCGCTGGTTTTCCCGCGCCTGCTGGGCCGCTACCCGTTCGCGATCGTTCGGGTCGGTTTCAGCCCGGCGACGGGACGAAGGCCATGGCCCGCAAGGGTGGGAAGGCTGCCGGCGTATCGAAGCAGCTCGCCCGGTTGCTGGGCCTTGCTGACATCGAGGAAGGCCACCCCTACGCGCCGTATGCCCTGCTCGCTCGCGAGTGGCGCGACGACCACATGGAGAAGCTTGCGGCGACCGTGGGCGGTGGCGAGGTCGGACCGGGCCCAGCTTCGATCGTCTCGTCGGCGGCGCTGCAGCTGGCCGCGTCGCGGTGGTTCTTCGACCAGGGCGCAGCCAAGGGAGACGCCAAGATGTTGGGGCAGGCCAGCTCCCTCTCGAACGACTCTCGCCAGAACCTGCTCGCCGCTCACGAGCTCGTGGCCAAAGAAGCTGCGTCTCGCCCGAAGGCTGGGCGCTCAACTCTTGCGGCTGCCCTCGGGGCCCAGCGTGAAGGCGGCAGCCGATGACCGCGCCTGCTCGGCTGACGTGCGTTGAGTTCCTCATGACGTGGTACGGGCTGCCGCTCACGCTTGGGCAACGAACGCTGGTTCGCGTGGCCATCGATCGCATGGCCATCGCAGATCTTCCCGAGGACGAGCGAGCCATCGCGCTCGAGATGTTCGGAGACCTCGACAATGCCCCGGCGATCGCATGGCGGACGATCGTGCTTCAGTGCGGCCGCAGTGGCGGAAAGACCGAGATCTGCAGCGGGATCGCGCTGTATCTGATGCTCACTGTCGACGTTTCCAAGTGCGGGCCGGGCGACGTGCCCCGGGCCTTCGTCGTGTCGGTTGACCTCGACACGGCTCGCCTCTCGGTTCAGCGAGCGGTGGCCCGCATTCAAGATTCAACCGAGCTGGGCGAGCTGCTCGTGGGCGCACCGGGCGCCGATAGCTTCGACCTTCGGCGACCGCATGACGGGCGAGTGGTTCGCTTCGAGGTGCGCTCCGCCTCTCGCGGTGGGCGTTCACTTCGAGGGCGCTCGATCATCTGCTTAATCTGCGACGAGGCCGCGTTCTTCACTTCGGAAGGCTTCGTGGTGAACGACCGCGAGATCGTGAAGGCTGTTCGCCCTCGTCTGCTTCGGGGCGGGCTGATCCTTCTCGCGTCGACACCATGGAGTGACGAAGGGCTCTTCGCTGAGCTGTGCGAGAAGAACGGGAAGAACGCGACGTCAGCCATTGTGGCCCACGCTCCGACGCTGGTTCTCAGGGACAACGATCCGGAGCTGGCCGAGCTCATCGCGCTTGAGCGAGCCGAGGACCCCGAGACGGCCGAGCGTGAATATGACGCGGTGTTCAACCTGGGCGGATCGTCTGCCTTCTTCGATGCTCCTTCGCTCGCTGCAGCCGTGCGGGACTTCATCGATCCGGTGGACTACCCGAACCGCGCAGCCGGCGCGGACATTGGTCTCGTGCGCGACTCAAGCGCGATGGTCGTGACTGGGCGCACGGCTCCCGAGTCCACTGGAAACCACAACGACGCGATCCGCGCACACGAGGCGAGGATTCTGCCCTTCGAGATTGCTGTGCTGAGCATCACCGAGCTTCGCCCGACGAAGGTTCAGCCGCTGAAGCTCTCGCTGGTGATCGGGACCTTCGCCGAAACGATGAAGGCCCACGGGGTCAACGAAGTGTTGGCCGACGGACACAACCGCGAAAGCGCTCGCGAGTACGCGGACCTTCACCAGATCAAGATCGCTGCAGCTCCCGAGGGCAACGCCGGCAAGTTCGAGACGTACGTTCTCACGCGGAAGCTCTTTCGAGAGGGGCGCCTCGTGGTCCCGCGCCATGCTCGGCTGATGGCCCAGCTTCGCGCGGTGCGCTCGAAGCCGCTGCCGGGCGGTGGCTATCAACTGATCTCGCCGCGCTCCGCGGGCGGTGGGCACGGCGATCTTGTTTCGGCGCTCGTGCTTGGGGTCTTTGGGTCGAAGTCGAGCAGCTACGACATCCTGTTGGACCAGATAGCCAAGCAATTCGCGAGCGAGACCAAGCGGCCGCAGGTTGACCCTGGTTTCGAGCACATGTCTCGAATGTTCAAGATGCCCAAGGGAGGCAACTGTGAAGCGAACTGAGCAAGCGGATCGATCGGACGGCGCGTTGGCACTTGCCGAGCTTTGCCGCATTTTTAAGCGCGTCCATATCGCTCGTGCGTGCGGCGTTTCGCAGCCATCGCTAACAGCTTGGACTCAGGGCAGGGCGACGCCAAACGAATCAAACCAGGCGGTGTTGGAGTCTGATTTTGGGATTCCGCGCTCGCTTTGGTCGACGCGGGGGCACGTAAAGATTCCCGCAGCAACCCCTCGAGGGGCCCACCTCAGCGTGTCTCGTCAGAACGCCGACCAGTTGCACGCTCTTTCAGCGGAGCGAGGGGTCACCGTCGACAAGGTGATCGGCGCGTTGCTCGAAGCCCACCACGAACAAGCGGCAAGGATCCGAGCTGAAGCTCAAGCGCTCGCCGAAGAACTCACCCAACCCATTCACGAAGGCGAAGAACGATGACGGACATTTTCGAGCGAAACGAAGCTGAAACCAGGGCGAAGAACAAGACCATCCTCGCCGATGTCGAGCGCTCGCGCGCTGAGTGGTCCGCGAAGGGCCTTCACGTGTCGGCTTCGGAGCTGCAGCAAGCTCAGAAGGAAGCTCAGATCCGCATGGCGCGCAACGCGATCGAGCGACAGATCGCGCCGAACCGGTGGCCGGCCGAAGAAGCTCCGCCCGCTCGTGTCGTTAATGAACCGGTCACCAATAGCAGCGACTTCCGCTCGATGCGTTGCCATAGGAACTTCGTGCCGAGCGAGGCCGCACGGGCCGCGCTGAAGCGGCAAGCGAGCGAAACGCTCGAGGTCCTTTCCTCGCTCGGTGAGACGGAACTCGCGCCGCAGGATTGGAACGCTTTGAGCGAAGGGGTTGCCCTTGCGCACGCTGCAGCGCTGCGGCTTCAGCGGTCAGCCCGAGGGCGCCAAAGCGTCGCTCACGCATCGAGGCCGACAGCTTGGGACGCGTCGCCGAAGGCCTCCGGCGACCGAGACGAGGCCAAGCGTGAGGCCCAGATGAAGCAAGAAGCCGAGCTAGAAAAGGCTCGCGAAACCCTCTTGCGAGTGACAGGAACAAACGAACCGAAAGAGGTGAAGTGATGGTTTTTCGTACCGATGC
>CAITIQ010000390.1 GCA_903892415.1 uncultured delta proteobacterium | reverse complement strand
CCGTCACGGAGACCTGCGCTTGATGGGGAGAAGCCCTTCTCCTTGGTTGGGCTCAGGAGTGGTTTATGCGTTCGTTTCCTCGTCCTTGTTCCGCTCCGTCTGCAATCAATGTGGCCCGTGCGGCTGTGAACCGCCATTCGCTCACGCTTTCGGAGGCACGGCTTTGGGAGTCTCTGAACGGGTCGCGGCTGGGTGTTGGGTTCCGTCGTCAGGTGCCGCTGGGGCGGTACATCGCTGACTTTGTTGCGCCGTCTTGCAAGCTCGTGGTGGAGGTGGACGGTGCGTATCACGCTGAGCGTTGCGCGGCGGATGCGCGGCGGGACCGGGCGCTGGGCCGGCTGGGTTACCGCGTTATCCGTGTATCGCATGAGGCGGTGATGCAGCGGCATGAAGAAGCGCTCGCGGTGATTCGCGCGGCGCTTGTAGCGGTGGCGCCGGAAGGCTGTTGAGTGCAAAGGCCGGGAGCGGCGCCTTGAGGCGGCCGCTTCCGGCTTGTGCTTGGTGGTTATCAAGGAGCGAAAGGACTGCGATCGTCGCACGCTGTTGCGCTGCGGCAAGCTGAGCTTTGGACCAGTATTGTCTTCGAGGCGGCCTCGCACGGATCAGCGTACAGAGGCCCGGGTTGCGCGGTAAACGCATGCAACGCCAACCTCGCATCGAACCGAGGCCTGCCTACCGCGGCGCGCGAGACCACCCACGACGAGTTCGCTACGTGAAGCAGCTCCGCATTGGCGTAGAGCCGTTTCGTGGACGGGAGCATCTCCCCGTCTTGTCTCTGCACTATTGATTTAGAGCGTTACACGGCTCAGAGGGCGCCGCAGAGCGGCGCCGAGGGAGTGGTGCGTTTGGTGGGTGGGAGGGCCTTTAACTGTATATCGTCAATGGTGCGCTTTGTGCTGAAAAAGGTCGCTGAACCACTACACCGACCCACTACACTGCATCTGATTGGGAAGGGATTACTGGCGAACACGCGCCCTCCAGGGTGACCCGCATGCAGTCACTCACGGAGAGTTTTGCAATGGTGTTGAGTAGGTACCTGGGTGGCACAATCGATCCGGATCGAAGAAGAGGCGTTACTCGCTGAAGGACTTTAGCCGCCAAGTCAAGTGGTGGAGGCTCAAGCTCTACGGACGGCTCTAGGATGCTGGCAATCGCGTCGCTAGCATCGATTGATAGTAGATAAGTGAATCCCCCGGGAAAAGCATCCCCCTGGAACATTGTCGACACCCACTCCAAGGGTACTTCGATGCCGTTAACAGTCAGCTTGGTCGTGCTCATATGCAACTATAGCTTCTTGTAAGGCGAAAGCATTTTTGTTTTCATGAACGGGTCGTCCGATCCGATCTTGAGGTCGACGCGGATCCCTGTGGCCGACTCGAAGTCACGAGCGATGTTTTCTATCTGCTTACGCAAGCGAGAGTCGAAGCGCGAGCCGCCAAAGGCGCCGGGCCTGTCCGTAAGCATCAGATCCAAGTCCGAACCGGCCTGCGCCCCTCGGCCTTTATGTGTGCTCCCAGCGCGGGAACCGAAGGCCTCAACGTCCACGACGGCAGGCTGCCCCCCGCCTTTCAGTCCCTTAAGCCTGGCAATCATGCGGTCGAGATCCCCGGCCGCCGAGCCCGGATCTGTCGCGCCAGTCAGATCGATGGCGCCGCCCGAAGCTCGGCCTTGGTTAGCAAGCGTCTCTGCACTCCAGCGGGAACCACCGCTCACCTCGGGCACCTCTCCGAGCATGAAATCGTCGAGCCCCGCGAACGCCCCATCCACGGAACTGGAGACGTCGGCTTCAGCTGCCAGTCCTCGCAGTAGCGTTGATCCCTCAGCTGCGATTGGCGCCGCCACAGCGGCGAGACGAACGCCGGCTGACAAGCCTTCCAGGTTGGGGTCGTTAAGCGGTGAAGTGACCGACTCGTAGACGGTTAATGCATTGTCCGTAACGTCATTGAGCCTACCGGCTTCTGCGATGGGACCCGTGAACGCGCTGCTGATTACGCTACCAACAACAGCCTCGAAGCGGTTTCCTTGTTCGACCGCAGACTGGGTCGCTTTCTTTACCGCCTCGTCGGGAGCCTGGATCGACTGCCATAGTAGGTTGCTCCAAGAATGCGAGGGAGTAAAGGCCTCGGGACCTAGCGAAAGACCCTGTGCCTTGGCACCGCGACTAAACTGCTGAAGACTCTGCCCTCGTTCCACGGGCGCGTCGCCACGATTCTCGATGATTCTATAGCGTCCAGCTTTGGACTGCGGCGTCTGCGCATCTACTAGCTTATCCAGAAAATTCTTCTTCTCCTGCTTGGATTGCTGGGGCGCATCGCCCTCCATCCCACCCGGGTCAGTCAACACAACCGGGGACCCGCGCGTATAATTATATATTCCAGGACCATCCGCCCCGACGCCCAGCGGGTCCGCACTCGTCCACCGTCCGAGCCACGCGGCATAGTACCGCGCGCCCATCGAATCCAGGCCCGTTTCACTATCTCGCTCTAAACCGACATAGCGATAGCGTCGCGCGCTGACGTCGACTCCGCTTCTACTGCTGCGGTACGCCGAACTCCCCCAAGGCGTCAGTTCCTCATAGCTGATGATCAACCCAGCCGCATCGACCTCCAGCACGGCGCTGCCGAGGTGGTTGCCGAGTTGATACCTAAACATGCTAACGGGCACCGCGACCGGCACACCTCCGCTAATGGTCTTTGTTTCGACCACGGCGAGGCGTTTGGCGCCGTCCATGACGTGCAACGTCTGTCGTTCGAGTTGGGTGACTCCTGACGTCTTTTCTCGATAGACCTCGTAGCCGCCTAAATAGATGCGTTCTTCCTTGAGGCTGGCGGTCTTGTCCCAGACTTTTCTTACGCGCTGTCCGTCGGCCCCATACGTGAAGTAGACGATGCCACCGCCGCCTTTGTTGGCGGATTGCATCTGGTCGAACGGGGTCCAGCTCATAGTGGACAGGTGGGGCATCGAGGTCATCGAGCCGTGGACGTCGTAGCTGTAAGTGGCAGTGCCGCTGGGGATGTTGTGGCTGACTAGCCTGTTGGTAGGTGAGCCGCTCCCGTAATTGTATGTCCGCGTCCAGGTGTTGGCGCCGCCGCCGGCGTTGTGGAACATCTCGAGGATGTTGCCGACTTTGTCGTAGGCGTAGGTCTCGAAGTAGCTCCTAATTGCCTGCGGATCGTTGGGATGAGGCAAATTCCAGATGGCTTGGTCGTTGTGGTCGACTTGGACGTCCCCTACAGACTTATGCTCTCTACCCTCGCCGCGTTTTAGGCGGTAGACGGCGTCGTATTCATATTTGTTGGGGACGGTGGCGAAGCCGTTGGTGAAGAGGAGGCTTTGCTGGGCGGCGTCGGTAACCTCAATGATATTGCCGACGGGATCGAAGGTGTAATTGAGGTCTTGGAGCGTCTCACTGGGGCTGATGCGCGTTGTCAGAACGCGCATCAGCCTAAAGGTGAGCGAGTCATAGCTGTACTCGGTCTTGAAGTTGCCCGCTGAATAGACAATAGCGGTGCGCTGGCCTTTGGCGTCGTAATCGATATTGGCAACAAAGGGTGTGGCGCTGGCGGCGCCGCGAATCTTGACGTCGACCTTCTCGAGGAGGCTCGCCTCGTTGTAGGTGGGTATGAATTGAGAGGCGTCGGGTGCTGTGACTTTGGTGACCCGGCCGAGGGCATCGTATTCGCGGCTCTCGGTGAAGGTCTCTGTTTCGAGGAGCGTCGCGGCTGTTGAGTCGAGCGTGGCGACGTTGGTGATGCTGGCGAGCGAGGTCCAATCGGGCGTGGTGGTATACGCTGTAGCGAGTTTGCGATCGCTG
>CAITIQ010000389.1 GCA_903892415.1 uncultured delta proteobacterium | reverse complement strand
TTCCGCCGCCACAACCCGCGACCGAAGTGCAGCTCGTTGGGCAGGCTGGTGCGCTGCTGCAGGTGTACGGCGAGCAGCTGGAGAGCGACCCCATCGGTAGCAGCTCATCTGCTGGGCAATCGGCCGCGAGGCCCGAACAGCTCTCGACCGCATCGCAAGGTCCCACCGCCGGGCGACAGATCGAAGCCGCATCGAGCTGGTCGGTCGGGCAGCTATTGTTGACGCCATCACAAGTCTCGACAGCGTCGCAAGGTCCCACCGCCGCACGACACACCGCCGCGCTGCTCTGCAGCTGGTCCGCGGGGCAATCAGCGTTTTGCCCGTCGCACACCTCCTGCAGGTCGCAAACGTCGCTGGCCATGCGGCATGGTAGGCCCGCGGGAACCGGAAGGCATTGTCCGTCGGCCGCGCCCGTTTGCAGTTGCAGGCAGCTATCACAAACGCCCTCGCAAGCCGCGTTGCAGCACACGCCGTCGGCGCATTGACCACTAGCGCACTCGTCTTGAAGTGCGCACGGCGCACCGAGCGCCAGCCCGGAGCCACCAGCGCCGCCCGAACCACCGACGCCCGCACCACCAGCACCGCCCGGGCCGAGGCCGCCGCTACCACCGTTCCCGCCGCTACCACCGTCCCCGCCGAGGCCGCCAGTTCCTCCGCTTCCGCCGAGGCCGTCGCCACCCATGCCGCCGAGGGCGCCTGCTCCGCCGACGCCGCCGAGACCACCAGCCCCGCCTGCCCCACCAGCCCCGCCTGCTCCGCCGGCGCCGCCGAGACCACCAGCCCCGCCTGCGCCGCCTGCGCCGCCTGCGCCGCCGCCGCCTCCACCGGCGCCACCAGCTGGGGTTCCGCCGCTACCGGCGCTGAGTCCTGAACCATCGGAGTCGGAGCAACCGACGAGCAAAAGGGAGAGCAAGAGTGGCGAAAGGAGTGAACTCGGTTTGAGCATTGCGCTCTAGTCGTTGCTCCCGAACGAATCGATCACTCGCTGGGCCGAATTGTTGTTTAGGCCCGTGGCACAACTTCGGCCCACTCGGACTGCAAGGTCGTGGCGCCTCGTTGGATCCTGCGTTTCAGCGCAAAAGGGCCCTTGGTACGGGCGCTGCATTGGGCCGGACCATGAACTTGACTTGCCTTTCTATCCAATCGCTCTTCGTCTCTAACGCTCGTCACGCCCGGGTAACGGGCGCATTCGGGCTGCTGCTCGCGCTCGGCGCCGGCTGCGGCTCGTCCGTTGAAGGTTGGGAGTCGACCGCGCTCTCCTTGGCGTCCGACGACCAATGTGCCCCCACCAGTCAGATCGCGACCCAGCCCAACCCCTCGCCGTGTGGCGACTTGGTATTCCTCAACACCGGCTTCGGGCCCGGCCTGTACGAGATCACCATCGACCCCAATACAGCCACCCTCAGCGGATTTCTCCAAGACCCCGACGCCACCAAAGAGCACGTGATTCCCGCGGAAGCACCAGCCCAGCTCAGCACCGAGGAACTCAGCCAGCTCTCCGCGGCGCTCGACCAAATCGTGGTCGGAGCAGATTCGCGCGCGTGCCCCGGGAGCGACCTCGACGTTGAGTCCTCTTGGTATGAACTTCAGATCGGCGAGCTACGTTTTTCGCAGTCAACCTGTGGCGACGTCTTACGCGGCGAAGAAGGCTTCGCTGCGGTGGTCGAGATCTTCCGCAACCACCTCGACCAAGCGCTACCCACCGAGCCCACTCCGAGCGAGCGCTGCGTAACTGCCTACGACGCCACGTCGGCAAAGGCCGTCTCCTGCGGCTTGGAGGTGGAGAGTCAGGAACCGCTGGAATGCACCGAGCAGCAGGCCAGCTCAGCCGAGTGCCAGGCCTCGTGCCTTGACGCCGCCGATTGTACCGCTCTCACCGGTGAAGACGAGGCCGGTACGCAGGCAATGATTGAGTGCCTCGACACTTGTCCGGAATTCTAAGGGCCAAGCCGGACGCAGGGGACGAGTCTGTTTGGCATCTCCCGTGCTTGCGGGCTCGCAATGCGAAAACTTTTTCTGTGTGCTAGCGCGGTATCGGCACTGTTGGCGACCAGCACGCTCCACGCTGAGGAGGCCCTTCCCAGGCGCAACGTGCTGTCTGCGGAGGAGGGCTTTCTCCCGCCGCCCGGCTACGTCGAGACCGCGCGACCGCTGCGCGGTCTTTGGATCAGCGGCACGATAGTCGGAGGCGCCTCGTGGGCGGCCTCCGTGCTCGGCGCTGGACTCTATCATAGCTTTAGCGATCTGTTCAACGAGCGCAAAGAAGATAACTATCTACTGGGCATGATTCCGTTCGCTGGCCCGTTCATCGTCGCGGGTGAAGAGCCGGATGATGCTCCCGTGTTCGCCAGCCTGGGCTCACTGCAAATCGTCGGGGTCGGCCTGCTGATGGCGGGCCTAGCTACGGAGCAAACCGTATGGGTGTTGGATGAAAAGGCCGATGTGAAGACCACCGTGCAGCTCGCGCCCACCGGTTTGCGCATCGACTTCTGAGCCTTTCAGGTCGTGTGATCGCATTGTCATGCTTGCGGTCTCGCGCCGCCCGTGCGCACGGCCAAAGTCGCTTTGGCACAAGCTGTGCTCTGGGGCTCGGATGCTTAAGCTTGTTGTACGCTCTACTGTGCTATCCGCCTTGTTGGTGGCCAACCCAGCGCATGCCGAGGAAACCCGGCCCAAGCGTAAGGTGCTCGCTGCGGAGGAGGGCTTCTTAGCGCCTGCCGGCTATGTCGAGAAGACCCGCCCGCTACGCGGCCTTTGGCTCAGCGGGACGATCACCGGGGCCTCCGCCTGGGGCCTCTCTGTCATCATGTCCGGCCTCGCCTACGGATATAGCGGTATGTTTACTGGGGACCACGAAGACGGCTATCTCGTGGGCATGGTGCCGTTCGCTGGCCCATTCATCGTCGCCGGAGAAAAGCCCGATCTTGCACCAGTATTTGCTGCGTTCGGCTCGGTCCAGTTCGTTGGTCTTGGCCTTTTGATCGCGGGCCTGGCCACCGAGCAAACCGTCTGGGTGCTTGACGACAAGGCTGACGTGAAGACCACCGTCAGCCTCTTGCCTACGGGTGTCCGCGTCGACTTTTGAGCCAGCCCGCCTCCGCACCGGTATCGCTAGCCGCGCAGCCAGTTGGTCATCTCGATCAGCTGTTCGCGCGCGACTTGGATCGTTGTCGGGTCCTGCGACTCGAGTGCGGCATGGAAGCTCGCAATTCCGCGGGCCAGCGTCGCTCTTCTATCGCCGGTGAGTTCCGCATACAGCGCGTCGGCGCGGGACAACGCTGTGGTGTTGGGTAGTGCGTCTCGCGGGTGCAACTTGAGACCCTGCATGCGCTTCTGAGCTTCGGCGAGGTCCTGCTCACTAAGCCGGCCGTCGGCTTGCGTGAGCACCACGGCTGCCTTCTTTCCGTCGGAGACGGTGGTCGCTTCCACCTCGAGAATGCCGTTTAAGTCGTAGGTGAAGCGCACATCGATGGCTTCTTTGCCGGCGGGTCCAACCGGGACGCTAATGGTGAGTTCCCCAAGATGTTGATTGTCCCGACAAAGACTGCGTTCGCCTTGGAACACCTCGAGTTTAACTTTGCTTTGGCGATCGTGCACCGTGCTGAAGCGCTCTACGCGGCTTGCCGGAATGACCGTCCCTCGCTCGAGGATCGGGGTGAAGAATCCGGTAATGGCGTGGGAACCCATCGCAGAGACCGTCGCAATGCCCATGCTAAAGGGCGCGACGTCGGTCACGACCATGTCGCTTACAGCGATGTTGTCCTCTTTGAGCGCGGCTTGCACCGCCGCTCCCATCGCCACCGCTTCATCGGGCGGGAGCGTGCGCAACGGGAGGCGGTTGAAAACGTGCGTGGCCAGCTTGACGAAGCAGGGCAAACGGGTTGAACCGCCCACGAGCAACACTTCATCAACGCTGCCCGGCTTTAGCTTGGCATCGGCGAGCGCGCGCGTAATCGGCAGCCGTACGCGATCGAGCAGAGCGGCCCAAACAGCTTCCACCTCCTCGAGCCGCAGCTCGAGCTCGAACGACCGCGTGGTTCCCGGCTCCAGCTCGAGTTCGGCGAGCGCTATGCGCGTGGACGCGGCGCTCGAGAGTTTACGCTTTGCTGACTCGGAGGCCGCCAGCAGGCGCGCCCAGGTTTTGCGGTTATCGCGCACCACATTCAGCTGTGCGCCATCCAACTTACTCACGATCAACTCGGCCAGCGCTAGGTCGAAGTCGTCTCCACCAAGCCGCAGATCGCCCGAGGTGGCCTGCACTTCCACCACTCCCTCGATGATCTCCAAGACCGTGACGTCGAAGGTGCCGCCGCCGAGGTCGAGTACGACCGCCTTCACGTCTCGGGCGCGCTGATGAAGGCCGTAGGCGAGCGCGGCGGCCGTTGGTTCGTTGACGATGCGATCAACGCGCAGGCCGGCGATGGCGCCCGCGTCGCGGGTGGCCTGGCGTTGGAGTTCACCGAAGTACGCTGGCACCGTGACGACCGCTTCTTCGATAGGGTGGCCTAGAAAGACCTCCGCGTCCTTCTTTAGCGCTCCAAGCACCAGCGCAGAGAGCTCTTGCGGCTTGAACGACTTACCGCCTAGCTGGATGAGCCGGGAGGTCCCCATATCCCGTTTAAAGCCGACTGCGGTGTACTCAGGGTGCGTCGTCGCTCGGGCTTTTGCGGCAGCACCCACGACGATGCTGCCGTCCGGCAGTACGCTCACGGCGCTGGGCGTCAACGTCTCGCCAATGGCGTTGGGCAGGACCATCGGCTCACCGGCGTTGAACACCGAAACGAGCGAGTAGGTGGTTCCTAAGTCGATACCGACAATGGGAGGTTTGGGCTGGGTCACGGCGATGGTGCAGGGCTTGGGACGCGGTAGGTGGTTGGGGACGGGGAGGGGGTGCTGGAGCTTCCGCTGCAGGTGGTAGCCGAACGGCCAATGGCGGGAAGCGCAATGAAGATCAGCCACCACGGGAAGCTGCTGGAGGTTTTGACCGGTTGCGGAAGGTGATGCGGCTTTAACCACTCACCAAAGACTTGAACCAGCTCGGGGGCTGTCTGGCGTAGATCCGCAAGCAGGCGGGCGGCCTCTTCGGGATAGGTCTCGCGAAACGAAAAGAGTTCGTCCGCGACGTCGTCGCTGCTCCCGGCTACCACGGTAGCGATCATCGGTTTCCATAGCGGCTCCGGGATATCGTCGCGTTTTTCCCAAAGGCGCTCGGTGATGGCCCATCGCGTGAGCATGTCCGAGGAGGGCAGCGCTGACCGCGGAGCGTGCTGAAGGTACTGGCTGAGCGCGGCAATCAGTCGGCCTGCGCTCTTACGATGGCCCTTGCTCATTAGCTCCAACACGAAGCGCAGCGCCACTTGAGCAGGCGGTGGCGGAACCGCCGGGTCACGCAGCGCATCCTCGATCCAGCGACACAGAACGCCCGCCGCATGTTTGGGTCTTTGCAGGGAGAGGGTTTGTACGTTCGGGGACTCTGAGACCTTCTGCTCGCCTTGGCTGCCTAGGTCTGCCGTGTCTCCGGCGGGTGCCTGCTCGTCGGCCGAGTTGCCTTTGGCGCTGGGCGAATCCTCTCGTGGCAGCGGCGCGGACACGACCGGGTGAGCCTCAGACTCTGCCATCCCCGCGAATAGCTCGTAGGCTTCCCGCAGCTTCATGAAGCC
>CAITIQ010000388.1 GCA_903892415.1 uncultured delta proteobacterium | reverse complement strand
TGTGCCTAACTCACCACTTGTGAGTTGTGAGCACGTGTCCTCTGCAGGTTCAAGGAGAGGTACAAGCATCTCACCGGCAACGAGTTCCCGTACCTTCTGTTGTGGGCGATAGGTGCGGGCCACCTCACCCTCCTCCCCGGTTGTGCATCATGCATGCTGCATACAACAAACAACACCCACGCGAACGCAAGTCCGATACGAGTCGCAGCGCTTTCGTGCAGGGGCGATGCACGCCCTCCAGCACACCGAGCTTTGTCGCCTTCTTAAGGGTCAGTTCGCCATGGCCTACACCGCGTACTCGCAAGGAGACGCGCCCGAGGCGGTCATGAGGGGCATGAACACCGCGCGGTACATCCTTCGGTACCTCAGCCCAGTGAAGCACTATGCGCATCTAGAGCAGTTGATCCACTCGTGGAACCGCACTCATCGGCGCCTAATTGTCGTCCGACTCTCCAAGCAGATTCGCAACGCCGCCCGGCTGTTGGTGCTCCACTCGAACGAGCTCGTGGTCATTAAGCATCAGCACAACATCGGCGACGACCAAATCGACGCGTGGCTAGCTGAGTTCATCGCCGAAGCCAAACAGAGCGCCAAAGCTGCCTCGGCGTCCGAGCGGCCGGACCCTTGGGCGGACCTCGCGCTGCTGAAGGATCGGGCCGCGTCTTACCAAGACTTCGTCAAGAACCCGACGGATGCGAAGCTGGAGGTGGCATCGATGGACCCGACGAGATTCAACAACTTGCAACATAAGTCGCTGGCGTTGAACATGAAGCTCGCAGATCGCATTGCAAGTGATGCGCAGAAGTTGGAGACCACCATGCGGAAGGAGATTGCCGCGGACGCGGTAGTTGCCGTTGCAGACCGCGACCGGGTCTTCTCGGACAAGCTCTCCGAGGCCGCCATTCGGCTTCCTGCGTTCCTTTTGAACGTCCTCAACCAACGTCTTCCCGCCTTGCGCGATGATTTTCTCACCAAGTGGAAGGCAGTCTTCACGCCACTAACTGCGGTCCCAGGTACCGTGTGCAGTAGCGGTACCACGCGGCTGAGAAGTCTGCAACGCGCCCACCTCAAAAAGGCGGAGCTGGAGCTCGAAGAGGCGGTCAAGATCTACAATTTCGTCGCCGAGAAATGCAACTCTCGCGAACCCGACTCTTCGAAACACAGTGCGTTAGCCATCCTGACCGATTGCAAGGACGTCAACTACCAGGGCGTTATGCCCTGGGCGAGCCGCGTTCAAAGCCGCGGGGTCGTTTTACGGCATGAGCGACTGAATGCTGTCATGAAGCGGCTCAAGATCAAGCGCTTGAAGGAGGAGCTTGTGTTGCGTGGAGACGAAGTTCGTGATGTCAAGGACGCGCTCGTGATGACTCGCGTCTACATGGAGGCTCAGCTGCGGCAGCTTTTGGATCGCCTTCCTTCTGACAGGGAAGCTTGGGGCCGGACCGCCGTGCTGCAGTCCGAGCTCAAAGTCATCACCGACCTACAGAAAGAGTGGGACGACGCCTTTGCTCACTGGCAGTGCTTCGCGGACGGTGCCGACTCGGAGTCCGATTCAGATGACGAGGCCGATCCGCATGCGGACGATGATTCCGATACTGAGGCGCGTGCCTATGCCGACGAATTCTGACTATAGAATAGAGTGCCAGTGCGCAGTGCGCATTCTAGCATTGTACCGCTCAGTATACCTACTAGTAGTAGTGCTAGTAATCGCATGCGGCGAGGTTCAATGCGGGGCGCCCACCCCGGCTGTTTCGCGGCACACGACGCCCCCGCCTGGCCTGAGAGCAGGCCTGCGAGCTCCCTGGGCCTCATGTGCAGTCACGCTCGCGGTGGCAGCCTGAGATTCCACTGATCAGTCACTGCGGCCATTCCAGCAAGCTGGCCGGCGTCGCCGTCGGCAACGCCGGCTTCGGCAAGGACGCGGCCATGCGGTAACGCCGGGCCCGGCAACTACCCGAAATGCTCCCGCACTGGCGCCCGTCACGAATGTGAAAACTCCGGCCGGCAAGACCGACATAACCACCCCGACGGATGCACTGCCGCCGGGGGACTCGGACTCGGACACCAATGCTTAACGTGCCCTAGCTCATAAGCGGCTGCCCATGGCAGCTCGTGTCAAGCTGCACAGACCGAGATAAAGCAATTTTGCGCTAGTCTTGCATGGACATCCATATACGA
>CAITIQ010000387.1 GCA_903892415.1 uncultured delta proteobacterium | reverse complement strand
TTGCGGATGCCCAGCCCGCTACCGATCGGCGCCGCCAACGGCATCACCGCGGCGCAGCCCACATCGCGTAGCTTCTTGCAAACGATCGGGTCGTCGATGCAATACGGCAGCACCACGAAGCCCTCTTTCACCAGCTCGCGCGCTGCATCCACCGTGGCCTCGTTGTCGGGAAAGAGCGTGGCCTCATCCCCGATCACCTCCAGCTTCACGAGCGGCGTATCGAGCAGCTCGCGCGATAGGCGCGCCGTGCGCAACGCCTCCTCGCGGGTGTAACAGCCAGCCGTATTCGGCAAGATGGTGACGCCGAGTCGAGCCAACATCGCGTGCAGCGAACCTTCTCCGCGCGTCTTCAGATCCACGCGGCGCAAAGCGACGGTCACCACGCTAGCGCCGGAGGCGGTGATGGCGGCCTCGGCCTCGGCCATGTCTTTGTATTTGCCGGTCCCTACGAACAGCCGCGAGGCGAAGCGGAACGGCCCGATCGAGAGCTCGGAGGACTGCGGGGCGAGCTCGGCTTGCGTGGCGTCTACCATGCCCCCACCAACTAGTGGGGTGATGAGCCGGAGACAAGTTGCCCGAACGAAGCTAACATCGACCCATGCGTCTCCGGCCCTTGCTTGCTGCTTCGCTCCTTGGCCTTTCCGTCTTTGCGCTGACCCCTGAAGGCGGTCTCGATCTCGAGGTGCGTTCGGCCAACGCGACGATCGCGCTGCTGATGACCACCGAAGAGCTGGTCACGGTATCCAAACACGTGGTGGTCGCTACACCGGTCGAGCGCGTCTCCAAATGGGAGAAGGTCGCGGGCTCCAACCGCATCGTGACCTATACCCGGCTCGAGGTGGAGGACGCCATCGTGGGCAAGACAGAGACCAGCGTCTGGGTGCGAACGCTGGGCGGCAAAGTCGATAAACTCGGGCAGTCGGTCGCAGGCGAGGCGGAGTTCAAGCTTGGTGAGCCTTCCGTCGTGTTCCTCGCGCCAGTCGACGAGACGTTGGTCGTCGTCGGCATGGCGCAGGGGCATTTCCCGGTCGCCGAGGTCGAGGGAGAACGCGTGCTGCGCTCGAGCCCCGACGTCGGGACCTTGGTGCGCAAGAAGGGCGACAAGCGGCGTTCGGCGCGTGAAGACTTGCTCGGCACCAAGCTCGCCGCCGCCAAGACGAAGATCCTCGAGGTCGCCAAGGCTGCTGGCAAGTGAGCCGGCCGTCGAGCGGCTGGGCTGACTGGGTTGCAGTCACCGTGCTTGCGCTGGGGCCTGCTGACGCGGCGCTCGCCTATTGTCGAACGGCTGCGTGTGAAGACGGTGTGGGGGCTCGATGTGAACCGGCGCAGGCCAGCGACTGTGGCAAGCCGATCGCCTGGCCGAGCTCCTGCGTGGGCTACGTCCTGCAAGAGGACGCCTCCAGTCAGATCGATCTCGAGAGCGTGCGACCGCTGGTCAAACAAGCGTTCGACTCCTGGGTGCTCGCTGATTGCGGCAGCGGTGAGCCGGGAGTGACCGCAGAAGATCTGGGTGACGTGGCCTGCTCAGAGATTGGCTACGATCCGGAGACCAAGAACGCCAACATCATCATCTTCCGCGATGACAGCTGGCCTTACGGGGGCAACGCGACGTTGGCACTGACCACTGTGACCTACGCCGTCGATTCGGGAGAAATCCGCGACGCCGACCTAGAGATCAACTCCGACCAAGTGACGTTCAGCACCAGCGATGACTCGGTCAACGTGGATTTCTTGAGCATCATGACGCACGAAGCTGGGCACTTCTTGGGGCTCGCGCACTCGCCTACCCCGGGCGCAACCATGGTGGTCGAGTACCCGCCCGAGTCGATCACCTTGCGTACGTTGGAAGCCGATGACGTCGCAGGAATTTGCGCTATCTACCCCCCGGGCAACCCGGCCACGTGCGACAGCGCGCCAGTCAACGGCCTGGGCGATGACTGCGCCGAGCCGGCCGAAGTCGAAGCGGATGGTTGCTCGTGCAACAGCGCGCGTTCGTCCTCCGCGCTGCCGCTTGGTGGGTTGCTGGTTGCGCTCGCTGCAACCGTGCGCCGCGCGCGGCGTCGCCGGCCCACCGCCGTAGAGACCGCTTCAGTGCGACGGAAGCGCGCGCAACCACGCTAAGAGCGGCGTCAGCTCCCAGTCCTTCTCGAAGATCGGGCCCAAGCTCTCAGCGCCCTGCAACCGCGCCGCTTGCGGATTGGACGTCAAGAAGGCGACGGCCAACCCCGGATGATTTTGACGCAGTCCACGCGCGAGCTCCACGCCGGATTCATCGCCCAGTTCGACGTCGAGGATGGCCGCCCCGATGGTCGCACAGTCGAACGCGAGGGCCTCTTCGACAC
>CAITIQ010000386.1 GCA_903892415.1 uncultured delta proteobacterium | reverse complement strand
TGGGCGTCGCCTTCCAGGTGATTGACGACGTGCTCGACGTCGACGGGGACAGTGAGTCGCTGGGCAAAGAGGTGTTGCAAGACCTCCGCGAAGGCAAGATGACGTACCCGCTGTTGGTCGCCTTGCTCGAGGATCCGGAGCTCGCCGACCGTCTCCGCGGTCGCATCGATGGAGACACGCTCGACGCCGAAACGCGGGCCTACGCCTGCACCGCCATCAAACGCTGGGGAGGTTCCGAACAAGCCAAGAGCCTCGCCGTCACGCTGGTGGATGAAGCGATCGGTCACTTGGAGAAGCTCCCTGACTCGCCTGAACGCCAAGCGCTCGCCTCGGTCGCGCGCGCAGTGATCTCGAGGAGGAACTAATGATTATCACGGTCAGTCGTGCTGCCGATCTCGGGCAGGTGCGCAAAGCCTTGGCCGGCATTGGCTTGTGGGTAAGCCCGCCGGAGCGCCGCGAGGATGGAGAGGCCTTGTTGGTGGTCCAATCCTCTTCCACCCAGGTGGACGTCGAGCAGATTCGCGCCGTTCAAGGCGTGGTCAGCATCAGTCGGCCGGACAGCACCCACCCGCGGGTGGACGCACAAGGCCCCGTCGCGCAGGTCGGCAAGAACAGCATCGGACGTGAAGCGCCGGTGCTGATCGCAGGCCCTTGTTCGGTGGAGTCACGCGAGCAGATTCTGCGCATCGCCACCACCTTGCGCGAGCGTGGCGTCCTCTACCTGCGCGGTGGAGCGTTCAAACCGCGCTCGAGCCCGTACGCCTTCCAAGGCAAAGGCTCGGAGGCGTTGGGCTGGATGAGAGACGCGGCGGACGCCTGCGGGCAGTCGGTGATCACCGAGGTGCTGAGCGAGCACGACGTCGCTGCGGTCGCTGAGCACGCTGACGTGCTGCAGATCGGTTCGCGCAACATGCACAACTACGCGTTGCTCAAGTCGGTGGGGAAGACCTCCCGGCCGGTGCTGCTCAAGCGCAGCATGTCGGCGACGGTGGAAGAGTGGCTGCTCGCCGGCGAGTACCTGCTCTCGAGCGGTGCAGGCTCGGTCATGTTCTGCGAACGTGGCGTGCGCACCTTCGACGAATCGACGCGCAACCTCTTGGATCTCGGCGCTGTCGCGCTGCTGTCCCACGTACACAAATTGCCGGTGATCGTCGATCCGTCGCACGCGACGGGCCGCCGCGATCTGATCGTGCCGTTGGCGCGCGCAGCGCTCGCCGCTGGTGCCGCCGGCGTGATGATTGAGGTCCATGACAAACCCGAGCAGGCGGAGAGTGACGCGCCGCAAGCTCTGCACCCCGATGCTCTAGGCCCTGTGTTGCAAGCTCTTCGCGGAGGTGACGCGTGAATAAGGCCGAGAACCAAGAGGCCCGCCAAGGCAGCGGGGAAATGTTCGATCAGATCGCTGAGCGCTACGATCTGCTCAATCGCTTGATGTCGCTCGGCATCGACCGCGGTTGGCGCGAGCGCACCGTCGGCAAGATGCAAGAGGTTGCCTCTACCGGCAGCCCGCGTTTGCTCGACGTCGCGACCGGCACCGGGGATCTCGCGCTGGCGATGGCGAAGGCCTACCCTCTCGCCACCGTGGTCGGTCTCGATCCTTCGAAGGGCATGCTCTCGGTGGCCGAGCAGAAGCGCCAGAAGGCCTCGGGAGATGAGCGCGTCAGCTTCCAGGTCGGCTCGGCCGAGGCATTGCCGTTCGAGGACGAAAGCTTCGACGGTGTGTCGATCTCCTTCGGCATCCGCAACGTCCCCGATCGTCCGCTCGGTTTGCGCGAGATGGCTCGCGTGCTTCGCCCGGGTGGCCGGCTGCTGATCCTCGAACTGTCGGAGCCGCGCGGTGGCTTCTTCGGTGGGATGGCCAAGCTGCACGTGCATCACTTCGTTCCGTTCGTCGGCGCGCTGCTGAGCGGGAAGAAGGAGTACCGCTACTTGCAGAAGTCGATCGCAGCGTTCCCCCCGGCGGAAGAGTTCGCCGCGACGATCGCCTCGCAAGGCTTCGACATGCTCGAGCTGATTCCGCTCACCTTCGGCACGGCGCACCTCTACGTCGCGGAGCGTCGCGCGGGGTCGTGAGTCCCGTTCTCCCCTCCGTCACCAGCTTCGTGATGGAGCTCGATCTTGAGAGAGTCGTCGCCGCGGCAGACGATCTCCCGAAGGAAGCGCGCGAGTTCGTCGGTCTTTGGGACTCGCGCGAGGCAGCGGTCGAGCGTCGGGAATTTACGCTGGGCCTCGGCCTCGCGGACTCGATCGAGCTCGGCGCGAGTGCGGAAAACGAGACCGCAACGCAGCTCTTTTCGCGCTGGGCTGATCCCGAGGGCAGCTTGCGAGCGTTTGCGGCGCTGCCCTTTGACGCTCGTTGCCGAACGGCAGCCGACTGGCCGGAGGAGAGTGGCCGGCTGGTGATTCCCCTGGTGCGGCTAACGGCCACCGACGGTGGTTTGCGCGTTCTGCAGGTGAAGGACTCGCCCGCCGCCGCTCGCATCGTGGCGTGGCTGGAGTCGCTGCGGAAGCCAGGACCGAACGCTGATCTCGAGTCGAACGCCCAGGTTGTCGACTCGGGCGTAGAGCCGTTCTGCGAGCGAGTTCAGACTGCGCTAACGAGGATCGAAGCGGGCGAGCTCGAGAAGGTCGTCGTCAGTCGCACGCTGGAGCTGCGCGGGAGCTTCAAGCTCGCCGCTGCGCTACGTCGGCTCGCCGGTTTGCCGCGAACGGTGCGCTTCGCTTGGTCGCGAAGCGAGCGCTGGTTCATCGGCGCAACGCCGGAGACGCTGCTGGAGAAATCAGGCCGCGAGCTTCGAACCGAGGCCGTCGCTGGGTCGCTACCGCGCCGCTCGAATGACGAGGCGGAGGCGCGCGCCCTCTTGGCCAGCCCCAAAGATCTGCGCGAACACGCCTTCGTTGTGGAGGCGATCCGCGCCGCGCTCGCGGGCCAAGGCGTGAGCGTCGAAGCGCAGCCGCTGACGGTGCGGACGCTCGCCCACGTGCATCACTTGGTGACGCCGATGCTGGGTCGCTGCGACGAGGATTGCAGCGCCGTCTCGCTAGCGCGCACGCTTCACCCAACCCCGGCGATGAACGGTGTGCCGCGCGCAGCGGCGCTCGATTTTCTGCGCGCACGCGAACCCGGCCGAGGCTTCTACGCGGCGCCGATCGGCGTTGTGGATGGGCGCGGCGACGGGATCTTTGCGGTCGCCATCCGCTCGGCGTTGGTCAGCGGAGAACGCGCACAGCTCTTTGCTGGCGTCGGGGTGGTCGCCGGTTCTTCGCTACCCGCCGAGGTGGCCGAGACCGAGGCCAAGTTCGCCTCGATGCTGGCCGCCTTGGGCGTGCGTCGAGAGGAGCGAGCCGTATGAGTGAGGTGCTCGCTTATCGTTGGAGCACGACGCTCATCAGCAGCCTGCGCGAGCTCGGGGTGCAGCACTTCGTCGTGAGCCCCGGCTCGCGCTCGACGCCGCTCACGGTAGCGGCTTGGGCCTGTGCGCAGCCGCACGTTCACATGGTGGTGGATGAGCGCGCCGCAGCGTTCTTTGCGTTGGGTATCGCTCGCGTCAGCGGCAAGCCGGTGGTGCTGATTTGCACCAGCGGTTCGGCGCTCGCGCATTACTTCCCAGCGGTGCTCGAGGCCGAACTCGCGCACATCCCGCTGATCGTGCTCTCGGCGGACCGGCCGCTCGAGCTCGTGGGCTCCGGGGCTTCGCAGACGCTCGACCAGATCAAGCTTTTCGGCGGTCATGTGCGGCTTTCGAGTGAGCTTGGCTCGCCCGATGAAGCGGCGCTCGACGCGTTGCCTTCGTTGCTCGCGCGCGCGGTGTTAGCGGCGACCTCCACACCTGCAGGCCCGGTCCACCTCAACGCGCGTTTCCGCAAGCCGCTCGAGCCGTCGGCCGCGTACTTCGAGCCAAGCGCGGCTGCCGAAGGCGTCCCGTCCGTTGCGAGCGATCGCAAGGCGCCAACGCTCTTTGGCTCGCAGCGCAGTCCGGCGCCTGAGGCGCTGCTCGCGCTACGCGAGCTCTCATCGCTGCACGGCGGTGCGACGGTCGTCGTCGGCGCGCTGCAGTACCGCGCGGAGGATAGAGCGTGCACGATCGCGAACCTGCGCGCGGCGGTGGACAACGTAGCGGCGCGTGGCCACGTCGTACTCTGCGAACCGGCGAGCGGCCTAGCGCTCGCGCAAGAGCACGGCATCCACGCGACCGCGCACGCCCTTTTGAACCGCAGCTATCGCGAACGTCCGGCAGGCCTCTTGATCGAGCTCGGCTTGCCGCCGGTGGACCCGGCCTACGAGGCTTTCTGCGCCAGAGCGGCATGTCGCGTGGTGGTTGGACCGCACGGCATTCACGATCCCAAGGGCACGGCCCAGCTCGCGGTCGAGAGCGACCTCGTGCCCTTTTTGCAGGCCTTTGCAGCGCAGAATCAGGCTGGGCCAGAGGTCGCACAACCCGAGGCCATCAGTCTCACGGCGCACCTACGCGCGCTCGCCCTACGCGAGCAGCGCGCGGAGGGCGGCCTGTCGGAGCCGTTCGTTTCGATCGAGCTGGCATCGCTGCTCGAGCGCGGCCAGTTGTTCCTCGGTAACAGCCTTCCGATCCGAGATTTCGCGCTCTTCGCTCACAGCCACTGCTCGCCGCAACTGGGCGTCGTTCATCAGCGCGGTCACGCTGGTATCGACGGCTACTTTGCTGGAGCAGCCGGGGTGCGCGTAGCAGCGCCGCAGCAAGAGCCGGTCGTGGCGTTGTTTGGCGACGTCACCGCGGCGCATGACCTCGGTTCGCTTGCGCTGCTCACCCAGCTCGGCCCGTTGCAGGCGCCGCTTGTGATCGTGGTGATCAACAACGCCGGTGGGCGTATCTTCGAGCGTCTGCCGATCGCCAAGTCGGGCTTGCCACGACCGGCGTTTGAAACGCTCTTTCTCACCGCGCCCGCGCTTTCTGTCGCTGCCGTCGCTGCTGCAATGGGCCTCGTTAGTGCACGCTGTGACAACAAGAGCGACTTCCGTGCTGCGCTGACGTCGGCGCTCGCGCAGCCTCGGGTCACCGTGCTCGAGGCCGTCGTGGATCAGGCTGCGGACCGCGCGGATCGCGCTTGGTTCGCCGAGGTGCTCGCGTGAAGCCCGGAGTCACGTTGCTGCACGGCCTCGGAGGCTCACCGCTGATGCTGCGTCCGACGGCGCGCTTGCTCAGTGAGAGCCTGGATGTCCCCATTCGCTGTTCGTTGCTACCTGGCCACGGCCCAGCGCCCTGGGGGCTCGAGCTCAAATCCTATGAGGCGGTGGTCGAGTCGTTGGCGCGGCGGCTCTTCCCCGATGGGGATGCGTCGGGCCAGCTGCTCGCGGGTTATTCGCTGGGCGGGCGGCTCGCCTTGGGCGTCGCTCTGCGGGTGCGCGGCCTGCGCGGCGTGGTCGCTTTTGGTGCTCATCTCGGGCTGACGAACGAAGGCGAGCGGAGTGAACGTCAACGTTGGGACGACAAGATGGCCGAGCAAGTAAAGCGCGACGGCGTCGAGCGCTTCTTCTCCGATTGGGCCGAGCTGCCCATGTTTGCGTCGCAGCGCAGCTTGCCGCCCTCGGTCTTGGCCGAACAAACAGCCATCCGCAACGCACACAGCGCCAAGGGCATCGGTTGGGCGTTCTCCACGCTCGGCACTGGGCGCATGCCCAACCTGCTGCCCGCGTTGCAGGCGAGTTCACTCAACGTGACCCTCGTCGCCGGCAGCCTCGACTCGAAGTTCTGCGAGCTGTACCAGCCGCTCGTCGGCAGCGCTTTGCGTGTGATCCGGCTCGAGGGCGCCGGACACAACGCCTTCCTCGAGGACCCTGTCGGGTCCGCCGTCGCGCTCCAAGCAATCTGGAGCCAATCGATCAACGGAGCATGATGGACACGCCGAATGGAACGAAACCGCAGCTATCGATCCGCAAAGGCTCGCTGGGTGCGTGGCTTCTGGCCTCCCGCCCCAAGACGCTGCCGGTCGCTTTTGCACCTGTGGCGGTTGGAGCCAGCGTGGCCTACTTCGTCAAGGGCCAGCTGCAGTGGGCGGCGCTGGCTGCAGCGCTGATCGGCGCGCTCTTCATTCAGATCGGTACCAACTTCGCCAACGACCTTTTCGACGCAAAGTCGGGCGCCGACGATGAGAATCGGATCGGTCCGCCGCGCGCGGTTCAGAGCGGGCTGCTCACGGCGCAGGCGATGGTACGCGGGACGATCGTCGCGTTCGGCGTAGCGGTGTTGGCGGGCAGCTACTTGGTTTGGCACAGCGGCTGGCCGATCGTGGCGATCGGCGTATTGAGCGTCGCGAGCGGCGTGGCCTACACCGGCGGCCCCTATCCGCTCGGCTACAACGGCCTCGGGGACGTCTTTGTGTTCGTCTTCTTCGGGCTGGTCGCGGTGCTCGGAACGACCTTCGTCGCAGCGGGCTTGTTGCCGCCAGGCGGCATCTTCGCTGGCTCGGTGGCCGGTGCCCTAGCCACGGCGGTGTTGGTCGTCAACAACGTGCGTGACGCCGAGGGCGATCGCAAGGTCGGTAAGCGCACGCTTGTTGCGCGTTTCGGACGGCGCTTCGGCGAGATCGAATACGGCCTGCTGCTCTTGGTCGCGGCGGGGAGCATCGTGGCGACTCCGCTCTTGGGTTACGGCCCGTGGCACGTGCTAATCGCGCTGCTCCCGCTTCCGCTCGGGCTCGTGAACTGGCGCACCTTGATTCGCTCGCGCGACGGACAGGTGCTCAACGACTGTCTGGCGAGCACGGCCAAGTTGATGTTGTTCGTGAGCCTGCTGATGTCGGTTGGCTTCGTGTTGGGACGCGCGTGAAACCAAGCGAGCAGGTCCGCGCGGTTGCGATCTTCCGCTGGGGCGGACCTGCAGGTAGCGGCGTTCTGACTGCGGCAGGAGGCATCGCTCAACGTGAAGGTTGGGTGGTGCGAATGGAGTCGGAGTCGGGTCGCATCGGCCTGGGAGAGGCGACGCCGCTCAGCGAGCTGCGAGGCGGCGTGACCGGCCAAGCGACGCTCGAAGCGCTGCGTGCGGCTCGCGACTTCGGCCGGCCTTCGCTGGATGACGAAGAGGCCGTGGGCGGCTGGCTCTCCCACTTCGACGGTCTAGCGAAAGCGGCGCGCTTTGGCTTCGAGACGGCCCTGCTCGACCTCTTGGCGCAGTCGCGTTCGTGGTCGCTCGCGCAGCTGCTTTCGCCATCCTCGGCCTCCGAGCTTTATTGCACCCACCTGCTCGGCGCCCTGGCCGACGCAACGCTCGAGGCGCGCGCACAGGCAGCGAAAGAACGCGGCTACCGCGCGCTGAAGCTCAAGTTGGGTCCCTGCGATCTCGAGCAGGCGAGCGAGCGACTGCGGCGGCTTCGCGACGTCGTCGGCGCGGACATGCGTTTGCGGGTGGACTGCAACGGCGCGCTGAGCGGAGATCAATTCGAGGCGCTGCTGCCGGCGCTGCTCAGCGCCGAGATCGAGTTCGTCGAGGAGCCTTGCGCGCTCGAGCCGGGGAGCGAAGCCCGTCGACGGGACTGGGCTGCAGCGGGCTTGCGCCTTTTCGTCGATGAGTCGCTGACCTTGCTCGGTCCGGTGGCGATGGAGTCACCATCCGTGTGCGGGGTCGTGCTCAAACCGTCGCTGCTCGGCGGCCTGATGCCCGCGCGAGCGCTCGCACGGACGGCGCGTGAACGCGGCCTCGAGGTGGTCGTGAGCCACGCCTTCGAAGGGCCGATCGCGCTGGCGGCGATGCGCGAGTTGGCCTGCGCGCTCCAGCCCGGCGATCTACCGCAAGGGCTCGACGAGCACGCTGGACTGGCCTCCTTCACCAACGCGGCTCCCACAGCTTCGCCCGTCATGCGTGCGTTCGCTGGCCCTGGCTTGGGCGCAACCGACCCAACCCAAGGCTTGACCGAGGTGGAGCGATGGACCTTTTAACGCCTTCCTTGGCCGGCCAAAGGTCACCGCAACAACTGGCGCTGATCGCCGCCGAGGAGAGCGTCACCTTCGAAACCGCGGCGCAGCGAGCCCGCTGGCTGGCTGCGTGGCTACGCCAGAACGCCGAGCCCGACCAGCTCGTTTGTTTCGAGGCACGCCCGAGCTTGGCCACAGTGAATCTCGTGTGGGCGCTGCTCGAGGCGAACCAGCCATTTGTGCCGCTGCACCCGCGCTGGACCGAGGCGGAGAGGACGCGGGCCTTGCAGGGGCTCGGTCGAGTGTTGCAGCTGAGCAACGATCGCGTGAGCGAGCTCTTCTCGCACAGCAAGCAATCGGTGTTGGCTGAGGCCGCTAGCTTCGTGCGCAACCCGACGGATCTGCTTTGTGTGCTGCTCACCTCGGGCTCCAGCGGCCAGCCCAAGGGCGTGCTGCTTACGCGCGGTAACTTCCTTGCTAGCGCGCACGCCCATCAAGCGAATCTTCCGTTCCTGCCCGAAGATCGCTGGCTCTTGGGTCTGCCTTTCGCTCACGCGGGCGGCCTCTCGATCCTCACGCGAGCGCTGGCCTCTAACAGCACCGTCGTGCTCGCCGACTCGTTCGATCCGGCGGCGGTGCTGGCGAGCATCGTGTCGAACCGCGTGACGCTGCTCTCGGTCGTGCCCACCATGCTGAGCAAGCTGCTCGAGCTCGATCATGACGGCGCCCTTGGCCGCTTGCGCGCCATTCTGGTTGGGGGCGCAGCTTTCCCCGCCGCTTTGCGCGATGCCTGCGTGCAGCGCAAACTGCCGGTTTTGTCGACCTACGGGCTCACCGAGAGCTGCTCGCAGGTCGCAACCCACGCCCTCGCCGACGCGCAGCGGCTCGCGGTGACCGACTCCGGTCGGCCCCTCGCTGGCTTCGACCTGCGGATCGTGCGCGCGAACGGCGAGCCGGCGGCAGTGGGAGAGGTTGGCTCGATCGAGCTGCGCGGCGAGGCGTTGTTTCGCGGCTACTTGCACGGACCGCCGCGCGCTCCTGGCGCTGCGTTCGTGACCGGGGATCTTGGTTCGCTCGACGAAAGTGGGCGTTTGACCGTGGTCGGGCGCGCCGACGATCTGATCATCACCGGCGGTGAGAACGTCCACCCAGCCGAAGTCGAGGACGAGCTCTCGCGGCTCGCGGGCGTAAAAGCGGTCGTGGTCTTCGGCGTCAGCGATGCGACCTGGGGCCAGCTTGTCGCGGCCGCCTTCGTACTCGAGCCAGGAGTCGAGCTCGCGCAGGTTGTGCAAGAGAGCCGAAGCGTCCTGGCTTCCTTTCGCAGGGTGCGTCGCGCCTGCGCCGTGGCTCAGCTGCCAGTGAATGCGACCGGCAAAGTGAGCCGCAAACAGGCTGCCGAACTACTAGGTACCGCCCTCGTTCCCGTCGAGCGCTTGCTCGTTGGCTGACGGCAATGAACTCGTCGTTGCGTCAGCGCAACAACGAACTCCGGTCGAATAGTCGGCGTAGGAGAGCACGTGCGCCTCGACGCCCGACTGACAGCCGTCCTTCTTCCCGCGCGCGTAGAAGGCGCCGACGAAGGTGCCCTCGGGATCGTCGATCCACTCGTCGACGTTGCCAACCATGTCGTAGATCTTGTCGCCCTCCCACTCGCTGGCGCAGCTTGGCGTAGCTCCGGTCTTGCGCAAGAGCGGGCCTTGTTTGTCGGAGATCTTGTTAAAGCGAGGGTCGGTGTGGTTGATGCTCGGGTTCTCCCATAAGAGGATCCCGGGATGGGTGTCCCGTACCGTGTTGCACTTTCCGCGCTCGTATTTGTCGCCGTAGGGGAAGTCGCGGTCTTGCTCGCCGCGGCAGGCGAGCCTCCATTCATCCCTGGTGCATAGGCGTTTGCCTGCGTTCTTGCAGGCGACGGAGGCGTCCTTCCCGCTGGCGTAGGCTTGCGGCACGCGGTCTTTACGGGAGACCGCCTTGGGTCGCATCGCTCGTTCGCGTTGAAAGGCCGGAAGGGTAGGGAGGTCCATCTTCTGCTCCAGCTCGGTGCCAGTTCCCTTCAGCCCCTCCCACATCTTGTGCACGTAGGCAGCCCTGGGCCCCTCCGGCGGGTAATAAGGCGAGAGCACCGCGCCGGTTCGCTCATCCACAAGGTGCGACTCGAAGCGATCGACGCACAAGCGCTGTTTGACGAGCACCATATCGGAGGGACAACGTGGCTTGCTGACGAGCTGTGGTCGTGGCGCAGCGCTGACGGCCTCTGGAGCCGAGCTGGGCAAAGAAGGCGCAAAGGAAGGCGCGGCTGGCGGTGGAAGCGGCTCGGGCTGGCTGCTCGAGCTCAGCGTGTTGGTCTCCCCGGACGTGCAGCCGAGCGCGGCCAGTAGCAACGGCCAGCTACGCATCGCGCTGAAACGGCTTCAGATAGCCCACGAGCTCGGGAGGGACCTCGGCCTTCTTGAAGGTCTTTCCATCAACGAACACATGGGCGGTGGTCCCGATCGCCATCGTGCGGCCGTCTTTGACCAGCCGATGTCCGATCGTCACACTCGTTTTGCCCAAGCGAGTACGCCGAATCTCGACCGCCACACGGTCGCCGAAGAAGAGCGGATGGAGGAAGGTAGCCTCGGCGTGAGCGAGCGGTGCAGCCAGCGTTCGCTCCTTGAGCATGCGCGGCACATCGAGGCCGGCCTTCTCGAGCAGCCCGTTGTAGTTGTCGGCGAAGTACTCGAGGATCCGCGGGAAGAAGATCGTGCCGGCAGCATCGACTTCTTGAAATTTCACCGTTCGCTCTTGGATCGCGATCAGGTCCTTGGACTCCGACAACTCTTGCAGCGTGAAAGAGCTCATCGCCCGCCATCCTACAGCGCCTGCCGTCACGGTGGTGACGTGTCGATGGCGTCAATTCGATAACGAAGCGCGTGTGCGCCCCAATTGAAGGCCCAAATCGCGAGGTTTGCACTTGGCCGAGAGCTTGCAAAGTCCTGAACGGAAGGAGGCTCCATGCGCTCTTGGATGGCCGTCGTGTCCCTCATGCTCGCCGTGTCTTCGGCTTCGCGGGCTGCTGCTCAGCCGCGCGTAGACGCTCGTCTGCATGCCGCGCTGTCGGACGCTGCCACCCGAGCTCGCTTGCTCTCAGCTCCACCCCAAGCGCCGAACAGCGAACGGCTGCCGGTGATCATCGAGTTTGAACCGGGTTTGCTGCACGGTGAGCGCGGCAGCCTGACAGTCGATCCCCAACTGGAGCAGCGTCTCTTCGACAAAGGGTTGCAACTGCTCTCGGGCCGCAATGGCCTACTTGGGCGGCCAAGCGCCGTTCCCGCCGAGCTCGAGGTGGCTTCCATACAGGCGGTGCTGGCCGAGCCGGGGATTCGAGCGTTGCGCCTCGACGGCTCGGTAGCGAAGTTCCCGGCTCCGCTCGATCACACGCCGGGCATGGTAGGCGCAGACCTGTTGCGCGGTCACGAGGGCGTCGACGGCCTGGGGATCACTGGCAAGGGCATGATCGTTTGCGACGTCGATTCGGGGGTGGACGTGTTTCATCCGTTGTTCTTCCAAGCGGACGGAGGCTTGTTCGACTGGACCGACGAGAACCACAACGGCGTGTTGGATACAGGCGGTGATTCCATCCACTATCAGGGCCAGACCTTCACCGTGCGCGCCCTCAACGGAGTGGTGTCGGGCTACGCCGACGAGGTCCCGATGTTCGACACCCAGCTGTCGATGCTCGACCTTCGTTACGACTACTTCTACGCCGACCTGAACGGCGACATGCGACGAAACCACGGACGAGGGGAGGGCTTCGACGACCAATCGCCGTCGCTTGGGGAGCCGCTGTTCGTCGCCGATGACGTCAATGACAACGGTCACGTCGACGTGGGCGAGAAGATCGCTCTCTTGAAGACCTCGAAGATCCGCGCCTTTCGTTACGGCGAAGCGACGTTTCGACGCGGCGAAAACCTGATCGATGCTCCCTGGACCAACGAAATGCAGCACGGCAACGGCTCGGCTGGGATCCTGCTCGGAGGTCAGGTCGGGCTCGGCAAGTTGGTCGGCATTGCGCCCGACGCCGAGCTGGTGATGGCGACGCACCCCGACGCGGGCCACGAGTTTGCGCTTACGAGCTTCTGCCTCGATGAAGGTGCAAGGGTCGTCCTGCACGAGTACGCCCCGTGGGTCACACACGCGCTCGACGGCTCCAGCGACGTGGAAGCGTTGATCGACGAGTCCTCGCTGGCCGGAGTTTCGCACGTGAACCCCGCGGGAAATCTGTCCGGAGCACGCAAGGGCTACAAGGCGCTCTTGCCGGCGCAAGCGCAATCGGCGGTCGAGATCGAGGTACCAGCGCACGGTGCTACGACGATGATCGCGAGTTTTCTCTGGCGTGAGGAAGAGCGTGAGCTCGCCTTCGAGTTGCAGAGTCCGGACGGCGAGTCGCTGGTTCTTGCGCAGGACGGTAGCAGCGTCCTTTGGGGCGGCAGGGTCGTAGAGGCCGTGAAAGAAACCTCGAGTCGCGGCACGCGGCGCCTGGACGTCTACGTATGGGGGGACTCGCAGCTCACGTCGGGTAGGTGGCAGGTCAAGGTGTCGGAGTCGTCACCGGAGCCTGCCGCCCCCTTTACGCTGTTTGCGTTCGTCTACGACAACGTCAGCGGCTGGAAAGAGGGGATCCACTTTCCGGAGGCATCGAGCGAGGAGCACCTGATCGGCTGGCCCGCTACCGCCGACAACGGGCTCGCCGTCGCGGCGTTTCGCGGCAGCGCGTATGAAGCTGAGGGGCTCACTGTGGGCGCGCGTTCTCCTTATTCTGGGCGCGGGCGCCGGATTGACGATCAGCGGGTGCTCTGGCTGAGCGCACCCGACAACCCGATCGTGCCGGGCCGCTTCGAGGATCGGCCGTTGTCCTACATCATCTACGGCGGCACCTCCGGTGCGAGTCCCCATGTTGCGGGTGCGGCTGCGTTGATGTTCTCGCAAGACCCGTCTTTGAACGGTCTAGACGTCAAACAGCGCTTGGCCCAAACGGCACGCGGGGATGCTCACACGGGCGTCCTCCCCAACGAGGACTTCGGCCACGGCAAGCTCGACGTATTCAAGGCATTGCAAGGAGTCGCTGCGCAACCGGGCACCGCTCCGAGCGTCAAGGAACTCGAGTACGTGGCCGAGGTCGGTGGGCCGCAAGCGATCACGGTGCTGATCGATGACGTCGAGAATGATCTCGCCTCGCTGCGGGTCGAAGCCGATACCGATTACGACGGTAGCTTTGAGACGCTGCTGAGTGAGGGCGGCAAGCTCGTGATCTCCTTCAACCAGCCTGAGCTGCGGGTGATCAAGGTGCGCGCAACCGATCCGACCGGTCGACAGGGGAGCGGCCTGATTCGCGTGCATGCGGAGAACTCCGCTCAGCACGAGGCAGATCCGTTCAACCTAGCGCCCGAAGATCGTGAAGGTTGTTCAACGTCACGGGGTGGAGAGGAAGGCGGGCGGCGCTTCGCCTGGCTTGGGCTTGCGCTGCTGCTCTGGCGACGTCAGCGCGGGTCCGCCCAGACGCCGCGAATCAGCTGACGGTGGGGAGGGAGGAGGAGGTCTCGAAGCCGGGTACCTGCACCGATCACGAGCAAGAAATACAGGAGGCCGAGCAGACCTCCGAGCTTGCTCAACCAGCCTTCAAACACTGGAGCCGAGAGCGCTAGCAACGTGCACCCCGCGGGGATTGATAGGACGATCGGAAGGAACAGAAGCCAAACGATCAACGTCTTCTGGCGCACGATCTTGCGAGGGTCTGTGACCGAGATCAGGATGGGATCGCCACTTTCGACGAGCTCGTACTGTTTGGTCGGGCTCTCGCTGACCCGAACGGTGCCGATGACGAAGGCGGGACCTGCCACCTCAACCTCGACAGGGCGCAGGTAGCCTTTGGGCTTGCGCGCTTGCACAACGGCCTCTTCAAACTCGCTGCTATTGGGGCAGGAGACCGCCTTGCGAAGCTCCGCGGAATCGGACCAGACCGCGGCGTTGCTCGTGGTTGGGCACTGCACGAGGACCCCATCACTCGCAAGCGCACCGGCCGTTAGGCGGCTGCTTGCGCCCTTGTGATGCCAAACCACCGCACGCTGCACGCCAGCCGCCAGTCGCCCAAGTTGTTCGAGCAGATGAAAAGCGACCTTGTGCGGGACCTCGGCGCGAAAAAGTACGCGGTGCTCTCCCGGCCCAAGGGAGCTGAGCGTCGTCTCCTTGACCCCGCGAACGTGTGCGGCAAGCTCGCGCAGGTTACGGACGGCGGCCGCGGCTACGAGCAACGTGTTGCCCCACAACACCACCAGGGCCAGCAGGCCCATCAGTTCGAGGGTGAGCATCCTAGAGGCCGGCCGCGCGCGAGGCCTCTCGCAGCCGGTCCGAACGAGAAGCGAGCACTGGAGCCAGGCCCTTCTCGTTGGCGCCGACGTCTTTGCTAAAGGGACGCTTTAACCCAAACAGGTACGTTTTCACCAGGTAGAGCACCATGCTCGGCTCGTCGAGCGAAGGGTCGATGCGCGGAACCACCTCGCGCTGATGCCACTCGTGCAGGACCGACCAATGCAGGCCGGCGCGGTTGTGGTGGATGGTGTGGTAGCCGTTGTTGCACATGATCCAGTTGAAGGCGCGCCCAACGAAGTTCCGCGAATGATTCCACTCACTTCGCACGTCACAACGATCATGCTGGATGATGTTGATGCGAAGGATGCCTCTTGCTCCGTAAAGCTGCGGAAGCACTATAAAAAATAGCGCGGTCCAGAAGTCGGCGATCAGCAGCAGGCCGGTCAGGCCAAAGGCGAAGGCGTTGTCGTAGAGGTACTGCCGCTTCACGTCCTCGCGCCCTTTCACGGCCGTCCAACGTTGCACCCCGTCGAAGGTGTTCGGCCCGGAGACGTTCGGGAAGTGAAGGAGGTTGAGCAGGTTCCAGCGGAAGTCGACGTTCTCTGGCGCGGCCCAATCGGGTTGGCCGTCGTCGTCGAAGTGGTGGTGAACCAAGTTATGGGCCGGGATGTTGACCGTCGCCGGATACAAGGCGCCAAACGAAAGGATGCGGCGGAAGGCGAGGTTCAGCGTGCGGGAGTTGAAGACGCCCTGATGCATGTGGTTATGGATCACCACCGAATTCAGGAAGCTGAAGTAGCAGGCCGCGAAGAAGAACAGCACGTTGCGGCAAGCCGGGATGAAGTACATCGAGAACAAAAGCGCCCAATAGACCGCCACGATCCCGAGTTGCCGCCACTCGGCGGGGTGCTTGACCAGAAAGCTACGCGGGCCGGCTTCAGTCTGTTCGGTATTGGCCGAAACCACACTGAACGAGCCCGATGGTCGGGTTCCACTATTCGCTGAGACGCGGGCTGATTGCGTAAGAGAAGCGTTGGCCACACAGCACCTTTGGAGCGCTCATAGCCCCAGCGTGCCGCTGAATCAACGTTGCCCCAACGGAAGGCAAAGCCGAATGTCCACCGGGGAAAGCACGCTTTCAACGGCAAAGGCTTTGCCCGGTTCAACGCGAAGAGACGGCGTCCTTTCTCTTCGCCTGCGTCCGACCCCAACGGAATGAGGCCGCTGGCTGGACGTGGGGCCTCGTCTGGGATAACACCCGCCCGGGAGGAACCCATCGTGAGTACCGCAAATGTTTCCACGCTCAGGACGCTGCCCTTTGCTCAGCTCCGCCAAAATCGGTACTTCTATATGTACTACGACGCCTTCTACGCGGTGCTCGCCCTCATGGCGATCGGCGCGATGGTAGTGCTCGGGTATCGGGGTCTGTACGGGGAAGGGGCGCCGCTGGGAGCGTTCAAGGTCTGGCACCTGGCGTTCTTCCCGCTCATCACCTACGGCATCATCCTCTGCCACGTGTTCGCTCACGTGTGCACCCATCAGAGCCTGCCCCGGCCGTTCAACCGCATCGTCGGTGAGTTGTGTGGCTTGGTCGTGCTGACCCGCTTCGCCAGCTGGGAAGTCGTGCATCAACGGCATCACCGCTATTCGGATGACTCGACGAATGATCCGCACCCGTGCCTACCCAGCTATTGGAAGCACCTCTGGTTCACGCTGACCCAGGTCGAGCGTCAACTTCAACAGACCTACTTCGACATCTACGGGGATTCTCCAGAGACCCGCGCCTACGAGAAGAAGCGTGCGTACGTCAGCTATGCGACCAACATCCTGGTGATCGCCTCCATCTTTATGGCGCTCGGGCCGGTCGCGTTCTTTTGCTTCTTCGTCCCGGCCTCGATGCTGGCTGGAATGCATCTGATTCACTTCAACTGGAGCACGCACAACGCGTACTCGCCGACGGCTGACTACAAGCCTGTGAACCTGAACCACGGCATGTTCAAGCTTGGAAACAAGCTGTTCTTCGGGATTTATATGCACGCCAACCACCACAAGTGGCCCAACGTGCTGAACCCGGGCACGGTCAAGCGTGCTCTGCCAATCACCCCAGGGCCGACAGCTGAGGACCTTCAGCGCGTCCGTGAGCTGCGCAAGACAGGCCTTCCGCCGAAGGACCTTGCAGCCTAAGGGCGCGTCCCAAAACGCGTAAAAAAGCCGGCCTTCTGACAAGAAGAGCCGGCTTTTTGACTACACGGCTTGTGACCACAAGAGCCAGCCCTCAGGCCGGCCGCCGCTCAGGCTCAACCGCCGGTAGTGCACTCAACGTTCGGCGGGAGCACCATCTGCACCTCGTGGGAGGTCACATCGCCTTCCTTCAGGTGGTGCTTTCCGGTCTCGTAGACCGTCACCTCGCCACAATCGTAAGCGCCGCCGTCTTGGGACGCTTTGCGGTCACGGGGGTCGCTGAGGGTAGGAGCGCGAAGATTCTGACATTGCCCCCACTCAGCGGTGATTTCGCGGTCGACGTCCGGGAGTAGAAATCGCGTCGGGTGCGGGGAAGACTTGGGCACGCCGTACAACATCACGGTGGCGAGCAGGTTGTCCCCGTCCTTCAGCTTGAGCTGCACCGGGTACTTGAGGCCACCCTTGAGAGCCGAACCGGCGAGCGTAACGTCTGCACAAACAGGCTCGTCTTTGACCAAGGAAGGCAAGCTGGGCCCTTTGCAGGCCAAAGGAAGCAAAGCCAGCGCGCTCAGCGCGATGAATTTGGAAAGCGAGGGGATCTTCACGCTTTGGTCTTTCCGAGTTTCAGGATCAAATCGAAGTGGCTCTTCTCGACCGGGACAACCGATAGGCGAGAGCGCTTGAGCAGCTGCATTTCGGACAAAGAAGGCTCGCTCTTGATCAAATCGAGCGCAACGGCGAGCTTCAGCGGCTTGTGAGGAGCCACATCCACTACGGACCAATCCTCGCCCGGTGCGGTAGGGTCTGGGTAAGCCGCTCGGACCACCCGAGCGATACCCACCACGTCCTTGCCCTCATTCGAGTGGTAGAAAAGGCAGAGATCCCCCTCTTTCATCGCTCGGAGGTTGTTTCTCGCCTCAAAGTTACGGACTCCATCCCAGAGGGTCCGTCCGTCCTTCTCGAGCTGGGCCCAGGAGTACTTGAACGGTTCGCTCTTGATGAGCCAATGCTGCACAGGAGCCTTCGGCACGGGAAACACCCTATTCCGCCAGAGGCGGATGCAGCAACAAGAATGACTCAATCAAAGTTATGTCGCAGGCGCTGTCACACTTGGCGGAGCCCCAGCGATGTGATGCAGAGTGCAAGCCTTCATGTCGCTTCCCATCGATGAAACCCGTCGGCGCGTGCTCGGGTCGGCCGAGATTCGTCGCGCATTAACAGACTTCGTACGGAAGCGGGTAGCGCCCTCCGACGTGGATGACGTGGTCCAGATGGTCCTCCTGGACGCCCTGGCTTCGAGCACGGCGCCGGAGAACCGGGATGAACTGCGCAAATGGTTGATGGGCGTCGCCCGCAACAAGATCGCGGATCTCCATCGCAAGGGCTCGCGCGAACGGCCGGCGGAGTTGCCGGAGATCGAGGTGCTGCCACCCCCGGTTGAAGAGCAGGAGCTCGTGCGCTGGGCCGAACGAGAGGCCGGAAAATCCTCGAAGGATGGCGTGAAGACGCTGGCTTGGATGGCGCGGGAGGGTGAGGGGGACAAGCTCGAGCACATCGCGGCCGAGGAGCAACTACCCGCGGCCACAGTGCGGCAACGCGTCTCACGCATGCGCCGCTTCATGCGCGAACGTTGGCTCGCGGAGGTGGCGGCCGTCGCACTTTTGGGCGGGCTTGGCTTCCTGCTGTACCGCACCTTTTCGACCCCCGACCCTGTGGCCGAGAAGGAGCCTCAGCTCGTCGAAGAGCCGAGGAGCGCGGAGCCCATGCCGGTCGAGCCTTCGCGGCTGGAGCGCGCCGCGCGCCTGCGTCAGGTCGGTCTGCAGGCCTGTGCGAACGGTGACTTCAGCGACTGTGAGAACGCGCTCGATGACGCGCAGCGGCTCGATCCGAGCGGGGAGAACAGCCCCGAGGTGAGGGCGGCCCGAGATACGCTGCGAAGCCGTGCCGTCCCCAGCAGCTCGGTCGCACCCGTACCCGCGCCCTCCAGCTCGATTGCCCCGCCGCCTGCGCCGACGAGCACGGCCGTGCTGATGCCGAAGTCGACCAGCGTCACCCCCATGGCCAAGCCCACCGCCAAGCCAATCGACACAAGTCCGAGCAAAGCCCCCAGTAAGCCCAAAGCGTCTCCGAAGCTGCCGTCGTCCTTCGGCAGTGACTTCAATGATTTGAAGCAGTGACGACCACGAGCCTGTTCACTTCGCCGCAGCCAACGCCGCCTCGGAGGCGATTCGCTTCTTCTCCTCGGCCGACATCTCTGGGTCCCGCAGCTTCTTGAGTACGTTGCATAGCTGACCCAAGTCACCACCTTCGCTCGGACAAATCAGCGCAAAGTCGGCGGCGTTGACCTCCAACTCGAGCTTCTCATCGTTGAGCACCTTCGCCGCGTGATCCAGGAAGAGCGCCGCAGGCAGCTGAGCCAAAGAGCGACGATGGCGCTCCATGAACCCGGTGTTGCCCGGGAAGAGCTTCGCCAGCTTGGGCTCGTTGCGGCTCGCCGCGAGCGCTGCTGCAACCACGCCAGCTTGCAGTTCACGCGAGGGATCGCCCACTGTGATCAGCTCGTCCCGCAGCTCGCCCAGATTGTTGCTCAGGGTCTCCGCGCTCTCCCCGAGCTCACAGTTGAGTCGCGCTGACATCAGGTCCGCTCGATGGGTCGTGCTCTTGGTAGTTTGCAACGCGTTCTTCAGCGCTGCGCGCACCCCCGGTGCGCAATGCCCCGGATGACGCAGCCGGGTGAGCAGGACCCAGGCATCGTAACGCTTGCCGCGTTTCTGCAGGTCCACGGCGGCGGATAGCAGTCGGTCTTGATCGTAGTCCCCGGCGAAGGCCTTGCGCATGAACGCATCGGTCAGCCCGTGTTCACACTCGGCGGCTCGCTTGCCGTCTTTGAGCAACGGATGAGCTGTGATCGCGTCAGCGGCTCGCAGCGCGATGGCTCGGCTGTACTCCGAGCAGGTCGGCTGGACGAAGGCCTGCTTGTCGAGCTTACTGCCAACGCACTTCATGCCCGAGGTCGATAACAAGAACGTCGTCCGAGCGCGTACGATCACCTCGCTGATCCCGGGCACGCTCGAAAGCACCTCGGGCGTATTGTCGAAGGACTCCTCGATGCTCTCGCGGGTGGCGTTGGGCTCGAGCTGACCGCGCGCAACCTGCAGCAGATCCCCGGCCAAGAGCGGGCGCTCACGCTCGATGGCGAGCTGCGCCAACACAGCGAACGTCACCAGGCCATCTGCCGCGAACGTCGCGGATTCGCCGGTCACGTTCGGCTCGTAGAAGGACGTCCGCGTGAGCACCGTACCGAGTGCGCGCATGGCAGCCTCTTCGCCACGCTCCAGGTCGTTGTCCATGAAGTGAAGCACCGCCAAGAGGGCGTTGGTCTGCACAAAATATCGGGCACTACCGTCGCGAGCGGACTTGCTGTCGGCAGACTCGACCGTCACGTCGAGCTCGAACTTGTTCTCTTCGGTCGACGAGAAGCCCGAGCCGACGTTGAAGCCGGAGCCGTTGCGCACGAAGGGCGCCGCGAGGTCGAGGCTCAGCGCGACGTTGGAGGCGCGGTGGCCGGTCGCGTGTTGAAACACGTACGAGACGTGCGGGACATTGAAGCGAAGTGGGTCCGAGTTCGAGAGCATCCGATCGAGGGCGAGCCGCGCCCCACCGCGGTCCCCAGACTTCAGCTGCTGCAAGGCGCCGAGCACCCCACTCACGGTTTCAACGCTCACGTTGGCGCACTGATCCGACGCCAGGCGCTTGAGATCCTGCTCGAAAGCGAGCGGGCTCGCTTCTCCCGCAGACGATTTGATCTGGCCACGCGAGTAGCGCATGAAATCGAGCAGCCACGCGGCCTCGCCTTGATACTTGCGCGAGGTAGCGACCGACTGCTCAGAAACCCCCTCGTCGTTCATCGCGCCGGCGACGGTGCTCGCGACAAGCACCAGATCGGCCTCGGTCTTCTTGTTCTGCTTGTAGAGATCCTCGGCGACTTGGGTGAAGCGCGAGACCGACGAGGGAGCTCCTGCTCCGGAGCCCCAGGCTCGCGCGAAGTCCACCAGTAGTCCGGCGAAAACCGAAGTATCAGGCCCCCAGAAGCTGCCAACGCTGTTGAACAAGAGCGCCACATCCTCTTGGCCCTTCGTGCGGAAGTGCGCGGTACCGGACTCGAAATAGCCGCGCACCAAACGTTGCAACGCGCCTGCAGCTGGTGCCATCAGCGGCGGCAAATCGAAGGTCGCGAGGGCTCGCTCCGAGGTTGTGCGGGCGTCAGCGTCAGTCACAAAGAACTTCGTCAGCGTGTCCGGATCGAAGCTCGTCGCTGTCGCTTTGGTGGTCGTCGCTTTGTCCTTGCCCTTGTTCTTCTTCGCCGGTTGCTCGCTCGTCGAGGCCACGTCCAGGGCGTCGGAGAGCAGGATGGTGAGCAGCCGCGCACGCACCGCCCATCCGCTCGTTTCGGACATACCAGCGTTCTGCAGCACAGATTTTCGTTGATCGCGGAGCTTGGCGAGCGCGCGCTGCAACTTGGGATCTTTGGGCGCTTCGCTGGCACAAACGTCGGAGGCCGGTGGCTCCGTGAAGGATTTATGCAGGCTATAGGCGAGCGTGGCCGCGACGTTGTCGACGAAGGCGGCCAGCTCATTCACCGCTGCGGTGTCGGTAGGCGCCTGCGAATGAAGCTTGGAAAGGGCCCTCACGAGCGCGGCGCGTGCCTCCTTGCGCCCGGGCAACGGCGCGTCTTTCGGCTCGAGATACACGGCTCCGAGCGTGCCCGTCTGCACCAAGACGCCATAGCGAAACAGCGCCGCAGCTAGCGAAGCCAGACCGGCCTCGGGCAGGTTTGGATCCTGCTCGAGCGCGCGCGTGATCGCAACCAAGGAGGCCTGCGGATCGGCCTCGTAGCCCGTGAGCGAACGGTAGAGGAGCTCCACCGTGTGCGCGCCCGCGGCCCAAAAGCCCACCTCGCTGCTCAGATCGCCTCGGAGCCGCGCCACGTACGCGCTGCTGAGCGAGCCGACATATCCCTCGCGGATGACCGGCGGCATGTTCATGCTGATGAGCCCAGCCATCATCGCAACGCGCAGGAGCTGGCCCGCGTCTTTGGCCTCCGCAACCGCGTCCGACGAGCTGCGTTCGGCCAGGGCTTTGAGCTCGGGCGCCAAGGCCGGATCGAGGAAGGCGCCTGGACTTCCGAAGAAGGTGAGTTGGTTTACGCCAACCCGCCCCGGGAGCTCCTTCGCGAGCCGTTGCAGCGCCTCGATGTGCTTCTTGGCGAGCTCGGTCACCCGGCGGTGCGCCGCCACTCCCGAACGCTTCATACCAACGAAGCCGCCTCGCTCACTCAGCAGCACCGGCAAGGTGTAATACGCGAGCCCCTCGCGCTCGCTCAGCTCGACCAGCGCGCTGTAGCTCTTGTCCCAATCGGCTAGCGGCAGCTTGCCCGCTCGATCACGAGACCCTTCGCGCGCGAGCAGCGGTGGCAGGAAGTGCGCGAGCCCAACGTCAGCGGGCTTGGTAAAGGTGAGCGCCTCCGTCGGAGGGCAGCCCTGCGCCTCGACGCGATAGCGACGCTCGAACCAAGAGCTGTTGGCGCCGCCCAACGACTTTACTGCAGCGCGAACGCGCTCGTCGCTCTCGGGCGAATGCTTGGCCTCGCCCGAAAAACGCAGCAGCTCGTAGTAAGGGCTTCCAGCTGTGTTGGGCCACGGTTCAGCCGGCTTCGTCGGCGCAGAATCGTCGGTCAAAGAGAAGCGGGAGAGATTGACGGCGACCAGCGCCGCACTGGCGCGCAGCTTCGCGATGTCCCACGGCGCAAGCCCGCTGCTCGCTTGTTCGAGCTTGTCGATCGCGCGCGCCGCAGCCACGTAGTCGAACTTCGAAGCGGCCGACAAAGTCTCGCGAATCGCCTCGTCGACGGCGCGTTCGACTTGCCAATCGGGAGCCTTGTCGCTCGCGGCGTAGGGCAATGCACCGCCTGCGAAGATGCGCACCGGGTCGCGCCCGTAGTAGCGAGTAACCGTTGAATCGCGCTCGACGACCGCGAGGACGTTGGTCTTGGTCACCTCGGCCAGCGCAACGAAGACAGCGTGGTCCTCAGTGCCGAGGTCAATCGCTGCGAGGCCTTTGACGCCTTCCGGAAGGCTCTGCGCGCGTCCCGCTTCCTTCGCAACCACGACGACCGGCGCCGAGTTTTCCTTGAGAGCAACGAGCAGCTGCTTGAGCTGCGGCTTCCCTTGGCTAGCCCGCTGCTCAGCCAGCGCCTCGAGCATCCCGCTGGTATCGTCCCCCGACAGCAACGCCCGCTCGATGGCTTCCTCGCAGCGTCCACCTGCGTCGGCGCACGCATTGGCTCCGGCGAGCGCGGGACGCACATCCCCTTCGCGGACGCAGGCAACCAAGAGCGTCGGCGCGAGCAGCAGCGTCACTAGAGCAGTTCGAGGCGCGAATGCAGGGCGAACGGATTGTGTCGGCGACATCGGCGGAGCATACGATTCCGTGATAGGCATGTCGCGTGGACAAGCGAGTCACACCGGCTTTCGCTCTGGCGCTGGTCGTCACGGGCTGCAGCGTTCAATCGGATAACGGCGAGTTTTTCGGTACGCAGGACCGATTCGGAAAAGATCCCCAGACGCTGTTCGTGAATGCCGGCGGCGAGCCCGAGTACATCGATCCCGGGAAGGCTCACGACAGCGTGAGTTCGAAGCTCGTGCAGCACTTGTTCGAGGGGCTCGCGGCCTACGGGCCCGACGCAGAGCCTGTGCCCGGCGTGGCGGAGAGCTACCAGCGCTCGAAGGACAACCTCTACTTCCGGTTTCACCTGCGCAAGGACGCTGCCTGGTCCGACGGCAAGCCGGTCACCGCGCAGGACTTCGAGTACGCCTGGAAGCGCGTGCTCGACCCGGCGACGGCTTCGCAGGCGTCGCCCAACATCTATTTCTTGCGCAACGGCGAGCTCTTCAACCAAGGCAAGCTGCTGCGCGCCCAAGAGTCCGTGCCCGTTTTTGAGGCGCCCGACGCACAGGGCCAGCCGAGTTCGACGTTGGAGAAGGGGACCATCGTGCTCGTGCTCGGACGCACGCCAGTGAAGGTCGAGTCGCAGATCGCTCCGCTCACCGACCTCCCCGAGGGCCTCGAGTCGATCGGGTATGACGCGGCCAACCCGAAGAAAAAGACGCCGGAGAAGCTCGTGCAGATCTTCGCCAACGAGACGAGAGTGGTGGCGCCTTCAGCCGGAGCTTTGCCCGTGGGCGACTACGACCTCGTTCGGGTGCGAGCGCCGGTGATCTGCAACGGAGCCAAGGACTACTTCTTCGAGTTGGCCGGGCCAGACAGCAAGCCAGTGGGTGTGCTTCCAGGCTGCATGCTCAAGCCAAGCGCCGCCAAGCAGAGCAAAGCCTTGATCGCCAAGTGGGACTCTGCGCCTACCTATGATCCAAAGGCGCGCGCCCAGCCGGCGGCTGTGCCCATCCCGTTGGGCTTCGCTTCCGAGGATAACCTCATCTCCGACACGTCCATGTTGGGGGTGCGCGCGCTCGACGACCAAACGCTGGAGGTCGAGGCGGAATACCCGGTCCCGTACATCCTCGATCTGCTTTGTGCGCCCACCACGTATCCCGTACGCAAGGATCTGATCGAGCCGTTCAAAGCGCGCGGCGAGCCAGACCTTTGGACTCGGCCGGAGACCTTCATCGGCAACGGCCCCTACATGATCGACTCGTGGAAGTTTCGCTACGAGATCCGCATGAAGCGGAACCCGCATCATCGCTACCTCAACGATCTGAAGATTCACAACATCGTGTGGATGGCGGTCGAGAGTTACGTCTCGACGATGAATCTCTATAAGGCCGGCGAGCTCGACTACATCGGGGACAACAGCTCTCTGCCACCGCCCTACCTCCCCGTGCTGCGCAAGAAGAAGGACTTCGAGCTGACCAACTACGTGGGCACCTACTGGTATGAGCTCAACACCAAAGTGCCGCCGCTCGACAAGGTCGAGGTCAGGCAAGCGCTCAACCTAGCGATCGACAAGCAGCAGCTCGCGGACAAGGTGCTGCGCGGCAGCCAAGCTCCAGCCACCCACTTCGTGCCCGACTTCATGGGCCAGGGCTACGCCGAATACGTCGACGAGCTGCGCGCTAACTCGAAAGATCCGTTCGATGCCCCAGAGCTGAAGTTCAACCCGGAGCTCGCGCGCTCGTTATTGAAGAAGGCCGGCTACAACATCGTCGAGAAGAACGGCGGCTTCGTGGCTGAGGGCGTCCCGCCGATCGAGCTGCTCTACAACACGAGTGAAGGGCATCGCGCTGTGGCCGTCACCATTCAGGACATGTGGAAGAAGAACCTCGGAATCGAGGTGCAACTTCGAAACGAAGAATGGGGCGTGATGTTGAAGAACGTCCGCGACAAGAACTTCCAAGTCGTGCGCTTCGGTTGGATCGCCGACTTCGATCACCCGCAAACGTTCCTCGACACCTTCATGGCCAAGAGCCCGAACAACCGCACCGGGTGGAGCAACGCCAAGTATGACGCCCTTGTGCAGAGTGCGCGCAGCACGGCCGACGTGAAGGAGAGCATGCGGCTCTACCGTGAGGCCGAGGGCATCCTCGCAGAGGAAGTGCCCAAAATTCCGCTCTATTTCTACACCAAGTCCACCCTGATCAAGCCTTACGTCAAGGGCTTCCACTTCAATCGCCGCAACGAGCAGCTCACGCAGTGGATGTGGCTCGATCCGGATTGGAAGAACAACCCGTCGGATGAGCCGGCCTTCCCGGTCCCGGCATTTGCCGCCCCAGCGGCGTACTGAGGGCTCGTGTTCGCCTACATCGTTCGACGCATCCTTTCGATCATCCCGACCTTGTTGCTTGTCGCAACGTTGGTGTTCGTACTGCTTCGCCTGGCGCCCGGCGGCCCCTACGACACCGAACGAGCGCTGCCACCCGAGGTGATGAAGAACATCCTCAAGCAGCACAAGCTCGATGACCCGCTGTGGGTGCAATACAAAGATTGGCTCGTCCGCCTGCTGACCGAGGGGTCGCTCGGCTTCAGCACCAAGTATCCAAACCGCACGGTTGAAGAGCTGATCGGTATGACGCTGCCGGTCTCGATGCAGCTCGGCGTGATGGCGATGCTCACCGCTCTCGCCATGGGCGTGCCGCTCGGAATCATCGGCGCGGTCCGTCAAAACACCTGGAAGGACTCACTAGCGATGGGCGCGTCGATGCTCGGGATCAGCATCCCGCGCTTCGTGCTCGCGCCGCTGTTGGTGTTGGTCCTCTCGCTCAAGTTGTACTTGTTGCCGGTCGCACGTTGGGAGACCTGGAGGCACGCTGTGTTGCCGGTTTTCTGTGCGGCGCTGCCGATGGCGGCCTATCTCGCTAGGCTGACCCGCGCGGGCATGTTGGAGGTGATTCGCTCTGACTTCGTGCGCACCGCGCGCGCCAAGGGCCTCTCGGAGCGCGTGGTGATTTTGCGTCATAGCCTCAAGGGCGGCATGCTTCCGGTCGTCAGCTTCCTCGGGCCGGGCTTCGCCGGCATGCTCGTCGGCTCGCTGGTGATCGAGAAGATCTTCGACATCCCCGGCATGGGTCGCTACCTCGTCGAGGCCGTGCTGAACAAGGACTACAACCTCGTTTCGGGGGTGGCGCTGGTGTACGGCACGCTGCTCATGGTGTCGAATGCGCTGGTCGACATCGCCTACCGCTTCCTCGACCCGCGCGTGGAGATCGACAAGTGAGCGCGCCCTCCGAAGCCGCAGAGAAGGGCTCGAGCCTCTGGCGAGATGCGTGGAAACGTCTGCGCAAGAACAAGGTCGCGGTGGTCGCCGGTGTGGTGCTGCTGCTGCTCAGCATCGTCTGCATCCTCCACCCGATGTTCACGTCGCAGCCCTACGACAAGACCGATTTGCAGCTTGGTGCCTCGCCACCTTCGGCGGCGCACTGGCTCGGTACCGATGACCACGGTCGCGATTTGATGTCGCGCGTGACCTTCGGCGGCCGCGTGTCGCTGAGCGTCGGCATCATCGCGACCACGCTCAGCTTCATCATCGGCGTCAGCTGGGGCGGCATCGCCGGCTACTTCGGCGGCCGCGTAGACGCGCTGATGATGCGCATCGTCGACGTGCTCTACACCTTCCCGCTGCTGATCTTCGTGATCCTGCTGACGGCCTTCTTCGCCAACCCCGACACGGTCTTCTACGAGCTGTTTCACAAGCTGCTGACGGCCTTATACGACGACGTCAAGAACCCGCAGCAGCTGTTCAAGATCGTGTTCGTGTTCGCAGCGCTCGGCTCGATGTCGTGGTTGACGATGGCTCGCATCGTCCGCGGCCAGGTGATCGCGCTGCGCGGGCAGCTCTTCGTCGAGGCCGCGCGAAGCATCGGGGTGGGCCACTTTCGTTTGATCTTTCGGCACCTCATCCCAAACGCGCTCGGGCCGATCATCGTCTACACGACGCTCACCATCCCCGAGATCATGTTGACCGAGGCGTTCCTATCGTTTCTCGGGCTCGGCACCGAAGAGCCGCTATCGAGCTGGGGGGCCCTGATCTCGAACGGCGTGGAGTCGCTCGATCTCTACCCATGGCTCACCGTCGTACCCGGGCTCTTTCTCGCGCTGACCTTGTTCTGCTTCAACTTCCTCGGGGACGGCGTGCGGGACGCGCTCGACCCTCGCGTGCGAAAGGATTGAGCGCATGACGTTGCTCACCGTTAGCGATCTCAAGACGCACTTCTTCACCGATGAAGGCACCGTCAAGGCGGTGGATGGCGTGAGCTACTCCGTCGGGGCAGGGGAGGTGCTCGGTATCGTGGGCGAGAGCGGCTCGGGCAAGAGCGTTTCGAGCCTCTCCACCATGCGGCTGATCCCGTCCCCGCCGGGGAAGATCGTGTCCGGCAAGATCGTGTTTGAGGGTCGCTCGGGAACGCAGGACCTCGTGCAACTCAGCGAGCGCGAGATGCAACACATCCGCGGCAACGAGATCGGCATGATCTTCCAGGACCCGATGACCTCGCTCAATCCCTACATGCGCATCAGTCGCCAGCTGACCGAGGTGCTCGAGCTGCACAAGCGCATGAAGCCCGCCGAGGCTCGTACTGTCGGCATCGACATGCTGAAGAAGGTCGGCATCCCAGATCCGACGCGTCGCTTCGACGATTACCCGCACCAGCTGAGCGGCGGCATGCGGCAGCGCATCATGATCGCGATGGCGCTCTTGTGCGAGCCGCGCCTTTTGATCGCCGATGAGCCCACCACGGCGCTCGACGTGACGATCCAAGCTCAAATCCTCGACCTGCTCGATGAGCGGCGGCGCGATTCGGGCGTCGGCGTGGTGCTGATCACCCACGATCTCGGCGTCGTGGCCAAGATGGCCGACCGGGTCGCGGTGATGTACGCCGGCCGCATCGTCGAGCAGGGCCCGGCTGAGAGCATCTTCAGCACCCCCGCGCATCCCTACACCGTCGGCTTGGCCCGCTCGATCCCCAAGCTCGACGGCGATCGCAACCAACGCCTCACGCCGATTCAAGGTTCGCCACCGTCGCTGACCAACCTGCCCAGCGGCTGTCCGTTCCGCCCGCGCTGCCCGAACGCTAGGGCCGCGTGCGAAGAGTCGTACCCGGCGCAACGCGAGCTCGACGCCGGGCACTTCGTGGCCTGTCACGAGACGGATCTCGATGCAGTTCGGAGGCCGACATGAGCGCGCTATTGAGCGTCGAAGATCTCAAGGTTCACTTCCCGATCCGGCGCGGGCTGCTGATGCGCCAGGTCGGTACCGTGAAAGCGGTGGATGGCGTTTCGTTGCAGCTCGAACGAGGACAAACGCTGGGGCTGGTCGGCGAAAGTGGCTGCGGCAAATCAACGACGGCTCGCGCCATCGCTCGTTTGATCGACGCGACCAGTGGCAGCGTGAAGCTCGACTCCGAGGAGCTGCTCTCACTGCGCGGCGGTGCGCTGCGCAAAATGCGCCGCAGCCTACAGATGGTTTTCCAAGATCCCTTCGCCAGTCTCAACCCACGCATGACCGTGTTTGATACCTTGGCGGAGCCGCTCATCATCCACGGTGTCGCCAGCGGACGCAGCGAGCTCGAGGAACGGGTCAGCAAGCTGATGAAGCAGGTCGGCCTCTCGCCGGGCTTCATGCGGCGCTACCCGCACGAGTTCTCCGGCGGCCAACGCCAGCGGATCGGCATCGCGAGGGCGATCGCGCTGAACCCCAAGGTGGTGTTGCTCGACGAGCCGGTGAGCGCGCTCGACGTTTCCATCCAAGCGCAGATCCTCAACCTGCTCCGTGACCTGCAGGATGAACTTGGGCTCACCTACTTGTTCGTCGCGCATGATCTCGCGGTCGTGCGCCACGTCTCCACCTCGGTGGCCGTGATGTATCTCGGGCGCATCGTTGAACGCGCACCGGGCGAGCTGCTCTTTCGCGCGCCCAAACATCCGTACACGCAGGCGCTTCTGTCGGCGATTCCGCTGCCTGATCCCGCCGCGGAGCGGAAGAGGCGCAGGCTCGTGTTGCAAGGGGAAGTTCCAAGTCCAATCAACCCACCGAGCGGATGCACCTTTCATCCGCGCTGCCCGCTCGCCAATGCCCGGTGCGCGAGCGAAGCTCCAGCCTTGATACGCGGGGAAAACGGGCATGATGTGTCGTGCCATGCGGTGGAGGAGGGAAGGGAGTCCACCGTGCTTGGGGCGAGCTAGCCGCTCGCCCAAAAATCAATATGATGCCTGCCTTCACCCCACGAGGTTTTATGGCATCGGTTCGCGCGTCTCACATCCTCCTCATGTACGCTGGCTCCTCGCGCTCGTCGGCATCGCGGTCCAAAGAGCAAGCAGCTCAACAAATCGCCGCCATCGCGGCTCAAGTTCAAGGTGGCGCGGACTTCGCTGAGTTGGCGCGAGCCCACTCCGATTGCCCGTCCAAGGCCAAAGGCGGAGACCTCGGCACCTTCGGTCCCGGGCAGATGGTGAAGGCCTTTGAAGACGCCGCGTTCAACATGGCCGTTGGCGGTGTCTCAGGCGTGGTCGAGACCGAGTTCGGTTACCACCTGATTCGTCGCACCGCCTGAGCTGTACCAGGCTCAAAAAAGAGAAGAGAGACGCGCCGTCATTCGGTTTCGCGTCTCTCTTCATTTTGTTTGTTGAGCACTCGTCACCGACGCATCCCCCTCGTCCTGCTTTCGAAGGGAGCGACAGCTCGTTCAAACCAATCCGGTGACGGATGGATCCGAGGAGACAAAAGCCAAACAGCCCACCACCGAAGTGGAAGGCTGCTGACTTACTACTCGTTACTGCGGGGTGGACGGGACTCGAACCCGCGGCCTCCGGCGTGACAGGCCGGCGTTATAACCGACTTAACTACCACCCCAATGAAAACCCAAAACTTCTGGGGTACATCGGGTTACTGCTTATCGCTGACTCGCTGCTTTTGCCATCCAACTGAAACGATTGCAACAGTTAGATTTGGTAGGCGGGACAGGGATCGAACCTGCGACCAACGGCGTGTAAAGCCGCCGCTCTACCGCTGAGCTACCCGCCCGGGCGAAGAGCTTGCGCAGAATAGCCTCATCCTCAGATTGGTCAACAAAATTCTTCAGCTGCATCTCAGAAAAGTCATGAGCCGTTCGTTTTGCGCAAATTCCAACGAAAGTGGATGCAGCAAACAGCACGACTTGTGACATCTTCACGGGACCAGCCGAAGGTCCTTCGAAACCGAACGAGCCATTCGACCGAAGGGCATTCGACCGAAGGTTGATGTAGTGACGAACCTTGGGACGCAATCAAACGTAAGGCCGGAGAGACCTATGCTTTTACGCTCATCCATTCTTTGGCCGATGCTCGGTTTGGTTTCCGCCCTTGGTTGCGGTGCCGGCTCCAGTGACAACAGCACCGGAGGCGGCGGGGCTGGCGGTGCGCCGCCGTGCACGCCTATCGGGTCGACCTGCGCTTTATCCTTCTCCTTCCCGCTTTCGAACGAAAGCTCAGTCGAGCTGCGCGGAGATTTCGCGGCGGGTGCTTGGGAGCAAGGTGTGCCGATGGAGATCGACGCGGGGTCTTGGCGCGTCACCATTCAAGCGCCAGCGGGCGAGGTCGTCCGCTACAAGTTCTTCGTCAACGGCAAGGACTGGGTGCTCGACCCTGCAAATCCGAACGTCGAGGATGACGGGCTCGGTTCGCAAAACTCGGTCAAGACCGTGGAGTGCGCCAACCCGATTTGTGAGGAGGGCGAGGGCGGGCAGGGGGCCGGCGTAGCGCCCGGCGCCTTCGATTGGCGCTCGGCGGTGCTCTACTTCGTGTTCGTCGATCGATTCAAGAACGGTGACGTCACCAACGACAATCCCGTCGCTGGCGTCGATGCACCGGCCAACTATCAGGGCGGTGACTACGCCGGCCTGCTGGAGACGATCGAGTCCGGCTACTTCGAAGAGCTTGGCGTAAACGCCTTGTGGCTCACGGTGCCGATGGACAACCCCAACATCATCGGGCCTGGCGCTGACGGCCGCGCCTACAGCGCTTACCACGGCTACTGGCCTTCCGATCTGCTCAAGGTCGAAGAACATTTTGGTGACATGGCGCTGCTCAAGCAAGTGATCGCCGCTGCCCATGACCGCGGGATCAAAGTCTTGTTCGACTACGCGATGAACCACGTGCACGAGTCCAACCCTCTGTTCACCGAACAGCCTGGTTACTTCTGGTCGCTCGATTTCGAAGGCCGCTACTGCGTGTGTGGAGATGGCTGCAGTTGGGACGGCTACGAGGGCAGGCGCTGCTGGTTCCGTGACTACCTTCCCGACTGGAACTTCCAAAGCGCAGAGGCGCGCGCAGCCAGCATCGACAACGCCATGTGGTGGATCAAGGAGACCGGAGTGGACGGCTACCGTCTCGACGCCATCAAACACATCGAGACCGTGTGGGTCGAGGATCTACGCAAACGCGTGAACGCTGAGGTCGATCAAACGCAGGGCAGGTTCTACATGGTCGGGGAGACCTTCGAGACCGGCAACCGCGACGTGATTCGCCAGTACGTCGGTGAAGACTTACTCGACGGTCAATTCGACTTTCCGCTTCGCGGTGCGGTCGTGGAGAACATCCTGCGCAGGCAGGGCACCATGTTCGACCTCGACAATTTCCTGGCCACGAATGACACCTACTACCCGGGCCTGATGTCGACCTTCATTGGCAATCACGACATCCCGCGCGTGATCCAAACGGCGCTCGACAGCCCCTGGGGCACTTGGGACAACGGCGGCGATTCGAACTGGAACAACCCGCCGGGGCAACCTCCCAACCGCTCTCCCTACGAGCGCCTCAGCCTGGGATTCACCTTCATCTTCACGACGCCTGGCGTACCGCTCGTTTATTATGGTGACGAGATCGGCTTGGCAGGGTCAGGGGATCCAGACAATCGTCGCTTCATGCAGTGGGAGGGCACCAACACCCACCAACAGTGGCTGAACGAGCAAATCAAGAAGCTTGGCGCCATCCGCAAGGAGCGCACTGAGCTGTGGGCGGGCAAGCGGTCGACGGTATTCGTCGGGAACGACGTGTACGCTTATCGGATGACCCAGGGGGCGAAGAGCACCGTCATCGTGCTCAACCGCGGAGATCTCCCGGCCGAAGTGGACAACCTCCCGGCCGACTCCTCGGATGCTTTGACTGGTGCTCCGGTCGCCGGTCCGAAGGCCACCATCCCCGCCCGAACCGCCTGGATTCTCTCAGAGAATTAAGGAGAGAGCTTTCCGTTCGCGACGCTTTGAGATACGAACGACCCCAAATGACTCGTGCCGAGTTGATGGTCCAACGGGGGCCTGCAGCCGTTCTTGTAGAAGAGGGCCCGAGTCATTCTGTGTTCTAGTCCGCCTTCGGCGGAACCTTAAAGGGGTGTGTCATGGCGGAGCGAATCGGGCTGTTGTGTGGATGGGAAGAATCGTTTCCGAACGAGTTTCTTGCTCGGTGCAACAAGGTGCCCGGGATCGAAGCTGACTTTGCAAAGCTCGGCGGCACCGCTGAGCGCTTCACTTCTCCCTATCGGGTGCTGATCGACCGCATCAGTCAGGAAGTGAAGCACTACCGGTTCCACCTCAAGGCGGCGGCTTTGGCCGGCACCTACGTCGTCAATGATCCGCTGTGGTGGAGCGCGGACGACAAGTTCTTTGGCTACTCGCTGGTGCAGCGTGCCGGTGTCGCGGTCCCGCGAACGGTGATGCTCCCGCAGAAGGACTACGTCGCCGCCATCGATAAGAAGCGCAGCTTGCGCAACCTCGAGTACCCCCTCAACTGGGAGGCGATCGTTGCGTACGTTGGCTTCCCGGCGATCCTGAAGCCGGCTGACGGCGGCGGGTGGCGCGACGTGAGCGTGGTGAAGAGCCCGAGCGAGCTGCTGCGCGCCTACGACGCCTCGTCGACCAACGTGATGGTGCTCCAAGAATTCATCGACTTCGAGGAGTACGTCCGTTGCATCTGCATCGGTAAGGACCGCATCTTGCCGATTCAGTACAGCCCGGCTCGTCGCGCTTACATCGTGAACGACAACAACGATTGGATCGACAAGGCCGTGTACGAGCGGATCATGGAGGACTCGGTCAAGGTCAACAAGATCCTCGGCTACGACATGAACTCCGTCGAGTTCGCGGTCAAAGACGGCATCCCGTACGCCATCGACTTCACCAACCCCGCTCCCGACATGGACATCTGGAGCATCCAGGAGAAGTACTTCAACATCGTGGTTGACTGGATGGTGGAGTTCTCAGTTGGGCTCGCCAAAGACAAGACGAAGACCATGACCGACACTTACCGTTGGGCGCAATACGCTGGTCCGCAGCCGCACCCAATCGGAGACCCGAAGTGAGTCGTTGGAACGGGGAGGGGAGTAGACCATGACCGACGTTCAAGGGCTTTTGGACGGGCAGTTCACGCTCGGCATCGAGGAAGAGTTTCAGATCGTCCACGGCGAGACGAGGGAGCTCCACTCTTACGTGAGCCAAATCCTCGACGAGACACCGGAGGGCAGCATCCTGCGAGAGCGAGTGCGTCCGGAGATGCACCAGTCGGTGGTTGAGACGGGGACCGGAATCTGTCGGGATCTGAAGCAAGCACGCGAGGAGATCACCGAGTTACGCGGCAGCCTCTCACAGCTGGCGCGCAAAGGCGGCATGCGCATCGTCGCTGCGGGAACGCACCCCTTCAGCGACTGGAAGACGCAAGAGATCACCAATCGCGAGCGTTACCACACGGTCGTCGAGGACCTGCAGGACATCGCGCGAGGCAACCTCGTGTTCGGCCTGCACGTCCATGTAGGCATCAAGGACAAAGAGGTCGGAATGGCGCTGGCCAACGAGGTCCGCTACTTCCTTCCGCACATCCTGGCGCTATCCACGTCGAGTCCGTTTTGGATCGGCAGGCTCACCGGCCTGAAGAGCACACGCAGTGAAATCTTCAAGCGCTTCCCGCGAACCGGCATCCCAGCCAAGTTCGAGAGCTACAAGAGCTTCGAGTCTTTCGTCGACCTGCTGATCAGCACCGGCTGCATCGATAACGCCAAGAAGATTTGGTGGGACGTACGTTGCCACCCCTTCTTCGACACGGTCGAGGTTCGCATTTGCGACATGACCACGCGCGTTGACGACACGCTGGCGATCGCTGCGTTGGTGCAGGCGCTTATGGGCAAGCTCTACTTGCTCTATCGCCGCAACCAGGGCTGGCGCGAGTACAACCACATGCTGATTGAAGAGAACAAGTGGCGAGCCGTGCGCTACGGCATGGAAGGCCAGCTGATCGACTTCGGTAAGCGAGCTGCCGTACCGACGCGCATTCTGGTCGAGGAGCTGCTCGATTTCGTGTCGGAGGCTGCTGACATCTTCCACACGCAGGATGAGCTCGACCGCATTCGCGCCATCTGTCGCGAAGGGACGAGCGCCGACCGTCAGACGCGCGTCTTCAAGGAGACCGGCAGTCTCAAGGCCGTGGTGGACGATCTAGCAGAGCAAACCACGCTCGGAACGTAGTCGCTCCCGTCAACAACTTGGTGGCCGGGGTTTCGGTTTGCTACCGTTCCTCGGCGACATGAAATCGAAGGTCATTCGGATGGAACCCAGGGCCGTGTACGTGATGGGCGCGCTTGCGACTTGCACGTTCTTTCTGTCGTGGGTCGCTGGTTGCGCGACCACGCAGTTCCACAAAGAGGGCCCTGGGCAGCCTGACGACAAGAGTTACGGGGCAGTGCCGATCGGCATGGTAGGCGTTTGCAAGCGCGCCTTCACCCAGCGCCCGCCGATCGTCAACGAGCAGCTTTGGGAGCACGCCAAGATCTGCAAGGTGGACACGCCGAAGGACTTCCTTCGCCTCGGCTACGGCCACGAGAACGCGATCGAGGACAAGCGCAAGGTGGACCGCATGATGGGCGCTCTTCGCGAGGGCCCCAAGACTGAGGGCGGCAACACGACCGTGATGACCATGTTGCGCTCGATTCGCTCGGAAGGTCTGAAGGACAAGTACCTCAACAACCGGGTGAACCGCGAGTCGACGCGCACCGCCGTTTGCGACTTCACGTACTTGCTGAACACGATGGAGAGCGAGTCGGCGCGTCTCAAGGGCGGCGATACCTGCGCGGTCTACGCCTACGATCAGATCGATCGCAAGGAAGTCTGCCTGTTCGACACCGAGGTGCACGAGGCTGTGTGGCTCACCAGTGCGTGGGCGTGCATGACGCGCACCGGTTCGATCGGGAAAGGCGAGAGTTGCCACAAACTCTGCGCCTACGACGACTACTGTTCACGCCAAGTGAGCTGCGCCCAGCCCGACGTGGATCTCGCCCTGTGTGCCCTCGGGGTTTGTACGCCCGAGCCTGAAGCGATCTGAAGCGCAACCAGCCTCGATGAAGGCTGGTTCGGTTGGGGCACCGCTTTCGGCTGCGGTTCGTTGGTTGGGCTTGCCGAACTGCGCCTGTTCGTGGACCATCGCAAGAAATGAGCGTCGCACTGCCGATTCCGGAGCCCCGAACGGAGGATGACGAGGACGTTCATTGGGCGCTTTCTACAGCGTCAGCGTTGTGGGCGAGGGGAGAGCCGCAAGAGGCGTTGAAGTGGTTGCGGCGCGCCGCGGAAACGGCGTCCGATGCCAACCGCGATGATCGCTCCCTCGAGCTGTTCAAGGCGGCAGCTGACTTTGCCAACGGCCTGCAAAAGCGCCCGGAGTCGGTAGCGCCGCCCGCACCAACGGCGACGCTCTCGCGTTCTGTTCCGCCTCCGCAACCTCATGCCTCGACGCCGCCGCCACCCGCGGTCGCGATGCGGTCGGCATCATCGCCGCCGCCGGCGGGACACCCGTCGTCGCCGCCGCCCCATCCGTCACGCTCGAACGGACCGCCGCCCCTGGTGCGACAGGCCGCGCATCAAGCACCGCCGACAACCCAGCTGCATCCGCAAGCGCAACAACCTCAGTTTCCGCCGCCGCCGCCGCAGCACGCGCCTCAACAAGCGCAGCCAACGTTCCCGGCGGCGAGAGTTCACGCGCCGCCCGTCAAGCAGACCATGGCGATGGTGCAACAACCCGTCCCGTCGACGTCGAGGCAGGTCCCACCACCCGAATGGGCGCCACCGCCACAAGGCGCATCTCCAGGACCATTTCAGCCCCAGCCGAGGCACGCGCCAGTGAGTGAGGCGTTCGCACCAACGGTTCCGCATCCGAACGTTGGTGGTGCTCCGTGGCTTCAAGCTGAGCAGTCCACCGCTCGTGTTCCCATTACCGACGTCGACGCCGCATTGCGCAAGATGGACCCAGTACCGGCTAAGAAGACGCTGGCCAGCAACGTCCACTTCAACGAAGAATTGGATGACCAGGCGTCGCTACGCAAGACTGCACGGTCATCAAAACCAGTCGCGGTTTCCAACGAGCGCGCGACAGACCCTGGCGTGGGACCGGCGCTGGAACAAGCCCAGCCCAAGGCAAAACGTCGCGCCACCCAATCGGGGCGCAAGTCCACGGCCAAGCTTCAGATTGAACCGAGCGATGTCGCAGCGACGCGCGTAGTGGCTCCTTTCCAGCCGATTCCCGGGATTCCCGCCGGTAACGTTGCAATCGTCGAGCTCGATTCGCGCGGAGCTGAACCGCCCGGCGGGCATCGCTTCGAGGACGAGGGCACACTCGAGCAACATGCGACCTTGGTTGGTATCTCCTATGATTTGGATGAGCAGACCAACGTGCTTTCCGGCCTCGAGTCAAACATCGTCTTGCAGGCAAACGCGGCCGAAAAGACGGAGGCCGAGCACGCCCTGGCGCCATCTGACGCGAACGAACGCAAAGATGAACTGGCGGCGCTGGAGACCACCCCAACCAGCGAGCTCGTTCGCGACCGGCCCGCAACCGAAAGGCCACCGAGTGAAGCTTTGCGTTCGTTGGCCGCTTATCGAATCGCGCTCGGGCGCACGTCGAATGGCGGGCTTGAAGTGAAGCTGCTGGCACCGGGCGAGCCAACGCCGGCTGGTCGCGTGGGAGCGATCCTGGTGCCGACCGACGCCATCTCGAGCAGCTCTCTTTTCGATCTTTTGACCGCTAAACCGCGCTGAAATTGCCCTCAGCGCAACGAGGACGGAATGAGTGAAAGTGAGCAGCGCGAACCGCCGCAGCGTGTGCGGCTCGAGAAGTTGCAGGAAGTCCATGTGCCCGAGCTGGTGAAGCTGGATCACGCATGTTCAGCGCTTTATTGGGACCTTGGGTTCGACGCAGCTGAGGTGCCAGCACGGACACACGGCGACTTTTATCGGCTGCCAAAAACCAACGCCGTGTGGGTGGCCGAGGCAGACGGCGCTGTTGCTGGCTTTATCGCGTACCACGACGAAGAGCCCGGGGTCGGCTTCGTCGAAGACGTAAGCGTTCATCCAGAGTTTCAGCGTTGGGGGATCGGGCGACGGCTTATGGACCGAGCGGTGTCGGAATTGGCGCATCTCGGCTTTAGCGAGGTCGTGCTCAAGGTCTTTGAGCAAGCGAGCTGGGCAACCGCGTTCTACGGGGCGCTCGGGTTCACCGAATACCGGGTGGAGGAAGCTCCGCAGAAACTCCGTGAATGGCGCGAATCCAAGCTGGATACCGAGGACCGACCGGTGCTTCGGCCCGGCCAGAAATTACTCTGGCGGAAGTTAACATAATCTTTCTTATGCGACATCGTCCGATACGAAAGCGGGGCAGGACTCTGCCTGCCTCAAACGGCCAACCGCCCTAAATCGGCCAATGAGCCGAACCTCCAGCGACCGAGCCCGCCCGGCCAGCGAGCGAGTCTACTAAGCCTTCTTCTTTTTCGGAGTGACCGGCGGCTGAACCACGATCGACAAGAGTTCTCCGCCGTTGGTCATCACGAAGGCGTGCCGACCGTACGCGGCCGGAGTCATCGCGATTTCGCTGCCGGGCTCGATGCCGTCGATAACGCCACCACGGGTTGGTTCGACCAAGAACACGCCGTAACGAGTGGTCGAAACCAACAGTGCTCCAGCGACCGGTACCGGCGCGCTGATTCCACCCTCAGGCAGCTTCCTACGCCAAAGGGCCTCACCGGTGTCAGGATCGAGCCCCCAGAGGCCCGTGCGCCCGGACGAAGCGATCAGAATGCGCCTTTGTGGAGCGTCCGGACCAACCTGACCGTTGGCTTTGGGTCGCGCAGCGTGAGCCGGTTGATCCCATAGCAGCAGGTTGGTCACGCCAACGGCGTCGGCGTTCTTCCAAAGAATGCGCCCACCTTCGAGGTCGAGCGCGTAAACGCCACCCTCGTAGTGGCCTACCGCAACGGCCTGCGCCCCCTTGACCGAAAGCACGACCGGCGTGGTGTCAGCGTCGAGGTATTGAGGCGGCTGCCCGTCCGCCGCTTGTGCGTCCGCCGAGAGATCAACCGTCGGCCAAACCTCGGCGCCGTCGGAGGTTGCATACGCCATCACGGCGCCGTCGCTAAAGGCGGTGATTACCTTCTTATTTGCGACGACTGGTCCCGCCATGGCGCCAATCTCGATGCCGAAGGCCGGTTGACGTTTTTGGTAGTACTTGAGCTTGCCGGTGGTCTTGTTGATGGCGAGCAGCGTGTCATTGGCGTTCACCATGAACAGCACGTCACCGTCGATCACAGGCCTCCGTGCCACCTCGCCGTTCGACGAGAAGCGGAAGATCATCTGCCCATCGCTTGCGCGCACCTTGTACAGCGCGCCGTCGCTCGAGCCGAAGTAGACGACGTCTTCGCTGGCGTCGAACAGCGGCTCACACTGCACCGGCGCCATCGTGCCAAAACGCCAAAGCACGTCGCCGCTGCGCGCGTCCACCGCGTACAAACCGCCGTCCTGTGAAGGCACGAATACCCGCAGGTTCTGCGAGTCAATCGCAGGGCGACCGCGCTCGTACGGCTGGTCTTCAATGGCGTTCTTGTCGGTGAGCTGACGTCGAAACGCGATCGAAAGGACGCCGCCTGGTCGATGCACCCAAACAGGCACCTCAGGAAGTGCCAGGCCCTGAAGCGACTCACACCCCGCTAAAAGCGGCGCGCCGAGCGCCACAGCGCCGGAATGGACACCAAGTTTCAACCAGCTGCGACGAGAGAGCGTCAACGTCACTCTTCTCCGTGCTCGTCTTGGGCCTTCATCTGCTGCTCCAAGATCTTGCGAATCTCTTCGTCGCTGGGGCGACCGTCGATGCCGCCAAAGGGCGACTTCTTCTGCGCGGATTGCGGGTCAATCGCTCGCAGGGCCTCGTTGGCGATGGTGCGCAGATGCTGTTGCTTCAAGCCCTCTTTGGTCGGGATTTGAAGCTTCTTCTCGAGGGCGACCAGCAGCTCTTTGGCCTTCTCGTTGTCGCCCTTGGCTGCGTGAATCCGAGCTTGGTGGTACTTGGCGAGATCGGCGAACGCCTTGTCCACGTTCTCGAACTCGACGAACTGCGCCAGCGCCGCGTCCCACTCTTTTTTGCCCTCGAGCGCGAAGCCTTTGCCTTCGGTCGCTCGCGCACGAACGTCCAGGTCCGCCTTTGAGAGCGGGCTCTTGAGTACCGCATCGTACTTGGCAATGGCGTCATCCCACTGGCCTTGCTGAAGGTGTCCACCGGCCTGACCGAGAACGCCGAGCGTTCCGAGCCCGGTGTCTTTCTGCTGCTCGGCGATCTTCGTGTAACCGGCCATCAACGTTTCGTTGCGAGCAGCCTGGCTGGTGAAGACGGGTCGCGGGTCGCGAGCTTTTTCATCCTCGCGGCGAGTATCTTTTGTCTCCCCTTCAAACACGAGCGCCGACTCGGCGTTGACCGACTTCAAGAGCTCGTCGGAGGCTGCGCCCGACTCAGCCGCTTTTCGGTTGCTGTAGATGATGAAGGCAGCGGCGCCGCCAGCGGTGATTAGCAAGCCGGCCACGATCTTACGAAAGTGCCGCGTGAACCAGCGCCCGGTACCAGCTGCTGCGCGTGCCAACTGATCCGAGACGACCTCGCCGGCCGTGAGCCCGATGTCCGCCTTCTTTTCGAGAGACTCGCGCCTGCGGCGCAGCAGCTCTTTTGCGCGGGCGTTCTTGTCTTTGGGCAGTGGAGCCTTGGCGCGCGCGGCCTGCTTCGGCTTTGCGTCATCCTCTTCCTCTGCTTCATCGCCTTCGGCGGCGGACTCGTCGCCAGCGTCGTCGTCCTCGGAGGCTTCTTCAGCCTTGGCTTCAGTCGCTGCTTCATCGTCGTCGTCGGCCGGAATGCCGCGACGTGCGTTGCGCCGTGCAAGTGCTTGCTGCTTGCGACGAGCCGCTCGATTCGCCGGAGCAGCAGCAGAAGCCTCTTCAGCCTCGCCCTCGCCCTCCGCTTCATCGCCGTCCTCGCCCTCTGCTTCGTCCTCGTCGTCTTCGACGCCGAGCGCGCGCGCTACGCCCTCGGTTGACTCGTGCCGGCGCGTCTTGGCGGCTGCGGAGCCAGACGCTTTCGGGTCTGCACTCGGCGGTGCATCCTCATCGTCGTCTCGCTCGTCGTCGACATCACTCTTCTTCTTGCCTTTATCCGCAGCCACGGCGGGACTCTAGTACACGCTTTGCTCGGCGCGCTACCGTTGTCAGCGGGTTTGTGTAGCGACTGGGTCATTCCGCGGTATCGAGCACCGGGACCAGGGCGCAGGCTTGGACCTTCACTCCCTGGGTTGCGTACACCACGAAGGAAACCTGGTCCCCTGGCTCGGCACCCATCTCGGTGGGCAACTCGGCGAACACCTGAGTAGCGCCCTCCCCGCTTGGAACCACAAGCGTGACGCTCGCGCTTTCGTCGAGCTGCGGCCTGGTCGAAGGGATCGCTGACTTCTTTTCCGATTGCAGCGGCAGGTCCTCACGCTTGCCCAGCCGCAGCTCCCCCCCCTCCTCTGCGCCAACTCGGCAAACGACTCTCACGCGGCCGCGGGTTCGCGTGCCCTTGGGCGCTTTCGGCACTACGAAGTCCACCAGCACCCCGCTGGTGGCAAACCGTTGCAGCCGCTTGCTTTCAGCGTCTCGCGTCGGCCCCCCAACAAACCGCATGACCTTCGCCTTCATCGCATAGGAGAGCGCCTCTGGCGCCGGCTTCGCGCGGCCGAGTAGCTCGATGATGGGCGCAGCCATCTCTGGGCCACCGCCGAGCCTGAGCAACGACTCGGCGACCGCATCCACCGCGTCTCCCTCGGCCGAACGCAACGCGTTGGCCAGCGCAGGCCGTGCGGCGTCCTCCCCGGTCGCGGCGAGTGCACGCGAGACAGCAACCGTAAGCCGAGGATCACGGAGAGCGACGATCAGTTCCCCAACAACCTCCTGGCGACCTAGATTTCCGAGGGCGAGCGCTACTTCCCTCGCCCGCTCCACGCTCATCACTTCTTTGTCGAGACGGCGAATGCCGCCGATTTTTCGCGTAAAGGCGGCTCGCCAAAATCCGAGCAGCACGTCCCCACCCCGGTTGTCGCCGCTCTCTGCAAGGGCGAGCGCGGCCAGTCGCGCGTTGTCGCTGTTGGGATCGCCAAGCAGCTCCGTTACCAGCGGGGCCCCGTCCCCGAGACGGACCAGCGCTAGCGAGAGCGCCGCTCTGACGTCCGCATCGTTCTCTCGCTCGATCGCCGCGCGCAAAGCCTTGAGCGCCCCCTTGTCACGAAGGTCAAACAGCTCGCGGGCTGCGTTTTTGCGCGTGGTAGCGTCGGCACTCTCGAGGCTCGCGCACACTTCCTCGAGAGCTCCCGGGATACCCATCCGAGATCGCAACGCGGACTCATGGAGGGCCGTGTTGGCCTCCCCTTTCGCAGACGCCAAGACCTTGGCTCGCTTCGTCGCCATCGCCGCGAGCATGCGCGTGCGATCGGCCGTCCGCACGCGTCCAATGTCCTGTTTCTGGCCCGGATCTGCTTCAAGGTCGAAGAGACTGCAATTGACGTTGCGCGAGCAAACCAAGCGCAGCGACCCCTCTCCGTACACCGACATCGAGGCACTCCTCGCAAGGAAGCTCCGCGCTGAGCCCGGCTCGCCCGAGAGCACGTCGAGCAGCGCATCGCCCTGCTCATCCCCGAGCTTCGGTGGGCCGAGCAACAAGAGAAGTGTCGGCGCCACATCAACTAGCGATACAAGCTGGGTCGGCTGGCTGACTTGCAATGCAGGCGGTCCAAGCTCGCCCGTGTGCAGGATCAGCGGCACGCGAATGAGCTCTTCGTAGACGGTGCTTTCACCGTAGACGCGCCGGCGGTCACCGAAGCCAGCGCCCGAGGTAGCGGCAAACACCACCATGGTTTTTGGCGCGCGCTCTCGCGCAGCGGCCACCACGGCGCCCACGCGACGATCCACTTCAGTGGACCACGTTGCCTGCCGTTGTGCAGCCGAGCCGGCAGCTCCGTTGAGGGGCGTAAGGTCAGGCGCTCGGAAGTGCACCCAGGTAAACTCCCCCAGCGCGCTCGCCGTGTGCGGGCTCGGAGCGGGAAGAGGCTCGCCGTTCCGAGCGACCCACGACAAAAGTTCGGACTCCGTTAGCTCCTTGGGGGCTTCGGCGAACATGCGTTCCGCCACCGCCAGTCCCGAACTGGGAAGCGCAGGGCTGCTGAAGAAGCGCGAACGTCGGCGGCCAACTCGGAACGCGTCGCCGATCGTCGCGAGGTCGTTCATTCTCTCCGCCTCAATCCATTCTCCCACGTGGATGCTCGTAGCGAGCGAAAGCACCGCTTGCAGCTCGTCAGTCGAGGCCGTGTACGCGAACTGGAAGTCCACTCCCGTCTTTGCGAGCTGGTCGAGAACCGGGGTTTGCGCGGCTCTATTGCCGTGCACGCCGAGCGAATCCCAGCGGACTTGGTCGGCCGTCACAACGAGCACGTTCCAATCGGAAGAGAGCCTCAACGGAGGTGGTAGGCTGGGCTCGGCGGGCGGCGGAGTCGGAGGAGGACGCGGGTCGACAAACTCCACGACGCGCGCGCCGATCAGCGCAAGCGAAGTTCGCGGCACTCTCGCGTCTGTACCGGCGATGCTCCAAGCCGCTACCCCAAAGCTACTCAAGCCGAACACGGCGCCGGCAAGCCGCACGCGGCCGACCCACTGCGGACTCGTTCGCCCGAAGGCTCGCAACGCCGCTTCGAGGGCGAGGGCTGCAACCGCAGCCCCAAACGCTGCTGCCAATTCACCGTTGAACTCCGGCGGTAGCAGCATCAGCGCGACGCCAACGCAGAGCGCGGCGCCAGCAAGGCCGTGATCGGACCGCAAAGAACCAGACCAAAGCGCCAAGAGCGCTCGACCAGCCACCACCCCGATTAGGCCCAGTCCGGGCGCGACGATCGCCATCAAGGCCAATTCGAACGCGCTACCGCCGCGCAGCAGCCAGGCGCTGGCCCCGACAAACAAAACCGCCGCTGCACCTTCACCGGGCAGCGGCAGATTGCGGCGGAATGATGAGTCGTGCGCCGAGGCTTCACCCAGGCTCACGGTGACGCTCAACCGAAGCGAATGTCGAGAATCTCGTAGTTGCGCGAGCCCACCGGCAACTTAACCGTCACCTCATCCCCGACGACGTGGCCCAAAAGCGCCTTGGCCAGCGGCGACGCGACCGAAATCCTGCCTTCGTCGAGGTTCGACTCGTCGGGGCCTACGATTTGGTATTTGATCTCGTCGCCCGTATCGACGTTCGACAAGACCAACTGTGCACCGAACTGAACCTTCGAACTCTTGATCTTGGAAGGGTCGATCACCTCGGCACGGTTGAGGCTTCCCTCGATGTGCGAGATCCGAGCGACGATCATGCCCTGGCGTTCTCGCGCCGCGTGATACTCGGCGTTCTCCTTGAGGTCCCCATGCTCACGCGCAGTGGCGATGTCTTTAATCACCTGGGGCAGCTCGGTTTCGCGGAGCTTTTTGAGCTCTTCGCGGAGGCGAGCTTGCCCCTCCTTGGTCATCGGAACCTTTTCAGACATGGCTTCTCTGGCTTAGTTCACAAAGCGCGCCATGGGAATTGGTTTCACGTCGGGCCGATGGGGCCTCAGTCGACGGCGACGTTGGTCTTGAGCACGTCCCGCCCAGAAGGCTTGGTCACGTCGGCGCTGGGCTCCGGCGTGATCGTGACCTCAAAAGCCTTGAAGGTGGTGTTGAAGGCGTGCTCACCGGAGTAGTCGGAATCCACCTTGATGGCGCCCATGTTCTGGATGTTTGCGTCTTCCTTGCCCTTCGGCATCACCCAAACCACGTACACGGTCGCGGAGGAGTTGAGCTTTGCGGGGTCACCCAGATGGTCCACCTTGACCACGTACGAGCCATTTCCGTCATCGGAAACCGAGTTCACCGAAACCTCACCCTTTGCAAAGACCGCTTCACGATCGGGAACCATCGCGAACGTGGCGCCCCCGCAGGCGGGAAGAGCAAACAAAGCGAGAGCAAAGAAGCAGCGTCCGAGCGACTTGAAGTTGACCATGCGCGCACTTTAGTCGTTAGCGAGTCGACGTAAAGTATTGCGACTTGCAAGCCTCACCCACCCCTCGCCGCGTAGTTTTTTCGACGATGCTGGACTTTCGGGCTAAGCATGCGCGCGATGAGTACGCTTCTCAGCCGCAAAGCTACGTTTACAAGCCTCCTGGCCCTGCTGACCTTCGGTTGTGGAGCCGAGCCCGGCCCGGCGCCTTCATCCGGGCCGTCCTCGAGCGCCCCGGCATTATCGGCTCCGGCCCCGGCGCCGAGTCTCGTTCCAGGGGCTGGCTCTGCGTCGCCAACAGCGTCGAGCACAGCGCCCGCCGCTCCCGCGACCGAGAAGCTCAACGTACTCGTGCTCAGCATCGACGCTTTGCGCGCCGACCACACCGCGATGGGCGGCCACGACCCCGAGGTCATGCCGAACCTCAACGCGTTCGCGAAACAAGCCGTCGCCTATTCCAACTTTCGTTCGCTCAGCTCGTTCACCTCACAAACCATCGGCGGCTACCTTGGTTGCCGCTACCCGAGCGAACTCAAGCGGAGCGGTAGCTTCTTCGGCGCTTACCCTGACGACGAGCTGCTCTTCCCCGAGCTCCTGCAGAAGGCCAGCGTGCGAACGATGAGCGGGCATGCGCACTTCTACTTTGGCAAAGCCGGCTTTCAGCAAGGCTTCGACGCCTACGAGATGGTGCCTGGCATCAAAAAGAACAACACCACTGACGAGAGCATCACCAGCCCCGCGCACACCGAACTCATCTTGCGCCAGCTTTCAGATCCGGCGACCGGCAAGCAGCCCTTCTTTGCCTGGTATCACTTGATGGACGCCCACGACGTCTACAAGGAGCACAAGGAGGGCAAGAGCTTCGGCAAAGGCCAGAAGAACCTGTACGACGGAGAGCTCCACTTCGTGGATCAGCACCTCAAGAAGATCTTCGACTTCGTCGATGCGGCTCCCTGGGGCAAGAACACGATGGTGGTGCTGACCGCAGACCACGGCGAAGCCTTTGGCGAGCACAAGATGACCCGTCACGGTTTCGAGCTTTGGCAGGTGCTCACGCATGTCCCGCTGCTGGTGCGAGCGCCGGGCATCAAGCCGCGGCAAGTGAATAAGCTGCGCAGCATGATCGACCTATGCCCGACCATCCTCGACACCTTCGGCGTTCCGATGGATCCGTCGTTCCACGGTCAGTCTTTATGGCCCGAGCTACGCGGGGAGGATCAACCGGATCGCGACGTGATCACGGATCTCGCTCGCTCGAGCGACAACGACCGACGCCGCACCTTTCAACGTGGCACCTTCAAGTTGATCGAGCTCGGGGATGGCGACGGCTATCAGCTCTTCGACCTAGCCAGCGACCCGAAGGAAGAAACGGATTTGGCGCGCAAGGACAAGGAGAAGCTCAACGAGCTGCGCAGCGCGATGACCGAGGCACTCAAGCCGGTGAAGGAGATTTGCCCCAAGCGGACCGAGAATCTCAAGAACCGTCGGAAGGGCAAGCCCTGCTAAGGCGCGGGCACGCCGGTTGGGCTTGGCTGGGGTTCGATCTCGAATCGGTCGAGCCCGCCCGGCTCTACGGCGACGACCGCCTTCAGCGTCAGCCCGCCGCAGCCGAACTCGCTGAGCACCGGCGCCGCGGCTGAGCGCCTGCAGCTCGCGTCCATGCTGACCTTGGCGCCGAACGCTCCTTCATTGAGTTCGACGGCTCGTGTATGGGCGAGGGCGCGGTCTTCTGCGCGTTGACCGTCGAGCGGCCGCTTCGCAAACGTCTCCTCGAGACGCAGGAACAGCTCCTCCCCTTCCACTCTCGCTCGGAGAGGACGGCCGAAGAGATCCTCCTCGAGCACCACCGACATCACCAGCGTCCGCTCGACGAGGCCACTAGTCGTCGGCACTTGAAAGCCGAATTCGAGGTCCTTTGTGCACACGCGGCTGGTTTCCGAGGTCGTGCAACGCGGCGCGGGAAGGGCAAGCGAGTACGTCGTGACAAACTCGGCTGGGCCCTCCGAGACCGGCGACTGATAAAGCGCAGGGTCGAGCAGCAGGTCGACGTAAAACGCAACTTCTTGCCTCGCGATCTCGCGCTCGCCTTGAGCCTTCCGAAGACGGTCCTCGGTGCTTCGCGCTGCGGAGGTCAACGAGTCCGGTCGGGAGGACAACTCCTCGATCGCCTGCAATCGCGAACGAACCTCTGGTGCGTGAGGCCCCTGTGGCATCGCGGCCAGGTAGGCCTCCAGGCCCTGCTGGCTGGTCTGGCGCGATTTGTAGAACAGCGGTTCCGCCGAGTTCAGCGCCGCCCGAACCTCGTCGGCATAAACACCCTTCGGGTATTGCTCGAGATATTGAGTGGCAGCGCTCATACGCTCCTCGAGCGTCGGCTGCGCGCGGGTCCTGCGGTAGGCGGCGTATTCATATGGGGACGCCGAAAGCCAACTGCAGGCGCTGCAGAGCAAGGCCGCA
>CAITIQ010000385.1 GCA_903892415.1 uncultured delta proteobacterium | reverse complement strand
GTCGAGCGTCTCCCCCTGACGCCAGCTCGCGAAGCTCGGAGACGCGAGCAAGGTATTGAGCCCCGCCGCCAGATCTTTGCGCGCCTTCTTCGATAGGAAGGCGTCGGTCTCCAGCGCTCCCACCCGCTCGATCGGCGGCTCAAGGACGTCCTCGAGCAGCGCGCCTAATTCGGCCGACTGCCCAGCCATCAGCCGCCTCTCAGCGAGCAGCGCGAGCCGCACGTGCTCACGACTCTTGGCCGGATCCGGATCCCGCCCGAGCAGCCGCAACACCAGCGAGATCGCCGCTGACAGCGCTGCACGCGCGCCGTCTGGATCGCTATCCCAGCGCGCCGAGCGCCGCTCGAGCGAAGACAGCACATGCAAGAGCTCACCCTCCCAAGATGCCTCATCCCGACGATGAGATTCGTCACCGCGCTTTCGTTCGGCCTCGCCAAGGTTCCACTGAGCACCTTTGTGCAGGCCAACGAGGAGATCGAGAATTGAACACGGACGAGTACAAGCAGTGGCTTACGGACCCAAGGACGGTTCTGAACTCCGAGCTGAGCCATCGACCGACCCCGAGCGGGGTCCATCTTAGGGACCTCGACAGGTCGTTGTTCCAATCTTAGAGGATCAAGGCAAGCCCCTGCATTGCATCTCGTCGGGGTTCTTCTTCCAACGACAAGGGAAGCACTTCCTCATCACTGCTAATCACGTGCTGGAGGACTTCACTAAGCCCCAAGTAGTTCGATTCCCGGTATCGCCAGTCCGACGCGACTGGAACAGATCGGCGGTGGACGCGTCGTTTCGGCGCCCAAGGGGGACGTCGCCGTTTTCGAGCTGATCAATCCCGAGACGATCAACGACGTCACGACGGGAGGCTGGCGGGTTCTGACCGATCACGACGTCGAGAATGGGCCTCTGACCGATGCCGTGGTCTGTGGGTGGCCCCATGCGCGCCTTCGGTGGATGGGTGACGGCTTCAAAGGAGATCTTCACTATCTCGATGTGAAGAGGATCGAGCCCCCATCGAGCGCCAACAACCTTATGCGAAACGACGTGTTTCTCTCGTGGCCCGCGGAGGAAACAAGGGACCCCAATGAAGGACCATTGCCGAAGCTCGCAGGGATCAGCGGTTCCGCAATCTGGGCTCGTCGCAACGCCGTATGCCATCTCGCCAGCGTTCAGCACTCTGTCCGAGAACGAGAGTACATCAGGGGACAGCCTGGATTGTTGTGAGCAGCATTCTCTTCCACAAGTGGGGACTGTCCCCCGGCTAGAGCGAGTTCGTCTCGACAATACCGATCACGGACCGAGAAAGAGCAGTTCAGTCATTTACGGCCAAAACATGGTGGTCGTGATCGCCGATGTTTGGACGAAGCTCGTGGCGCCGCGGTCGGTTGGTACAGGCCAGAACCGACGGCGCCGCGGCGTTGTGCCATTTTCATCACACTGCTAGGCGGATTGCGGACTCTTGTGACATAAGCGAACGCCATGGAGTCCATCAGGATCCGAGGCGGCAAACGGCTCGAAGGCACCATTAAGATCAGCGGCGCAAAAAACGCGGCGCTTCCCATCCTTTGTGCGACGTTGCTTTCCGACGGCGAGAGCTTGTTGCGCAACGTGCCGGCCCTCCGCGACATCGAGACAACGTCGGCGTTGCTGCGGTTTCTCGGCCGGGAGGTCAATTCGGCACCGCCGGTGGTAACCGTGAAGGGCTTCGGCACAGACAGGCCGATCGCCCCTTACGAGCTGGTGAAACAAATGCGCGCGAGCGTGATGGTGCTGGGCCCGCTGCTCGCCCGCAACGGCCGCGCACAGGTCTCCCTCCCAGGCGGCTGTCAAATCGGCTCCCGGCCGGTGGATCAGCACCTCAAGGGCCTTGAGAAGCTCGGAGCAACCATCTCGCTCGAGCGCGGTTACATCGTCGCCAAAAGCTCGCGTCTGCGCGGAGCGGAGATCGTCTTCGATATGCCGACGGTCACCGGCACCGAGAACCTGATGATGGCGGCAGCGCTAGCCAAGGGCAAAACCCGGCTAGTCAACGCAGCCAAGGAGCCGGAGGTCGAGGAGCTCGGCCGCGTGCTCAACAAGATGGGGGCGATCGTCACCGGCGCTGGCACCGATGTGATGGAGATTGAAGGACGGGATGAGCTCGCGCCCTTCGATCATGCGATCATCGCCGACCGCATCGAGGCTGGGACGTACATGGTCGCTGCCGCAGCCACCGGCGGCAACGTGCTGCTCGAGAACGCGCCGCTCGAAGACATGGCCTCGACGATAGAGGTGCTCAAGCGCATGGGCGTGGAGATCACACGCGAAGGAACGGCGGCGCGCATTCAACGCAACGGGCCGCTCAAGCCGATCCGCATCGAGACCATGCCGCACCCCGGCTTCCCCACCGACATGCAGGCGCAGATCATGGTTTTGTCCTGCCTCGCGGAAGGTGAAAGCACCATTCACGAGACGATCTTCGAGAACCGCTTCATGCACGTCCCGGAGCTCGCGCGCATGGGCGCCGACATCGAGACGGATGGCAGCAGCGCTGTGATTCGTGGTCCGCGTCAGCTCGAGGGTGCGCAGGTGATGGCGACCGACTTGCGCGCCAGCGCCTCGCTGGTGATCGCTGGTTTGGTCGCTCGCGACGAGACCGAGGTGCTGCGCGTCTACCATCTCGATCGCGGCTACGAGCACATGGAAGAGAAGCTCTCCGGAGCCGGAGCCGACGCCGTTCGGGTGGCTACCACTGCCTATTGACCGTGACTCTGCACGCCTTTAGGACGGAGCGTTCTAGCGCCGGCTAGGTGCAAGTCCGGAGTAAACTCGGGCTGACTTGGAACCGGGAACGATCGTAAGAGGGCGCTTTCGCGTCGAGCCGTTCGCCACGCATGGCGGAATGGGCACCGTGTACCGGGCGTATGATCTCGAGACCGGCGCCTTCGTCGCGCTCAAAACGGTCGCCGATGATCCACGGTTTGCCGAACGCTTCGCTCGGGAGACACGCCTTTTGAGTGAACTCACCCATCCCGCCACGGTGCGCTTCGTCGATGCCGGACATCACGGTAACAAGCCTTACTTGGCGATGGAATGGGTCTCCGGTTGCGACCTAGCAGAGGAGATCGCGCGCGGGCCGATGAGCTTGGAATCCGCGCTGACGTTGTGCACCACCATCGCTGAAGCGTTGGGTGAAGCGCACGGCAAAGGCATCGTGCACCGCGACATCAAGCCGAAGAACGTGATGCTCAGCGACGGCGACGTACGCAAACCGCGGCTCACCGATTTCGGCATTGCGCGGGTGGACGCTGCTACGCGCTCGCTCACGCAAGCCGGTACCGCTGTTGGTACGCCGGGCTTCATGGCGCCGGAACAAGTTCGCTCGGCCGATCGCGTCGATGCTCGCGCTGACATCTTTTCGTTGGGCTGCGTGTTGTTCGCTTGTGTGACCGGAAGGAACCCGTACGCCGCAGAGAGCGCCTTCGCAGCGTTGACACGCGTCGTGACTGAAGATCCTCCGCGGCTCTCGCGCGTCTTTCAAGACGTGCCCCCAGAACTCGAAGAGACCTGCGCCATCCTGATGTCCAAAGACCCAAGCCAGCGGCCCGCCTCCGGTGACGCCGCAGCGACGTTGTTGCGCGCTTGCGCCTACGCGCTCGGCGATCGTCTGAGCCTCCGCTTCACGCCGATCGCGAGCGTGGGCGACGGTGAACAACGCTTCGCTTCGGCAGCGTTCGTCAAGTTCGACGGCGGCGCCGAACAGCCGCAGGCAAGCAACGCCGATGAGGCCACCGTGCTCGGGCCGAGCTTCCAGTTGACCGACGTGATCGTGCAGTGGGTGAGCGGCTTTGGCCGCGAGCCGATCGTGCTCGGACCAACCTTGGTGGCGATCTCTTTCGCCGGTGCAACGCCTGCGAGCGACCTCGCCACGCAAGCGGTGGCCTGCGCACTCGGCTTGGCCGAGCGCGTGCCGGCGGTGAAGGTAGTGGTCGTCACCGCGCGCGCACAACCAGGCCGCGAGGATCTGCGCAACCTGAGCGACCGCGCGCTTTTGCCACTGCGCGAAGCCGCGGCACACAGCGGAGCGCCGCGCGTGACAGTGGACGAGACCACCGCCAGCCTGGTCTCCGGCGTGTTCTCGGTGGTGCCCTCGAGCCGCGGCTTCTTCGTCGTGCGGCCTTCAGAAACGGCGATGACGTTGGACCCGCCATCAAAACGCGCCTTCGAAGGCAGGCAACGCGAGCTTGCACTATTGGAGACGCTGGCCAATGAGTGCTTCGAAGATCCGGTGGCTCGCGCGGTGATCCTCGAGGGGCCGCAAGGCATCGGTAAGACGCGCCTGGCCGAAGAGTGGTTCGCTGCGCTGAAGCAGCGTTTCCCTAACCTGAGCTTGATCGCGTGCAAAGGCGCGGCGCTCGGGGTTGGCGCACCGCTCTCGCTGCTGGCCAATCTCGTGGTGCGCGCGGACGTCGACCCAAAGGCGAGCCTCGAGCAGAAGCGCGCCGCTGTAGTCGGATGGGTGGAGGCTGAGCTCGCGCGGCGTCCTGTGCTGCTGTTCGTGGAGGACCTCGGCTTCGGTGATCGCGCGAGCGTCGAGCTGGCCGAAGAACTGGTGCGTAGGAACCCCGAGCGACCGCTGTTGCTCGTAGGGACGCTGCGACCGGAGACGCGCGGCGGCTTTCCGCAGCTATGGCGCGACGTCGGCGTGCTCGACTTCTCGTTGATGCCCCTTTCGCGCACCGCGGTCGAGAAGCTGGTGCGCAAGATCCTGGGCGAGGTGCCCAGCGAGCTGGCCGAGCGCATCGTCGAAGGCTCCGAGGGCAACCCGTTTCGAGTCGAAGAAATCACCAAAGCGGTGCGCGCCGGCAACCTCTCCTTCCCGGACAGCGTGCTCGCTTTGGTCGAGGCGCGCCTGTCGACCCTGGCCGCCGAAGATCGACGTTTGATGCGCGCTGCGAGCGTCTTCGGCGAGGACTTTTGGTCGAGCGCGGTGGCCTCGCTCTTGCCCGAGCTTGGACCCGACGCGATCGAGCTGCGCATCCGAGGGCTGGTCACGCGGGACTTCTTCCGCGAAGAGCCGAAGTCGCTCTATGCGGGCGAATTGCAGTTCTGCTTCCGTCAATCGCTGTTGCGCGAAGCCAGCTACGGCACGCTGTGCACTGAGGATCGGCGAGCCGCGCATAGGCTCGCGGCCGACTGGCTCGAGTCGACGGGCCAGGCCGCGCCGGAGGTGATCGCCAAGCATCGCGCGCTGGCCGAAGACGGCGAGGGCGGTGGACCGACGAGGGTCAAGTGAAAGTGGACCGCGTCGGCCCCTTCGAGCTCGAGGAGTGCATCGGTTCGGGGGCCATGGGCACCGTCTTTCGCGCGCGGCACGTGACCACCAACCAGCCGGTCGCGCTCAAGATCTTCGAAGGTCACAACCTCAGTCGTATTCGCAGCGAAGCAGCGTTGCTCGCAGCGCTCTCCCACTCGGCGATCGTGCCGTACGTCTGTCACGGAGAAGAAGGCGGACGACGCTATCTGGCGATGGACTGGCTGCAGGGCCCCACGCTGGCACAAGAGCTCGAGCGCGGTCCGCTGAGCTTGGCCGGCACCCTCCAACTCGGACGGCGGCTCGCTTCAGCGCTCAGCCACGCGCACGGCCGCGGGGTAGTTCATCTGGACGTGAAGCCAGCCAACGTGCTGCTGGTCGCAGGAGCAGCGGAGCGCGCGGTGTTGGTCGACTTCGGCATCGCGAGCAGCGCCGAACACACGCGCAACCTCGGCGGAGCCGGGACGCCCGGCTACATGGCGCCGGAGCAAACGGCGTCGGGCGCGCACGTTGGACCGCAAGCCGATGTCTTCAGCCTCGGCTGCCTCTTGTTCGAGTGCCTCGCGGGGAGCGCGGTGTGGCAAGCCGATGACACCTTGGTGAGGCATCACCGCGCCTGCTCAGAGCCGATGCCTCAGCTCGTTCGCCCAAGCGGCGAGCCGGTCCCACCGCAGCTCTTGGCGCTGCTCGAACGCATGCTCGCCAAGCTGCCGAGCGAAAGGCCGAGCCCCGCAGCCGTGCAACGCGAGCTCGATGCGCTGGCTGCGCCCCAAAGCAGCGTGTCTCCGCCGGCGCGACAACCCACGGCGAAGGCGGCCCTACCTGCGAGTCCACCGCGCACCACGCTGCCGTTGGTCGGACGCGACGTCGAGCTGCGGCTCGTGCTCTCGCTGTTCGAGGCGACGGTCGAAGATCGCGCGCCCAAGCTCGGGCTCTTGGAGGCCCCCGCCGGCGCCGGAAAGTCGAGGCTGCTGCTGGAGGCGATCAAGCAGATCGCGGCCAGTGAGCCGCAACCAACCGTCTGGCATATCCAAGCCGACAGCGTGCTCGGCAACACGCCCCGCGCGTTGGTCCGCACCCTAATCCGCGCGGCCCTCAGCGATCCACCGGCGGTGCCCTCGCGCACGATCGGAGACCGTCATGACGCCGAGCTTTTGCAGCTCGCCCATCAGCTCGGGCTCGACAGCAGCGGCGCATCGCTGCGCACCGCGCGCTTCGTCGGCGCGCTCGCAGGCCTTATCGCCCAAGCCGACGAGATCGAGCTCTCCGACTTACGAGCCCGCGGCGACCTCTACGATCGCGAGCTCGCGCGCGAGTTCGAACGTTGGCTTTCGATCGTCGCACAGGCCGCACCGCTGGTGCTGATTTTGGAGGACCTGCACTGCGCCGATGAGGCCTCGTTGCAGCTGATCGTGAGCACGGTCTCACGGCTCCACCAGAGCCGGATCACCGTGATCGGCTCAGCGCGGCCCGAAGCCAGCGTGGTGGAGCCCTTGCGAGCAGCGGGCGCTCAACGCATCGGCCTGTCTCCTCTCACGCGGCGCGCGGCTTTGCGGCTCGCGCAGGCGCTGCCTTCCCTCGACGAGGCGACGGTCACGCGGCTGTGGGAGAAATCAGGCGGCAGCCCGCTCTTCTTGGAGGAGCTCTTTCGTCAGGCGGATGCGCGCGACAGCGATCTTCCCAGCAGCTTGAGCGCCGCCGTCGAGGAAGATCTCGCGCTGCTATCGAGCGAAGCGGCGAACCTCGCCCGACTCGCCAGCATGCTCGGCAACCAGGTCCAGCTCGCGGATCTGATGGCGCTCGTCAGCGGTCGAGATCAGCTCTCGGTCGAGACCGCGCTTGATGAACTGCATCGCCGTGACGTGTTGCGACCGCGCCTGAGCAGCACGAGCGCCGCAGGCCAACTTACCTTTCGACATCCGCTGTGGCGCGAGCTAACCGAGGCCACGCTCTCGCTGCGCGAGCTCGCCGATACACGCCACCAGATCGTCAGCCTGTGGTCCGAGCGCGATCCGGCTTCCGCCGCGCGCCAAGCCGAACTCGAGGCCGAGACCTGGGGCAAGCTCGAGCACGCCGCAAATCAGCGTGAGGCCTGGGCGCAAGCCGGCCTTTTGTGGCAAGCCGCGGGCGATCTCGAGCGCACGATCGACGCCTTCGACAAGGCGATGCTGGGCAGCGGAGGTCGCTGGCTCGTGGCGTTGGCGCAGGCCGTGGCGGTGGTTCGCCGCAGCCCGCCGGGGCTCGTCGAGCGGATCGAGGTCGAACTCGAGCGCAGCCAGCAAGAGCTCGATGGGCTGAGCTGGGTGGGCGCCGCGCGCTGTTTTGCCGCCTTGAGCCGAGGTAGCGCCGCCAAAGACTGTTTGGACCGAGCCCTCGCAGCGGAGGCAGCGCTCGCGAGCGGAGAGGAGCAACGCGTGCTTCGACAACGCAGGCTCGCGGCCTCGGTGGAGGTCGGCACACGGCGCGGCGCTTTTGCTGAAGCGGCGGCGGCCTACCGCGAGCTGGCCCGAGGTGACGAACGGATTGACCTTCGAACGCGCGCGCTCGCGAGCTTGGCCTTGGCGGCCTCGGGATCTCCGGCCGAAGGCGAGCAGGTGCTGCGTGAAACGGCGCTGCTCCCGGAAGCAGAAGAGCGCAGCGTGAAGGCCGACATCTCCAAGCACCTGCTGCTCACCAAGCTGTTTGCCAAGGACTACGCAGGCGCCGTTCCAGTCGCCGACCAAGCCATCGCCGACGCGCGCCTCGCGCGGCTGCCTTTTCACGAGTCGGTGGCGCTGCACAACTTCGGGGACGTGCTGCATCGACTCGGGCGTTATGCCGACTCACGGGCAGCGCTGCGAGCCTCGCAAGAGCTGGCCGAGACGCACCAATTCGAGGCGCTCTTGCGCGCGAACCGCTCGCACCTTCGCTACCTCGATGGGCTCGAAGGCGATGCTCAAGCCGTGCTCGCGCTCGAGCATGAGATCGCCGACGCCGAGGCACGTGGAGCGCTCGGAGACGCTGTGGATCTTCGCTGCTTGATCGCGCGCGCGTTTCACAAGCACGGGCAACTTGAACGCGCCGCCATCGAGTACGAGGCGGTCTTGCGCCTCTCAAGTTCGACCGGCCAAAAGCTCGCACACGAAGAGGCCGAATCCGCCCTGGCGCAACTGCAGAACGCAGCCAACGTAACCGACGGTACGCAGCCGGAACCAGCGGGCTGATGGGCTACGAGTATGAGTTCAGGAAGCAGGACAAAGCCGAGCACGCTCGGGCCATGAACGAAGCACGCACGTTCGCCGCGCGGCTCCTCGGTAACGCCCAATGGCAAAACGGCATTGAGAGTTACCCCGTAGTCCCGAGCGAGCCCGGCGCACGCCCAGGTTGGCTACAGTTCGTACCGAGCCACATCCTGCTCAGTGTCTCGTCACGCCACGAGCTTGGTTCGCCTTTGGTTGCGCAACTGCTAGCCGAGTTCGCCCGGCTGGGGCTCGAGCCGTACGAGGAGGGAGACCCAGTTCCAACCGACTACGCGTCAATCGGTTAGTTCATTCCAAGGACTCGGCCGCTGTTCTCCCGCTCGATCTCGTCTCCGTCGTGCCCGTGCCCGTGCCCGTGCCCGTGCCCTATGTCTTGAAGTGGGGCGTGTTCGACCATCGCCAATGATTAACCGATAGCAATGAAAGCGGACAGAGCCGACCGGCGGGTGCATTGTACAGAATTCGGGCACGGGCACGGACTCCCTACCGTTCGTCAAGCCGCGATCGCGAGGCTTTGCACAGGCCGCTTGGCGCGGTCGTAGGGCTGAGCCGAGGCGAGTACCGCGACGAGGACCTTGAGGAGACGGTCGACGACCCCTCGCACTGCGCG
>CAITIQ010000384.1 GCA_903892415.1 uncultured delta proteobacterium | reverse complement strand
TCCACGGCGGTGGTGGCGGTGCGCAGTCCATCGCTGGCGCGCGCTGCGGCCGTTGCGGACACCTCGCGCGGACCACCCGAGCCGACCGAAACGGCCTGCGGGACCTGCGCGTCTTGCGCCTCACTCGGCCCGCCACAATGCACCAGCCCCAAACAGACGAACGCTAACGCTGCACGCATCCGGCACAGATAGAGCATTAGCCGGCGCTATTGAAGGGACATGCGCCTTCGTGGGTCACGCTCGGCTACAAACGCTCAGGGCGCGGGGCAGCTGGCGCTCGCATCCACGTAGCCGAACTCGAAGAAGTTGATGGGGTGGCTGCCGAGGAAGCTGCCCGCGTCTTGCCAATTGAGGCCGTCGTTCGACACGACGAAGCGTTGGTCTTCGTAGTAGTTGTCCCAGGATTGGTGGACGGCGGCGAAGGTACCGTCGGGCGGGCGGGTGACCGGGCCGAGCGAGAGGTTTTGGGGGCTGCCCGCCTCGCTCGTCCAGTCGATGCCGTTTTCGCTGCGGAAGCGGGTCGAGCCGGCCCACACGCAGAACTCAGTGCCGGTCCACACGCCGCCGGAGCTCAGGTAGTCATTGACCGCGTTGAGCTGCCAACTGTCGCCGCCGTCGGTGGAGGTGCAGACGTGGCCGGAGCCGCTGAAGATGGCGATGGTGCCGTTACCGTATTGAAGGTTCGATACGTATTGACCACATTGCGCGGGCCGATTGCTCGCGTGCGTCCAGGTCACACCATCGGGTGAAGTTACGATGTCGCGCGTCTCGCCGCTCTCGCCGGTGACGATGAAGACGCCGTCACTGTGCGGGACGAACTGGATGGCCCTTGTATTGATATTTAGGTCGAGGTTGCCGCCGTCGGTCCAGTTGAGGCCGTCTGTGGAGAGGCGGGTGGGCGAATTGTTGGTTACGAATATGCCATTACCGAAGGCGACGTCGGCGTAGGTCGGGGTATCGCTGGCGACGACCTGCCAGCTGACGCCGTCGGTGGAACGACGCAGGGTGCCGGGTGCGCCCCAACCGAAGGTCGCCACCCATACGCCATTACCGTAAGCGAGCCCGCGCCCGGCGAAGGCGTTGTGATCGCAATCGGTGTTGTCGCCGGACCAACAGCGGAAGTTGTCGTCTTCGGATTGATTGGCGACGTAGCTCACACCGCCGTCGCAGCTGATGGTGGTGCGCCCCATGTGGCCCTGCGCGATGAAGGCCGGGACCAACCCCTCGGGCGGTGCTCCGCCTTCCGTGCCGCCGCCGAGCGAGCTGCCACCGCTGCTGGGCGCGCCGCCGTTATTGTTGCTGCCACCGGCGCCAGCGCCGTTTCCACCGCTCGCCGACTCACCGCCGCTTTCAGCGCTACCAGCGGTCCCGGAGCCCGAAGCGGCGTCACCACAGGCGACCAAAACGGCCAGTCCAGAAAGCGCGAACCTTGCACGAAGCGAGCTCATGGCCGCAGCCCAGCAAATCCCAGGCCCATCGCTACGACTCGCAAAAGACGGTTGGACCGCGCGGATCGTTAGGAGAAGCTCACTGCAACTGCGACAAGCTTGGGGCAGCCGCCGCGCGAATGGGACAACGTTGGGGCAGCGCCAACGGCGCGCACCGAGCGAGATGCGCTAGGCTTCAACGGTGACTCAGCCTGCTCGCAAACCTGCCACCTACGAGGACCTTTGCGCCGTCCCTGAGGATCGCGTTGCGGAGATCATCGATGGTGAGCTGTTGACGTTTCCGCGGCCTGCGCTGTTGCACTCCGCTGCTGCGACGGCGCTTGGTATCGACCTTGGGAGTCCGTTTCAACGTGGGCGTGGTGGCCCAGGGGGCTGGGTGTTTGGGAGAAGGTCGGCCACGTATGGTTGGTCGATCCGCGCGAGCGCACGCTGGAGATCTTCCATCGCCAAGACGCGCAATGGGTATTGGCCGGCTCCTTCGGCGGCGACGATACCGTGCAGGCGGAGCCGTTCGAGGCCGTTCCGCTCGAGCTCGCCGCGATCTGGGGCAGCTCGCCCTAGCTTGATTCGCCGGCGCGCTTCGGCCGAATCACCGAGGACAAGGTGCGGCTCAGCTCATTGCGATGAAAGGGTTTCGCGAGGAAGGCGTCGGCTCGACCTGGCGCGGCAATGCCCAAACTTGGGCGGTCGTTGCGAGGAAAGCCGCTCGCTACCACGATGGGCACCGAGGCATCGATCGCCCGCAGTTCACGCACCAGCTCCGAGCCGCTCATGCGCGGCATCACCACATCGCAGATCACCGCCACCAGCAGCTTGGAGAGTTCATGAAAGCGTTGCAGCGCTTGGTCCCCATCGGAGGCCGCGACCACCGTAAAGCCGAGGCTCTTGAGCAGCTGGGTGCCCGCGGCGAGCACCAGCGGCTCATCATCCACGAGCAGGATCAAGCCTGAATCCTGGACCAGCGGACGATGGACCTCTTTGCTCGGTAGCGCTTCATTGCTTAGCGGTAGCAGCAGGCGGAACACGGCGCCGAGCCCAGGCTGCGACTCCACGGTCACCGCGCCGTTGTGCTCGAGCATCGTTCCGTACACGGCGGCCAAGCCGAGGCCGGTGCCCTTACCAACCTCTTTGGACGTGTAGAACGGCTCGAAGATGCGGCTCTGCATCTCGAGCGGAATGCCGGTGCCCGTATCGCGCACGCTGAGCTGAAGGAAAAGACCAGGCTGGAGCTCGAAGGGAAGGACGGCGCAGCTCGTCGCGTCGAGGTCCAAGACCTCGCTGCGAAAGTGCAGCTCGCCGCCTTCCGGCATGGCGTCACGCGCGTTGATACCGAGGTTGAGCAGCACGTTCTGCAGCTGCGCGACGTCCCCCATCACCGTCGACTCGGCGGCCTGTAGCTCGATCAGGATGCGCACCCGCCGATCGATGCTGCGTTCGAGCAGGGCTACGGTGTCGCGGACCACCGTGTGCATATCGACGGGCGCGTTCTGGGTGCGTCCCTTGCGCGAGAACGAAAGCAGCTTGTGCGTCAACTCGGCCGCGCGCTCCGAAGCGGAGATGATCATCGAGCAGAGCTCGCGCTCGAGCGGGCTGTCTGCGCTTTCAAGCAGCTCTTCTCCAGCGGAGAGGATGGGCGTCAGCATGTTGTTAAAGTCGTGCGCGACGCCGCCGGCGAGCTGGCCGATGGCCTCCATCTTTTGCGCTTGTCGCACCACGCTCTCGAGCTCGCGCCGTTTGGTCACGTCCGCGCCCATGCCGGTCACGCGCACGCAGTTTCCCGCGGAGTCACGGATCGGGAAGGTGCGCTCGTGAATCCAGCGCACAGCGCTGGCGTCGCTCGCGCGAAACTCGATCTCGGTGGCCACCTTGCGCACCTCGCCTTGGAAGTGGCTCCGAACTCGCTCGGCGTCATCAGTGTGGACGGCAGCAAGACGCGCCTCCGCCGATTGATTGGCCGAGAACGGAACTCCATAAACGGTGCGCCAGGCGGGGCTCGCGTAGACGATGCGATCGCTCGCGACGTCATAAAGCCAGAAGGCCGCCTCGAGACTGGCCGCGAGCTGTTGGAAGCGAGCTTCACTCTCTTTCAACGCGGCCTCGGCGCGCAGCCGCGAGCGCTCGCTGTTGGCCGCACGCAGCGCACGCTCAACCAGGATGGGCATATCGCGGTAGAGGTCCGGCGACTTTACGACGTAGTCGAGGGCGCCGCCCTTCATCGCCGCGACGGCGCGGGCCTCATCTCCTTGGCTGGTCAAGATCACGAGCGGCATGCCAGGGCCGAGCAGCTCGAGCGCCGAACCATCCGGCAAGCGCAGATCCGCCAAGATCAGATCGGCGGCGTGTTGTCCGAGCCATTCGCGCGCCGCTCCGAGCGAGCCAACCGTGTGGACGTCCGCGGCGACGTGAGGCTCGAGCGCGCGCGAGGCCAGCTCCGCGTGAGCTGCGTCGTCTTCAATCAATAAGATGGTTGGTCGATCAGGCTCAGTGGACTTGGGCTGAAGCATCGCGAACGACCCGGGCATTGTGGGAAAGCCAATAGGTTGAGACGTCCCGAAGCAAGCTGTCTAGCTCAGCGAACTCTTCAGGCTTCACCAAGTAGCTATTGGCGTGATGAGCATATGCGCGCCGCAGATCACTCTCTTTGGCGCTCGTGCTGAGCACGACCACCGGGATGCTGCGCAGCTTTGCGTGCTCTTTCACGGTGCGCAAAATCTCGAAGCCATCCACCTTGGGCAGCCTCAGGTCGAGCAGCAAAATAGCTGGCTGCTCCACGTCTCCACGCTCACAAAGTGCGAGGTAGGCGAGCGCTGCTTCACCGTCGCTCAGATGCAGGACGTCATCACGCATTCCTTGCGTGGCCAAACAGCGCAGCACGAGTTCGGCGTGGTCGTCGTTGTCTTCGACGTAAAGGATGCGCGCGGTGTCCCCCATTGAGGCGAGCTTAGTCAGACGGCGGGCTCGGCGGGAACCAACTGTACAAAAAAAGTACACCCGGTTCCGGCCCCCTGGGACTCCACCCACACCCGCCCGCCGTGCTGGTCAACGATGCGGCGAACCAGCGCAAGGCCAACGCCTGTGCCCTCTGCTTTGGGGTCGAGCTTCTCGAATAGACCAAAGATTTTATCATGATAACGCGGCTCGATCCCGATGCCGTTGTCCCGCACGAAGACGGTGGGCTTTGGCGCGTCAGCCAAAACGCCAACCTCGATCCGCGGTTGCCCTTGGTTACCGAGGTACTTCACCGCGTTCTCGATCAGGTTCTGAAAGACCTGCACCAGCTGCACGTGGTCTCCCAACACCCTGGGCAGCGACGGTGGGAGCTCAACGACGACGCCACGAGCCTGAACAGCACCCGCGAGAAGATCCATCACCTCGCGCACCACCTCGGACAAGGCAATGTGCGCGGTCTTTGCCCCGACGCGGCCGACTCGCGATAGATCCAGCAGGTCGCTCAACATGCCCGACATCTTTTCGGCCGCGGAGCGGATGCGCCCGAGATCCGACAACGCACGTTCGCGGTTTCCTTGTTCGAGGTCGCGTTCGAGCATGCCCAAAAAACCGCGGATGGTGACGAGCGGGCTCTTGAGATCATGCGACACGGTGTAGGTGAACTGCTCCATTGCCGTATTGCTGGCTTGCAGCTCGGCGATCAGCCGCTCGCGCTCGGCTTCAGTCGCTTTGCGCTCGGTAACGTCGAGCATGTAGCCGCTGAAGATCACGCTGCCGTCCTCGTTGCGTCGAGGGAGCGCCGAGGTCTCCACCCAGCGCAACTCCCCGTTGGCACGAAGCACGCGGTGAACCGAGCTCAGCCGCGTGAGCGAGGCGATGGATTGCCTCACGGCCTGTTGAAGCTCGCTGCGGTCCTCCGGGTGAACGGCCTGGTAGACGATGGAGCTATCGAGCGCCAATTGCTCGGGCGTCGCGTCGTAGAAGTCCCGGACTCCGTCGCTGACGAACAGCAGGTCGTTGCGACAGTCAGGGTGAATCACCGATTGGAAGAAGAAGCCGGGTACTTGCGACGCAATGTCCACGAGCCGCTCTTGCGAGGCGCGCGCTTGCGCCTTGGCTTGCCGGAGATCGCTGATGTCGAACACGGTCATCGCCACACGAGTCGGCTGACCGGGGATGCAAATGGGCGCCATGATGGTCGCGCTGTGATGGATGTTGCCATCGCTGGTGAGGTTCTCGAACTCGGCTGAAACGGGCTCTCCCGCGACCACCCGGGCCAACGCTGCACGCAGCGGCTCTCGCTGATGCTCCGGAACCCAGGAGACCACGCTGGTACCGAGGACGGACTCTACCGAGACACCCGGGCGCGCACGGTTGAGGTACTCGATCGTGCCGTCCGCGCTCGTCTCGAGAATGAAGGCCGGCGTGTGATCGGTGATGGCTTTGAGGCGCGCCTCATTGGCTCGCAAAGCCGCCTCTGCGCGGTGTTTTGCGGTGATGTTCAAGCCAAGGACGAGCCCGTAGGCGACCTTGTGCTCGGCATCCAAAACCGGGACATAGTGATAGTGGTACCAGCGGTCCTCGTACGGCACCTCGACGTCGAGCTGTTCGCCCGCGAGCGCCTTACGCAAGAACGGCTCGACCATCTCGACGAACTCCTTGGAGAGCACATCGAAAACGGTTCGCCCCTCGATGCGCTCTTTGGAAAAGCCGGTGGCCTCCACCTCTGGCCCGTCCGCCAAGATGAAGCGCAGGTCATGGTCGTAAAGCAGGATCACACTGCCGGGCAGGTTGCGGACCAGCAGCCGGTACTGGTTGCGCGCGAGCGCGAGACCCTCCGAAAGCGCTCGATGCGTGGTGATGTCGCGGATGGTGGCGACGATGCGTGGCTCGCCTTGCAGCGTCGCCCGTACCAGGTGCACCTCGCTCCAACCGAGCACGCCATCGGGCCGCTTGTGCCGCCACTCGAAGGTGACATCGCCTTCGCTGAGGGCCTGCTGCAGGTAGTGTTGCGCTCGCTGCAGGGTGTAGCCCTCCTCCACCGCCGACCATTGCTCGATCGAACCTTGGAGCAAGATCTCCATCGGCAGGCCAAAGATACTTACTGCGGCAGCGTTGGCGGCCACACAATGGCCGTCCTCCGTGTGAACCGTTACCGCATCGCCAATCGCGTCAAACAGCTCACGGTCCATGCTTGCCTCCCAACGTCAGCTTGCGATCAACGGCCCAATAACCGCTTTGGCGCCTGCACCAAGAGGCTGAACAGCGCCCCGATGCGGCCGAAGAAGCCAGCTCCACCGCGCAACCGCGCCATGGCAAATACGAGTTTACGCAGCGTGGGCGTGTACGGATACCACCATACGTCCGGCCGGCCGCTGCGATCCTCGAGTTCGAAGCGCACCTGCACCAAGGCCGAGAGCGCGTGTGGGCTGTTGGTGATGCCGTGTCCGGAGAGGCCTGTGCCAGTCCACGGAGCGCCGGGCAGAGCCGCGGTGAAGGCGTGGTTGTTGATGGTGACGACGCCGCTCTTCAGCTGCGTGAAGTACTTGCGCGCGCGACGCACATGTTTGGTCCACACGCTGGTGGTCAGACCGAAGGCGCTGCGGTTGGCGGCGGCTACGGCCGCGTCGGCGTCCGGGACCACCACGATCGGAAGCAGCGGGCCAAAGCTCTCCTCTTGCATCAGCGGCAGCCCGAGCTGAGCTTCGGTGAGCTTGAGTACGGTGGGAGCAAAGGCGAGCGTGGCCTCATCGTAGCTGCCACCGGCTAGTACCTCGGCGCCTGCGGTGCGTGCGCCCTCGAGATGGCCCGCGGCCAAACGCAGCTGCGCCAAGGTGGTCATGCGACCGAGATCATTCGGCGTGAGCGCCGCGGTCAGCTCGACCACGCGTTTGATGAAACGCTCGGCGATGGGCGCTTCAACGAAGACGCGCTCGATCGACGCGCAGTTTTGGCCGTGGTTGGTGAAGGCGCCCCACACTACGCCGCGCGCGCTGCGCTCGAGGTTGGCGTCCTTGAGGACGATGGCTGCGTCTTTGCCTCCAAGCTCGAGCGAGCAGGGCAGCAGCCGTTCGGCGCAGCGAACCGCGATGCTTTTGCCGGTTTTGACGCTACCGGTGAAGACCACCAAGTCGATCTCGGCATCCACCAACTCCTGCCCAGCCGATGGTCCCCCTTCAATCAGCGTGAGCACGCCGGGCGGCAGCCCATCGAACAGCGCAGCCACGAGCTTATTGGTCTCCGGCGTCACCTCGCTGGGCTTCCACAAAACAACATTGCCGACGAGCAAGGCCGGAATCAGCGTACGCAGCGGGATCGCCACGGGGTAGTTCCAGGGAGTGATCAGCGCCACCGCGCCGCGTGGGTCTTGACGAATACGGCCTGTTTTACCGGGATAATCGGTGCCGTTCATGGCGATGGGAGCGGGCTCGAGCAGCTCCTCCATCACCTCGCACCAGTAGCTCACGAGGTCGGCGTTGGGCAGCACCTCGGAGAGCACCGCCTCTTCAATCGGCTTGCCGACTTCTCGCTGCACCGTCTGCGCGATGACCTCGGCGCGCTCGAGGATGCGCTTGGCCACCGGCCGCAACGCAGCGATGCGCTTGCGCACCGAGAGGGCCGCCCAAGCTCGGCTGCCTTCACGCGCCCGCACCACGAGTTGGGGCGTGGTGAGCGGAGCTGCTGGCGCGACAGGAGCTTGGAGAGCTGCAGGTGCCACAGGAGCTGGGAGGGCTGCAGGTGCCGCAGGTGCTGGGAGGGCCGCGGGCGCCGGGAGGGCCGCAGCGGCAGGCTCAACCGGTAACGTTGGGGAAGCTAGCGCAACCGCGGGCTCGGCGGGCACAGGCAAAGCGACCGTCTGCGCGACCGCCGGGGCTGCGTTTGGGCTCTCAGGCGACGCCGCTCCTGGTTCCGCGTTAGGCGTAGACGGGTCAACCGGGAGGGGTTCTTCGGCGCTCATTCGGACCGCTCGGCGTAGCAACGTTCCCAAAGCGCGGTCAAGCAGCGGATGAGTGTGCGGATTTCTTCCTCGTGAAGTGACGACGTACGGGCAAGGAGGTAAGGTCCGCCCAAAGGCTAGTTCTGAGATGTCGAGTTTGTCTTTGTGGCCGCGGCTGACGTGGCTCCGCAACGCCCGCCGGGTTCGGCCCAGGACGAAACCACCTTACGGAGCTCTCACCGGAGCCCTGCTCGGGCCGATGGCGGCGGTGGACGTCGCCTTCGGCGGTGAACAGGTCACGACCCAAACCATCGTGTGGGCGCTGACCATTGGCTTGGGCGCGGGCCTTGTGATCGGCATCCTGGGTGGGGCCTTGTTGCGGGCGCTCGGGCGCACCTCGATTTGGCTGACGGCGCTCGTGTGGCTGCTCGCGGGTGGGGCCGTCGCCGCTTGGCTGATCGAGGATCTCAACGTGATCAGCTTGCTCGATACGCGCGAACGCAAACTCGCGTTGGTGGCGCTCGGTGGCAGCGTCGCGCTCGGCTTGGCGCTGTTCGCCGGCGGGCTGCTGCTGCAACCGCGGCCTCGCTACCCGCAGGGCTATCTCGGCAGCATGAGGCTCGGTTACCGGCTGCTCGCGACGTTTGGCTTCTTGGTCTTCGCCGCTGGTGCGGTGTGGGCGGATCGTACGCAATTCGTCGGCACCTACCCCGGCGCGCATCAGGCCCTGCGCTGGACGGGGCTGCTCGGGGCTATCACCAGCGCAGTGACGCTGCTTCCGCGCGCCTCGCTCAAAGGGCCGTTCGGCGGCTTGCTCAAGACCGTGACTGCGGCAGCTGTGCTGTTCCCCTTCTTCACCGTCAAACAGACGCACTACAGCGAGCTCTCGGCGCTGCTCGAGCAACCGTATTCACGGTTAGCGCTCAAGCTGGTGCGCAACGTTGGAGATCCGGACGTCGACGGCTATTCGATGTTTCTCGGCGGCGGTGATTGCGCGCCTTTCAACCGCAAGGTGAACCCGGGCGCACCGGAGATCCCCGGCAACGGGATCGACGACAATTGTCGTTGGGGCGACGCTGCTCAGCGCGGAGGCGTCACTGACCCAGCCACCGTGCCGGTGCCTAGCACCCCCAGTCCGATGTCAGTGGTGGTGATCACCATCGACACGCTGCGGGCCGATCGCATGAGCGTCTATGGCGCCCAACGCGACACCACGCCGGCGATCAAAGAATGGGCGAACAAGAAAGGCATCCGCTTCAACAAGGCGATCACGCCGGGCGGCTGGACGAGCTTGGCGCTCTCTTCGCTCTTCCGCGGGGTCTACCCGAGGAGGCTCACCTGGACGCGCCTTTACGAGACCAACAAGTATCGGCTGCTACGCGCCCCGGTTGAAGAGAAGCTCGAGGCGGGCGAGAAGTCGAAGAAACAGTTCGGCATGCCGCTCGAGGATGAGCCGCGCAAGCCGCTCGCTTGGTGGCTGCAGCGTCGCGGGATGCAGACCGTGGCCGTGACCGACGACGGTTTCTCCGAGTTCCTCTCCCCAGAAAACGGCATGGACAACGGCTATGACGTCTTCTCCGAGGTGGACAGCCTGCCCAAGGCCAAACAAGACGATAACGGCACCGCTGACGAGGCCATCAAGCAGCTCGAGGCGCTCTCGCCCGACAAACCCTTCTTCATGTGGGTGCACTTCTTTGGTCCGCACAACCCGAGCAAAGTCCACAGCAGCGTAAAGAAGTTCGGCGAGTCACCGATGGACAAGTACGACCACGAGATTCGCTTCGCCGATGAACAGGTCGGTCGCCTGCTGAAGGCGCTCGACGCACAAAAAGGCCGCAAGATTGCGGTCATCCTCACCGCCGACCACGGCGAGAGCGTGCAGGGCAACGGCCGCAACCACGGCGGCAACATCTCCGAAGGCATCCTCAACATCCCGCTGATCCTCTCGGTTCCGGGCATGAAGGCGCGCACCTCCGAGAACGTCGTCAGCTTGGTAGACATCATGCCCACTGTGCTCGCGCTCACCGAGACCCCGGCGCCGCCCGAGCTCGACGGCCGCGACCTACGTGACATCCTCGCCGACCCGGAGGACCAAAAGCGCATCGTCTTCAGCGAGACGTGGCAGTTCGGCCAAGATGGTGAGCCAAAGGGCGACCAAATCGCCGCCAGCGACGGTGAATACAAGCTCGAATGGAACCTCGACAACGAGGCCAAGAAGCTTTGGCGGCGCTCGGACAAGGACAAACCCAAGAAGCCCAACCTGCTTGGACAGGTCGCCGTGCCCGAGCTGGAGCAAGCACTGAATACCTACTTAGAGGAGAATAGCAGCGTAAAATTGGTGGACTAACCGCGCCCAACGTCGCGGCTCTTCACCCTGGCTTTACGGGCCTTCCAGCAACTTCAGCCGAGGCCAGCACAGCGGCCAGCCGCTCGGTGCCGCGACGGGTTGAAGCGTCATCGAGCAGGTGCGGAAAGAGCACCGCCGCCTCAGCCAGCTCACCGAACAAACGCCGCAAGCTCTCCCGTTGGACCTGCTCACGCACGGCTCGACGGGCGCCAGCAACGAGCGCGCTCTCCACACCTTGCTCGGCCAACTCTGCGGCTCGCAACTTGAGCAGATCGGGGCGAGAGGCGAATAAAGCCTGTTCTTCATCGCTGAAGATCGGCGGCAGCACGGCGTTGACGAAGAGTTGCAAGACGCTCATCTTCAGCTCGCCGCGAATGGCCGTAACGAGCTCTACCGTCTCGGTCACCGGCATCTCCTCGGGCAGCGTGACCACGACGATGCCCGTCCGCTCCGCATCGCGAAACATCTCGGTGGCGCGTTGGGCGTCACGACGAAGGACGCCGGGAGGAGCGACCTCGAGAATGATGTTGGGCACGCGCAACATGTCCAGCCCATGTCCGGTGGCCGGCGCGTCGAAGATCACCACGTCAAAGCGGTTGCGCCCGTCAGGGCCTTGCTCGGTGGTGTGAAACCACGCTTTTCCGAGCATTGCCCATTCATGCAAGCCCGGTACGGCGCGCAAAAAGGCCTTGATGTACTCGTTACCGAAGACCGCGTTGGCGATGGTCTTCACCTTCAACACCAGCTCGCCGTATTCGGCTAGAGCCAGGCCAGGGTGAATGTTCACCGCGGAAACACCGGGCAAACACTCCATCACCTGATCGCCGATCGGCCTTGTACCGAGCACCGAGCTGAGACGCTCTTTGGTGTTGCACATGGTGATGAGCACGCGTTTGCCAGAGCGCGCCAAGGCCAGCGCCGTCGCCGCAGCCGTGGTGGTCTTGCCGACGCCACCCTTGCCGGTGAAGAAGAGAAAGCGACGCTTAGCGAGTTCCGCGAGTGGGCCTGGCGTCAAAACGCCCCCAATTTCGGGGAGGAGGCCGGCCGCCAGCTGGCTCATGAAAGGGTCGGAGGACACGAGGAGAACAGCCTAGTTCAACCGACGGTTGGCGCAGCAACAGAATGAAGCCTCGCTCATTCGTGGCTAGCATGCCCGGATGCGACGTGCGTTCGGAGTGCTCACCGGCTTGCTTGCGACCTGCTTGGGCTGTGCCGGCGCTCCCGCGACCGACGCGCCCCCAAACCTGGATCCCGACGGCGCCCCAGAAGCCGCAACCTCGGCCAAGAGCGAACCCGCTCCCATCCAACTGCCCGAGCCGCAACCAGAGCTGAGCCCGTTCGTCGTCGTTTCCGCGATGCCCCCGGGAGTGCGGCTGTACGCGATATCCGGACAAATCCTGGGCTACAGCGATTTCATGGCCGAGGAAGCCATCCAGACGGCTGGCCTACTCGAGGGCGATCGCTATGTGGTCAAGCCCGAGCTCGACCCAAAGTTGAACTTTTTCAACGTCTTCATCGCGGCGGCGGGGAAATGGCCGCAAGGTGTCGACATGTTGGTCGCCGGGAGCACCGGTAGGACCGGCATCGCCGTCCACCAAACCCTTCAATCCAGCGGTTGGACCACCAAATCCTCGACCGACGGTCGGCGCTTCAGTGGGCTCGCAACGCTGGGTGATTCAGTGGTGGCGATCGAACTCGGCGCGATGGTCCAAACCGGCAAACCGGAGTTCGTCACGTTGCGTGGCCCGCGCGTGAGGCGGGAGTTCACGGACATCAGCCCGGACTGTGAGGCCACCTTCGACCGCACCAATCCCTTCCGTGCTCGCGTTGCCGTCACTCCGGTGATTTCTGGGTCCACCCGCTCGGGAGCCCTGGTCTCCTTCGGCGGCGCTGCCTGTGGCGAGTACGCGCTCGAGGTTTGGCCCAAAGACAGCGTTCGCTCAAAAATCTTGTCCGTCCCCGCATTCAAGACCGACGGCTACAGCGAGGGCTTCAGTCAAGGGCTCGGCGCCGATGAGGCCTTCTTCAGGAGTGGCAACGCCGTGCTCCACTTCGACGGCACGAGCGTGCGCTTGCTGCCATCGTTGCCGACGAAGGAGCGAAACCTAAGCGCGGTGGCACAGGCCCAAGATGGTTCGGTGTTCGCGCTGAGCCAGCCGGATTTTCAGGGTGGGTCACTCGTCTCCGAAGCGAAGTTGTTCCGGCTCGGGCGCACGACGGATGCAAGTTGGCAACAAGTGGCGCTACCAGCGATGCCCGACTCGATGGCGGTCGACGGCGAAAATCGCATCTGGCTGACCGCAGGCACGATGCTCTTGCGGCAACGCAAGTCGGCGGAGGAAAAGTCGGTCGAGGTAGGCACCGTAACCAAGGCCACACCCATCGCGGGCTCGGTACGCAAGCCGCTGCGGGCCCCCGGTCCGCTGTGTCCGCAGAACGTGGTCGTGCTCTACGGCTTCACCAAAGTAACGCCCGACGACTACGATTTCCCGCTCACACGTAAAGCGCTCAAGGGCCACCGCGAATTCGAGGGAACTCGCTTCGTCGTCGCCAAAGACGGCGGTGAGCGCTTCTTCTCCGCGCTAGTACCCAACGTCAAAGCAGGAACCGCGATGGTCTCGCTGATCGAGAAGCAGGTGAAGGGGGCCAAGCCTCAACTTTTGTGTGCCAGTCCCGAGATCGTGCGCGAACTTCAGCTCGATCTGAACACCGGCCAGGTCGTGAAGAACTGAGGTCGAGGCGACGAGGCGCGCCGATCGACGACGAAGAGCACCAACGCAACGAGAAAGGATAAGCTCGGCGTACTTGCACTCGACGTCCAACACGCCGCAGAAGATTGGCCGCTACGACGTAGCCGGGCTGCTCGCCACGGGCGGTATGGCGGAGCTGTTCTTGGCCAGCCAAAGCGGTCCGAGCGGCTTCGAGCGGCCGGTGGTGATCAAGCGCATTTTGCCGCACCTCGCGCGGGAACAATCCTTTCGCGACATGTTCCTCGACGAAGCGCGGCTGGTGGTCAACATCCGCCACCCCAACGTCGTCCAGGTGCATGAGCTCGGGGATGACCGCGGCGAGATCTTCTTGGTCATGGAGTACCTCGAGGGGGAGAGCCTCTCGATGGTGAGCAAGCGCCTGAGCCAAGTTGGTGAGAAGCTCCCACCGCGCGCAGTCGCGCAGATCTTGGCCGAGGCTTGCGCGGGCCTGCACGCGGCGCATGAGCTGACCAACGCTGGTCGCTCGCTGGGGCTCGTTCACCGGGACGTCTCTCCACACAACCTCTTCATCCTGTACAGCGGCCAAGCCAAGGTGATCGACTTCGGCATCGCCAAATCGGGAGACCGCACGAGCAAGACGCAGACGGGCACGGTCAAAGGCAAATTCGCCTACATGGCGCCGGAGCAGGTCAAAGCGGAGGACGTTGACCGCCGCGCAGACATCTTCGCGCTGGGCGTGATCCTGCATGAGCTGCTCACCGGCAAACCGCTGTTTGCGCGCGCCAATGATCTGCTGGTGATGCAGGCCGTCTGTCTCGAGCCTGTGCCGCCGCCCAGCGCGCTTTGCGCCGAGGTGGATCCGGAGCTCGAGCGCATCGCGATGAAGGCCCTCTCACGTTCGCGCGAGGAGCGTTACCCGAGCGCACAGGCGATGCGCAGAGAGCTGGTGACGGCGCTGCAGCGTTTGAGCGCCGAAAGTGAGAGTCCGGAGCTGCCGGACGAAGAGTTGGCCAGCGTGATGCGCGCTCACTTCGCCGACCGCGTGGCGCGCAAAGCCGACATGCTGGCCCGTGTGCGTGAAGGCAGGACGCTCACTCGCATCGTCGGAGGTGAAACCGACGTCGTGCTCAGCGCCGAGGCCTCCTCGCAAGCGAGTGGGACGGGCAGCCCGGGCCAGGTCCTTTCACTGCGACCCGTTGCACCTTCGCGCAAACTACCGCTCGCGTTGAGCGCTGCTGCGGTGATGAGCATCGGGATTGCGGTGGGCATCTACGCGAGCCGTGAGGAAGCGCCCGGCCCGCTCGGCGCCCAACCCAGCGCTCCTGCCGAATCAGCGCCAGCGCCGCCCGCAACAGCGCCGGGAAGCCCACAGCCGGCCAAGAGCGTTCAGTTGGTGGTGCCCAGCTCTTCCGTCGCCAGCCCCACGAGCAGCGTGAGCACCGCCTCGCCGCCCACCACGGTGCTCGCGCGCCCGCTACCTCGCCCCGCGGTAACCCCCCCCACCCCAGTCAGCAAACCGACCTCCGGCTTCGGCCGCTTCGATTGAGTATGCGCACTCTCTCCCTGGCCCTCGGGCTCGCGCTCTGCACGCTGCCGACGAACCTCGCGCAGGCCCAAGCCGCGCCGCAAGGGCAGGCCAAACCGCGAGCGCAACCGCCAAGCAAAACCGACAACCAAGCGCAGGCTTTGCGCCTTTTTGAGCAAGGCAAACAGGCCTACCGCGAGGGTCGCTTCGAGGACTCGGTCAAGCTCCTGGAGCAGGCCTTCGCTCTCGTGCCGGAGCCTGTGCTGCTTTACAACCTGGCCCGCGCCCACGAGGGCACTGGCAACTTCCCGAGCGCCATTGAGGCCTACGAGCGTTACCTCGCGAGCGAACAAGAAATTCAGGACCGCGGGGCGATCGAACAAAAGCTCACGAGCCTCAAACGCACGGTGGCCGAACGAGAGCTCTTGGCCAAAGAGCGAGACGAGGCGCTGCAAAAGAAGTACGCTGCGCAGCCTGAGCCGAGGCTGGAGCCACCGAGGTCGCACCTCACTGCCTGGCCGTGGCTCGTCGCTAGCGTCGGAGCGGGCGGGCTCGTCGTCGGCGGCGTGCTCGGCTCGTTCGCGCTGAGCAAGAATGACGAGGCCGAGCTCGCTCCTTCGCAGCAGCAAGCCTTTGAATTGCGCGACTCCGCAGAGAGCTTCGCAACCGGCTCGACTGCGCTGTTCGTGATCGGCGGCGTCGTACTCGCAGGCGGCGTGACCTGGGGCATCATCGAGCTCGTGAGCCAAGACGATACCGCCCCCAGCGCCAACAAGGCCGAGCTCATGCTCGGCCCGAGCTCCGTATGGCTGAAGACCACCTTTTGAGGCAGGCATGACCACACTTCGCCCCATCACCTCGGTATCGCTGCTCGCCGCGCTCACCAGCTGCGTGTTACCTCCACTCGATCTCGAGGACCGGCCCTGTCCGTGCGCGGACGGTTACGTCTGCAACGCGAGCACCCAGCGTTGCGAGCTACCCGGCTCAGCAGGTGGAGGTGGAGCGAGCGTGGGCGGCGCACCAAGCGGAGGCTCGAGCTCGCTCGGTGGTGGCGGCAGCGGCGGGATGGGAGCGAGCGGCGGTGCAGGTGGCAGCGGCGCTGCAGGCGGCAGCGGCGCTGCTGGCGGCAGCGGCGGTGCAGGCGGCAGCGGCGGTGCTCCCTCGGTGTACGCCGCGCGCGTCGTACAAGACGGGGCGATTGCGCATTACCGACTTAATGAGCCGCAAAACAGCGCCATCGCTTTCGACTCGATCGGCGATCACCACGGGATGTACGCACTCTCGGTCAGCCGCGGTGCACCAGGCGCGCTGGCCAGTGAGCCGGACTCGGCGGTCAAACTCAATGGCGTAGACGGCGCGATCCTGGTGCCGGACAACTTCGACTTCGCCGGCTCAGCACCGTACTCGATCGAGCTTTGGTACAAGCCCGACGGGGGCTCGCTGGTGCGCTTTCTGTACGAAAAGCGCGGCACGACCATGACCGGCGGGCGGGACGGCAACTCGCTCTTGCTCTACCCCGACAATAAGGCCGGACTCGAACGCTGGTCCAACGGCAGCGCCCATGTCAGCACGCAGAATGGCACCTCGTCGGATGGCGTTTGGCATCACATCGTGGCTACCTTCGACGGGCAGCGTTCGCGTACCTACGTCGACGGCTTCTTGGGCGGCGTACCAGGCGTTACGGACAAGACCCTGACCGACACTGACAGCCCAGTGGCGTTTGGCGCTCAGTCTTCACTCAACGGCGGCTTCTTCAGCGGCAGCATCGATGAGGTCGCCATCTACCCAGCAGCGCTCTCACTCGAGCAAGTCAGCGCCCACTTCCAACTCGGCTCCTTGCCATGAAGCAACAGCAACGAGTCAGCCTACTCGCTGGCGGTTTGCTACTCGCAGCCTGTGCTGCCCCGGTCCCAGCGGAGCTGGGACCCCATACGCAGAGCCCCAGCGTCAGCGCGTCTACGCCCGGCACACCCTCGGCCCCCGAATCGGACGCTAGCGCCTCGGCCGAGCCTGGCGCTGGACCAAACCGGCTCGGCAAGCGCTCCGACTATTCACCGCTGCCTGACATCGAGCCCTGCAGCGCCTGCCCGTGGCCGGGGACCGGTTGCACGGTGGGCGGGGATAAACGCTGCGCGCTCGACAAAGCGGCCTATTGGAAGGTCTGGCCCGAGCGAGTGAAGCCTGCAGCACCGATCGACCCAATGGGGTCCTTTTGCATCTCCGGTGCGGCGGGACAAACAGGCTGCGGCGTACCGAGCTCCAACAAAGCAACCGGCTTCACGAGCCTCACGCCGGAGAGCCCCGCGCAACGTTTTGCGCTGCTCTCGAGCGAAGAGCTGCTCGGGGTTTACGCCTTCACCGTGAGCTCCCCCAGCCGCGGTGTACTCGGCGTAGTGACGCCCTCGTTGAAGGTGGACGCAGCGCTGTTCGCTCGTGGTGGCGGCGCGCTGATCAGCAACTCCGATGGCGACCTGATTCAGGTTGGCATCGAGCTCGCACCGCCACCGCCAGAGCTCCCCGCTCGCATGCCCAGCCTGCTACCTCAACGCGGTCTCGCTGCGGCGCGTTCACCGGAGCAATTCCAGAAGGCCGTCGAGATCGCAAACAAGGCTCGTGCGATCGACGCCAACCTGGGCGACCTCGGTCGCCAGGCCGCGCTCACGCATCGCAGGTCCGGCTTCGAGATCCGCCTGGTGGCGTTCTTCCGCGGTGACATGCTAGTCAAGCTGCTGACCCAACATCCCTATCTCCCACCGCTGGTCGACACGGCCTTCTACTTCGAGAACGAACGGCTAATCCTGGTGCGGTCGTCCGCGTCCCAATTAACAAACGAGCAGGGAGAGCCCGTAACCCAGTACGACACCAGCTACTACGACGAGCGCGGCCTCGTTTGGTTGGATGACCCCGCGTTCGATCCGACGAAACTCAATCGAAGTTCGTTAGTCGCTGACGGCTCGCTTGTCTCTGAGGTCAAGAAGGCGCTCAAAGACCCGGACTACCACCTCGCCGAGGACGTGCTCTAGCCAGCGTAACGTCGCGCTTGCGTGCGACCCCAAAGCAGCGCTTTGATAACCGATCATCGTGATCAACATACCGCGCTGGCATCCCGGACAGAGCATCGTATCTCGCTATCAGTTGCGCGCGCACCTCGGCTCGGGCGCCGCGGCGGAGGTGTGGCGCGCTTTCGATTCGCTGCTCGAGGCCACCGTCGCGATCAAGCTCTTGGACCCGCAATACGCCAGCAGCGACGTCGCTCAGCGCTTTCTGCGCGAAGCGCGTGCCTCGGCCCAACTGCGCAGCCTTCACGTCGTACAGATCCTCGATCACGGGCTTCACGGAATGGTCCCCTACATCACGATGGAACTACTCGAAGGGGAGACGCTCGCTGCGCGACTCGAGCGTCAAGATCACCTCTCCCCCGAAACCTTGACTCACCTCTTTGGTCACATCGCCAAGGCCGTGGCCAAAGCCCATTCGGCCAACATCATTCATCGCGATCTCAAGCCGTCCAACATCTTCATCGTGCGTGGGGACGAGCCCGACGAGGAGATCGGCAAGGTGTTCGACTTCGGCATCGCCAAGGTCGCCCAAGCCGCGGGAGCCGCGCCAAAAACCAGCATGACGCGGCTCGGCACCTTGCTCGGCACGCCCTATTACATGAGCCCGGAGCAAGCCCGCGGGGACCTGGTTACCTCCGCCACCGACATCTACGCGATGGGCATCGTCGCCTTCGAGGCGCTCACCGGTAAGCTCCCCTTCACCAGCGACAACGTGGGCGACATCCTCGAGCTCGCCTCCGCCGGCGATCTGCTCCGGCCCTCCAGCGTCGCCGATGTCTCGCCCGACTTCGACGCGTGGTTCGCCATGGCCACTGCCTACGAGCCGAAGGCGCGCTTCGCCTCCGCCAAGGAGTGCGCGGCTGCGCTCAAGAGCTGCTTGTTGGAGTAGGTCCTACGCGGCGTCGGCGATCGAACGAATGGCGTTGGCGAAGGTGCCCCACAGCGGGCGTGGCAAGTCGTGCCCCATGTCGCCGAGCTCGAGCAGACGGGCGTTGGGAATGACGCGCGCCATGGCCCGACCGGCGATCACTGGGATGAGCGGGTCTTGCGAACCGTGGATCACGAGCGTCGGTAGCTGCAACTTGGAGAGCGCGTTGCTGCGACTTCCACCGGCGCAGATCGCAGCCATTTGCCGAGCGAAGCCAGCGGGGTTTTGACCGCGATCGTAGGAGCGCTCGGCCATGTCGCGCAGCACGCTCTCGTCCACGGCGTGCGTGCGACTTCCAATCGCGCGGAAGGTGTTGAGCATGCGCTGGACGGCTTGCTCGCGGGTGCGCGGGAGCGGACCGAGCAGCGCCTTGAGCGCGCCGGGTTGGGTCGCGAGCACGTGCCGGCGATCGCCCGCCGTCGACATCACCGAGGTGAGCGAGAGCACGCGCTCGCGGTGCTCGATCGCCACCGTCTGCGCGATCATGCCACCCATCGAGGCGCCGACGACGTGGGCCTTCCCGACACCCAGCACATCGAGCACGCCGACCACGTCGCGCGCCATGTCGCTGAGCGTGTACGGCGCATCCACCTTCAGCCCAAGCGCAGCGCGCAATAGCGCCTTGCGCGGATCCGGGATCGGCAGGTGGCGCAGATGGGAGGACAGCCCGACATCGCGGTTGTCCATTCGGATGACCGAGAAGCCGAGCTCCACCAGCCGTGCACAAAATGGCTCCGGCCAGAGCACCAGCTGCGCGCCGATGCCCATCAACAAAACGAGAGGCTCGCCCTCCCCTTGCCGCTCGACCTCGATCTCGATTCCGTTCGCTTGGACTCGCATGTCGTCGGTCCTTCCCACACTCGCGCGGAGCCGGCTAGGCCTGCGTCAACCTACGTCTACGGCCGTGTGCGCGAAGGCGCAAACTGGCGGAAAAGCTGCCTGTGCACGAGAGACCATGGCCTGAGGTTGTTCGGCCGAGCAATTTCAGCTAAAAATTGAGGCCTCGAGTCCTCACCGCTCGAGAACCCTTAGGAGCAGAGTGGACGCTAAGAACCTCGTAGGCTCAACCATCGACAACCGCTACGAGGTCACGCGCGTGATCGGAGCCGGCGGGATGGGCGCCGTTTACGAGGCGATGCACGCGGGCACCGGTCGTCGCGTCGCCGTGAAGGTGATCTCGACGGGCGACGTGACGCGAGACGCAGGCCTCGTTGGCCGCTTCCAACGCGAGGCGAAGGCCGCAGGCGCGATCGCCACGCAGCACATCTGCCAAGTGCTCGACACCGGCACCGACGCCACCACCGGCTGGCCGTACATGGCCATGGAGTTCATGGAAGGGGAGGACGTACAGCAGCTCGTACGTCGCATCGGTGTGGTCAGCGGAGAGCTCGCGCTGCGCATCGTGGCGCAGGCTTGCGTTGGGCTAGCCAAAGCTCACGCAGCAGGCGTCGTGCACCGCGATATCAAGCCCGCCAACCTGTTCCTCGCCAAAGGGGACGACGGCAAAGTCGTGATCAAGCTGCTCGACTTCGGCATCGCCAAAGTGAAGATGGAGCACGCGAGTGAAACGGGGGACGCTGGGCTCACCCGCACCGGCACGATGCTCGGCTCGCCGCTTTACATGTCGCCCGAGCAAGCGCGCGGCATGAAGACGATCGATCACCGCGCAGACATCTGGTCGCTGGGCGTGGTGCTCTACGAGTTGCTTTGCGGTCGCACGCCGTATCACCACATCGACGCGCTGGGCGAGCTGATCATCGCCATCTGCTCGGAGCCGCCGGCGCCGGTGCAAGAGTTCGGGCCGTGGATTTCGCCGGAGGCCGCCACCATCGTGCACAAGGCCCTGCGCGCCAATCCGAACGATCGCTACCAGACGGCGACCGAGATGCTCGACGCGATCAAGCAGGTGCTACCGAACGGGTTCGACGTCTCTGACTCGATGTTGGTTGGCCTGAGTGAGATCCAGCGCTCCGATATCGCACAGCGGATCTCGGTCACGCCTTCGCCGGAGGTCAACCGCACGAGTCAGCTGCCCAGCCACGCACGCTCGACCCCACCGCCGGCCGGCCAAACGCAGATCAATTCGCAGCTCAACTCGCGCACCAATGAGGGCGTTGCTACCTCCACGGAACGCTCGCCGCCGCGGCAGAAGTCCAACCTGCCGTACATCCTGGCCGGTCTCGGCGTGAGCATCCTCGGCGGTGGCTTCGCGGCTTACAAGTTCGCCGGCGACGAGAGCAACGCAGAACCTGTGCCGCTCCCCGGTGCCACCACCACGCCGACCCCAACGGCGGTTCCGCAGCCGACCGTGGCCCCCGCTGCAACCAACACCGCGCCCGCCGTCAACCCGATCGCCAAAGACAAGACGGTCAGCCTGGTGATCTTCCCGGAGGACGCAGTGGTGGTTGTGGACGGTCAGCCCGCCGAGGTGCGTCGCGGCGTCGTGCGCATCAGCGGTGCGCTCGGTAGCGAGCATGAGGTGAAGCTCACTGTGAACAAGCAAACGGTCTCGGAGATCGTCGTGATCTCGGAGAGCGGTGCCTCACCGCCCAAGCTCGAGCTGGAGGTCAAATCCGGTGTCGTGCGCGTGATCAAGCCCGCTGGCCCGGGCGGAGCCTCTGGGACGTCCACGCCCAACGTGACGCCCGCCACCGCCAAGCCTGGCCCGGGGATCGAGAATAAGTTCGGCGACGACTGAGGCTGGGCTGAGCGAGGCTGGGGCCAGCGCAGGCTGGATTCAGGTTAATGACGCGTGCCAAGTCGAAGGTCCAACGGGGCCTTCGGCCGCTTTTTCGTGTAGGGCACGCGTCATTCTGTTTACTGCATCAACCTTCGGTTGAACGCGCTGGGGTGTTTAACACCCCAGCAGCCTGCCTTCAGAAGCTAGCGCGCGCCGAGATTCCGGGGACGATGAGCCCCGTGGTACCGAAGGTGGTTTCATCGGCGTCGTACGACGAGATGCCGTCCCCGGTGACGTTGAGGGTCGGGTTTTCATCGCCGCCCCAGGTTGGCGCGCTGGGCGTAATCAGCACCACACCCTGCACGCCCACACCCACCTCGAAGGTCTCGGTCAAGCGGTAGCCAATGGAGACCTCGGGATCGACGTAGATGAAGGTGGAGAGCGAGCTGCTCTCGAGCGCCGGAGCATCGAAGGAACCGCCAGAGCGCGTAGCGAACGTGCCCGAACGAACCGCACGAGCGTCGCTGATGAGAGCGCCGCCGCCGAGTCGGAAGCGAATCGGGAATTGTTCGCCCAAGCGATAGGAAGCATGAGCACCGGCCAGCACGCCGCGCAGCCGCAGATCGTCGTTCGCGGAGCCGCTCAAACCGTCGAGCCCGACCGGAGTGAGCGAGGTGCCGCGTTCTTCGAACGATTGCGAAGCCTGCATGATGCCGGCGGAGAGCCCGAGGCCGAAGCCGGAGCCGAATTCGTACGTACCGTTGATCATCACCATGCCGCCAAAGCCGAGCGACTGAGCGCAGCCTTCAGCACACGAGGCAGCAACGTCTCCGCCGAGGGTGGGCGTCAGCGCAACGCCGCCGGTGACGTCGAAGACGATCTTCGAGGGCACACGCCAGGCATCGGCGCTCTCATCGCGCTCGAGCTCGAACTTGAGTTCCCCTCGATCACCGCGCTCCACCGTGACCTCTTGCCGCTTGGGGAAATAGCCCTCGGCGAGCACCTCCACCGTGTGTTTGCCGGTGCGCAATCGGCCGTCGAATACGCCGCGACCGACCGTTACACCGTCGAGACGAACGCTCGCGCTGAGCGGCTTCACGTTGACGATCAGCCCCGCCTCGAGCGGCTCGGCGACCAACGTCAAGGTAGAGAGCTCGTCTTTGGCGACAGGCGCAGCCGTCGGCATCGTGCCTTGGTCCCCGTCGCCCAGCAGTTGGATCACGTGATCGCCGGTGGCTACGGTGCCTTCCCAAGGTGTGACACCGACCACCGCGCCGTCGAGCAGGACGTCCAGCTTGAGGCCGTTCTTCTCGCTGACCTTCAAGGTCCCTGAGGCCACCAGCGCGGGCATCTTGGCGTCGACTTTGGCCGTCTGACCACCGGCGATCTCGAGCGTGGTCTCGAACGGTTGGAAGCCCTGCTTGAACAGCCGCACCGAGTGCGTTCCAGCGCTCACGCGCAACGGATCGATCAAGGGGTAGTCAGCGCGTGCTTTGCCATCCACCAAGATCGAAGCACCCGGCTCTGCACCGATTACGTCGATGGTGCCAACCAGCGTACGAAGCTCGGCCACCTCTTTTTGTGCGGCCGCTTTCTTGTCTGCGGATTGGTTGGGATACTCGCGAAGCAGCGCTTCATATAGATCGAGCGACTCGTCGAACCGCTTCAACTTGCGCATGCAAAAGGCTGCGTTGTTGAGCGCGGTGCGGGTCGGGAAAAGCTCTCGCGAGAGCAAGAACTCAGCGAGTGCCGCCTGCCAGGCGTCTTCCGCGAGGAGCTGCAGGCCTTTCTTGAAGTGCTCCTCCGCCTCACCGCGCTTGGCCGGATCCGGCGGTGCATCTTCATCGGCAGCGCCGCCGGTCGCGGGTGGAGTGGCAGTGACCGGCACGACGGCCGGAGGGTCTGCGGGCTTGGGCTCGGCGGGCTTCTCGACCGGCTTGGGCTCAGGTTTGGGCGCAGGTTTGCCAGCAGGCTTGGCCGTCGGACCAGCGGTGGGCTTGGCCGTCGGACCAGCGGTGGGCTTGGCCGTCGGACCAGCGGTGGGCTTGGCCGTGGGTGCGGGTTGGGCCACCACGCTCCCCGCGAGGGCCAGGCTCACGACCACGGCGGGAACAACGGAGAACAGCGGCCGCTCGAACAGGCGCTTCATCGAACCACTCCTTGTGCCGAAGACTTGCCGCGCTTGCGCAAGAACGCTGCGGCGCTTAGACCGACGAGCCAGGCCCAAGCCGTCCCATTGGAACGAAGACCGCCGGGGGCGAGCGAGCAATCTTCGACCGCGGGCGGATCTCCCGGGGGCTCAGCGCACTCATTGTTGGCTTGGCAAACCAGGCCGTCGACGCAATCGTCGATCGACTCACAACGTTCGAGGCAGCGGGAGTTGGCGCAGCGGAAGGGCGCACATTCGCTGGTGCTACCGTCCGGGTTGGTGAGCGTGTCTTCGTCGGCGCAGGAGGCCTCCTCGACCACGGCGCAGGTGCCGTCTACGCGGCAGATCGCTTGGCCCGCGCATTCCTCGGAGGTCTCGCACGACTCGCGGCAGCGCTCGCCATTGCCGTCGCAGTCGTAGTCACCACATTCGAGCGTGCCGGCCTCGCAAACGCCCTTCGGCCCGCACAGACCAGAGGATTGGATGCCCGCGGTGCAGGTGGCGTCGGAGCAGACCTGCACGGGATCGTAGTCACATTCATCGGCCTGCGAGCCGCAGACACCGGCACAACCGTTCTCGCCAGGGCAAGGACCGCGGTCCCCAACGGGATCGCCTTCAACTTGCGAGCACGTACCTTCGAAGCCGGGCAGGTTGCAGGCCTGACAGATGCCGTCGCACGACGACGAGCAGCAGAACCCGTCGACACAATCCCCTGACTCACATTGGCGATCTCGGTTGCACTCATCGCCGGTGGGAAGCTGCTTGAGGCAGTCTGTCGCCTCTGAATCGCAGAAGAAGTCCTCGGTGCACTGCGTGCCGAACGGCGCGTCATTCGGCCGCACGCCACACTCGCCTTGCGCGAGGTTGCTGTCGGCGTGATCGGCTTGGTAACAAGAGCTGCAACCGTCGGTGCAGGACTCATTGCAGCAGATGCTTGGGCCTTTGTTGGAGTAGCAGTTGTTGAACAAGCACTCCCCGTCTTGGTCGCACGGATCACCGTTCAAACGCGCGAGGAACTCGGCTTGGATGGCGGCCGAGACATCGACCGCGCCGGTGCCTGGCGAATCCGGCGTACCACCAACACCGCCGCCAATCACGATCGCCTTACCGGAGATCAGCCGCGTGGCCGTGTGGAAGTTGCGCGCCTTCTTCATCGTGGTGGACAGCGCATCGACGAAGTCCCCGGTGGTCTGATCAAAGACCTCGGCGTTGCTCAGCACCGAGCTCGCGTTGACGCCGCCGGTGATCAGCACCTTGCCCTCCCCGAGCAGCTTGGTCGCACCGTGGAAGGCGCGCGGGTTCAACATCGTCACCGAGGTCTGCACGAAGGTGCCGGCCGCTCCGTTGGGCTGGAACAGATCGATGGTTTGGGAGTAGAGACCGGCTGCGTTCTTGCCGCCGACGATCAGCACGCGACCGTCCTCGAGCAGCGTGGCGGTAGCGCCGACGCGCACCGCCGAGAGCTGGGAGTTGGGACCGCTGAGGGCAGTGAAGCTGTCGGTGGTTGGGTCGAAGATTTCAGCTGATTGCTCGGCGCCGAGCGTGCCGAGCCCACCGGCCACGAGCACGCGCGGGTTAGCGCCCACCACGCCGGGGACGCCGAGCGCCTCCGCTACGTGAAAGCGGCGCCGCTTGTTGTTGGCCAGCGGGATTGGCCCGGAGAGCGTGTTGGTGACCGGGTTGTAGACCTGAGCGGAGCTGGGGCTATTGCCGTCTTCACCGCCGATCAGCAGCACTCGACCGTCAATGAGGAAGGTGCTGGAGTGACCGAAACGCCCGGACGAAAGCGAGAAGGGAACGCTGTCGAAGGTGCCGGTAGCAACGTCGAAGATGCTGACCACATTGGACGCGACGTTGGAGGCGCGCGTATCGCGACCACCGGTCAAGAGCACCTTGTTGACGCTGGGCAGGAAGGTCTCCGCGTGTTGGCCGCGCGCGTTCGGCATCGACGCGCCGACCGCGAACGAGACGCCGCCCGGGCAGATGTTCGTCTCGGGGCAGAGCAGCTCGGTGGGCGCGACAGGCAGGCCGCTATTGCTCGCGTCGAAACCACCAGCGACGAGCACGGTGCCGTCGTCGAGCGAGGTGGAGGTGTGATGGGTCCTCGCGGTAGCCATCACGGCAGTGACCTGCCAATCGGGGTCCACCAGCACCGGATGAGGCAGCTCGGTGTCGTAGGTAATGACGACCTCGCACGAGCTGGCCCCGGGCGGAGTCAAAGGGCGGCCCCAAGGAGCACGCACATCGCGATCCACCGCGCAGCCGCGCACCGTCGTAGTGGCTGGGCTTACGCGACCCTCCGCATCCACGACGAACGGCGACGCAATGCGAACGCGTGGCGAACCGTGAGCGTCCAAAAACTCGACCACACCGGAGACCTGCCGCAAGCCGGCGATGCCCTCCAGCTCCACCGTGTAGCGCAGGCCGCCTTCCAGCGCGGCTTCTGCAATTACGAAGTCTTCAACGCCCGCGGGCTGGGCGACCAAAAAGCGCTGGGCCGTCTTGGCGACACCGGCGCCCATCAGCAAAACGCCGTCTTCGAGCGTGGCGGGCTGCACCTCTTCCGCGGCGCTCTCGGCCAACCGGAAGCGCACGCCGGAGCCGCTCTGTTTGTGGCGCAGGCTGGTTGCAGCACCTTCACTGCGCACCTGGAACAGCGAGCTGTCCCAGGCAAATCCGCTGGCCTCCTGCGACCACTCTCCGCTCGATCGCAACAGCTCCGCGCCGAAGCGGCTGCGGGCGTTCGCTAGCGCCTCGGCCGTGGCTTCAGCCGAAGGAGGGGGAGCACCTGTTCCGTCGGGCGGCTCCGAATCAGGCTCACAACCGGCCGAAGAGAGCAGCCCGAGAGCAACTCCGAAAGGGCGAAGGACGGTAAGCGGTGACAGGCGCGCAGAAGCAGAGATCCTCGTGATGAATCGCACGCGACGACGGTATCAGATCGACAGCATTCGTTTGCCAATTACCTGGCGAACAGGAATGATGGGCCGATGAACTTCGGCTCCTCGCGGGCCGGGTCTTGAAGGAGCTTCTTCATGCGACGCCTACGACACAGCCTCGCGGGCAGCGGTCTGCCCACGGTATTGCTCGGGATCTTTACGTTCACTGGCTGCGACGAGTCGACGGGCCAGCCCGAGGACCTCGCTGAGCAGGTTGAACCTGGCGCTCGACTCCCCGTTGGCGAGCAGCTCGAGCAGCCGTCGCTCAAGCCTGCCGAGGCAGTCGCTACCAACGTCGCTCCCAAGCCGAAGATCAACACACCCCTACCCGAGCCTGCGCAGGTCAACGCCGTGCTGGGCGCCGTTTGCGTCACCAACGCGGATTGCCCTGGCGGCTGTGAAATTTGCGACGTCGGCAACACCAACACCTGCATCGCCAGGCCGGCCAGCTTCGAGTGTCGTGCGAGCGCCGGAAGTTGTGACGTCGCTGAAAATTGCACCGGCGCTTCGGCGGATTGCCCCGCCGATACCTTCGTCGCCGCATCCACCGAGTGCCGCGCAAGCGCCGGCGCTTGTGACGTCGCCGAGGTTTGCTCCGGCACTGGCGCTGCTTGCCCCGCGGACGCTGTCGCGCCCGCCGCTACTCAATGCCGCGCCGCCGCCGGAGCTTGCGACGTCGCCGAGGTATGCAACGGTGCATCGCCCGCCTGCCCCGCAGACGCTCTCGCGCCCGCCGCTACTCAATGCCGCGCTGCGGCAGGGGATTGCGACGTCGCCGAGGTATGCAACGGTGCATCGCCCGCCTGCCCCGGCGACGCTCTCGCACCGGCCGCGACCGTCTGTCGCGCCGCGGCAGGCGTATGCGACGCAGCCGAGGTTTGCTCCGGGATTTCAGCCGTTTGCCCGACCAACAGCTTCGTTTCCGCGGCGACCCAGTGTCGCGCCAGCGCCGGGGATTGCGACGTCGCCGAGAACTGCACCGGCTCCGCTGCCGCGTGCCCAGCAGACGGCTTTGCTTCCGCCGTAACCCAATGCCGGGTGGCCGCTGGCCCGTGCGACGTGGCGGAGAATTGCACCGGCACAACGGCTACCTGCCCGACCAACGGCTTTGCTTCCGCCGCAACCGAGTGTCGCGCCGCCACAGGCCTGTGCGACGTCGCCGAGAATTGCACTGGCTCCGCCGCCAACTGCCCCAACAACGGCTTCGCTTCGGCGGCCACGGTTTGTCGCGCCTCCGCGGGACCGTGTGACACCAGCGAGACCTGCCCTGGTAACAACGCCAACTGCCCAACCAACTCCTTCGTTGCAGGTGGCACCGAGTGCCGCGCAACGGCGGGAATCTGCGACGTAGCCGAGGTTTGCACGGGCTCGAGCGCGCCCTGCCCAACCGACGTCTTCCTCGCCTCCGGGACGGTCTGTCGCGCCGATGCTGGGGCTTGCGACATCGTTGAAGAGTGCACCGGCAGCGCAGCCACCTGCCCCGCGGACGTGGTCGAGCCCGCGAGCACGCAATGCCGAGCATCAGGCGGCGTTTGCGACGTCGCTGAGTTCTGCAACGGCACCACCAACGCCTGCCCTGGTAACGCCTTCCAGCCCGCGAGCACCGAGTGCCGCGCGTCTGCAGGCCCGTGCGATCTGGCCGAGAACTGCAGCGGCAGCGGCGCGGCTTGTCCGGCCAACTCCTTCCGGCCCTCTAGCTTTCAGTGCGGTAGCTCTTCGGGTCTATGCGATCTCGACGACTTCTGCACCGGCAGCACCGCCCCCTGCAATGACGCTCTGCGCCCGGCGAGCTTCGAGTGCCGCATGGAAGCCGGCGTGTGCGACATCTCCGAGTTCTGCACCGGAAGCGGCAAACAATGCCCGACCGATGCTCGCGAGCCTGCCACAACCGTCTGCCGCATGTCGGCGCAGCAGTGCGACCAGACCGAAAACTGTGATGGCACCGCGGTGAATTGCCCGACCGACATCCCCGTTCCGTTCGGGACCGCTTGCAATGATGGGGACAACATCTGCACGCCGACCGACGCCTGCGAGGACTTCGTCTGCGTCGGCGCCGACGTGGACGACGACACCGTCGGCGACGCCTGCGACAACTGCCTGAACAACCCCAACACTAACCAAGCCAACCCGGACATGGATCTGTTCGGGACGGTTTGCGACAACTGCCCGAACGACGCCAACACCGACCAGTCGGACGTGGATGGGGATCTCGACGGTGACGTCTGTGACAACTGCCCCAACACGCCAGACGGCACGCAACTCGACACCGACGACGATGGTCGTGGCAACGTCTGCGACAACTGCCCCAACGACGACAACTTCGATCAGGCGAACAACGACGGGGACACCCAAGGGGACGTCTGCGACAACAACGACGACACCGACGCTGTGCCGGACGCGACCGACAACTGCCAGTTCGTCGCCAACGATCAAGGCGACCTGGATATGGATGACGTCGGGGATCTTTGCGATCCCGACATCGACGGTGACGGGCTGTCCAACACGCTGGAGGAGAACTTCCTCAACACCAACCCGCTCAACACCGACACCGACGGCGACGGCATCCCCGACGACTACGAGGTCGGCGCCGATACGGCGAATCCGCTGCAGTCGGACAACGACGGGACGATCGACGCGCTCGATCAGGACAGCGACAACGACACGCACAGCGACTCGGAGGAGAGCGGTGGCGTGTTCCCTCCGATCGATACCGACAACGACGGCATCGACAACTACCGTGATACCGAGTCTGACGGTGACGGGGTGCTTGACGCGGTGGACAATTGCATCCTGGTGGACAACCCTGGACAAGAGAACAGCGACGGTCCAATGAACCCCGCCGGCGATGCCTGCCAGGACGACGTCGATGGAGACGGGTTCCAAGACGACGTCGACAACTGCCCCACCGTCGAGAACAACCAGACCGACACCGACGGAGATCTAATCGGGAACGAATGTGACCCGGACATCGACAACGACACGGTTCTCAACGAGCTCGACAACTGCGAACTCCTCGCCAACGACATGCAACTCGACCTCGACAAGGATGGGCTCGGCGACGTTTGCGACATGGACGATGACGACGACGGCTTCAACGACAACGTCGACAATTGCCCCGTGCTCGCCAACGACCAAGCCGACATCGATGAAGACGGTATCGGCGATGCCTGCGACAGCAACAACGACGCGGACGCAGACAAAGACGGCATCCTCGACGACGTCGACAACTGTGTCGACGACGCGAACACCGAGCAAGAAGACGGGGACAAGGACAACATCGGGGACGCTTGCGACCTCGACAACGACAACGACGGCACCAACGACGACGTCGACAATTGCCCGGAGCTCGCCAACGACCAGCTCGACACCGACAAAGACGAGATCGGTGACCTCTGCGACAACGATGACGACGGGGACGGCAAAGACGACGCTGACGACGACTGCCCGCTCGACGTCGATCCCAACTGTGGTGGCAAGCCCACCGTTCCCGGCGAGGGTGGCGGCTGCAATTGCGCCACGGCCGGCAACGGAACCACCGGCGGCTTCTTGCTCGCTCTCGGCCTAGCGCTCGCGTTTGCTTCGCGACGTCAGCGCCGCCGAGCTGCGTGATTGCCCCCTTCACGACCTGTTGACGAAGAGACCAACTGCACGATGTGTTCGAAAGCGTTACGACGTTCCTTGGGCATCCTCTCGATCGGTACCGCGCTGGCTTCGGCGAGCGCGGCCTCGGCCCAGGAGGTGGGTGGGCTCGCCCTGAACCAGCTGGACCCTGCGTCGGCCGGCGATGATTTCATCGCGGTGAATGGCGCCCAAACCGACGGGCATTTGGTACCGCGTGCTCACCTCTTGTTCGATTACGCGATCGAACCGCTCTCGCTCTCGAGCGGAGCGCTCGTCTCCGACCAAGCCTTCTTACGCTTCAACGGCTCGCTCACCTTGTTCAACCACCTGCTCATCGGCGTGGACGTACCGGTGGCGCTATTGCAAGACGGCGAGGATCCGCAGGTGGGGCTGTTGACGCTGCAGAGCCCCAGCGGAGTGGAGATGGGCGACGTTCGCTTGGATGTGCGCGCCAATTTGTACGGTGCCTATCGCGATCCGCTGCAACTCGCGCTCGGGAGCCGCATCTACTTCCCCACCGGCGGCTCTGACACGCTCACCAGTGACGGCGTCCCGCGCGTCGAGCCGATCGGCAGCGTGGCTGGGCGCATCGGGGGCGAGACATCCTTCCTTTACGGTGCGCACTTCGGCTGGATGATGCGCGGTCCAGAGGTCCCGCATAGCGTCGCGTACGGCGCAGGCGCTGGGCTTTCGCTGCTCGATGACGGCCTGCAGTTCAACGCCGAGCTCTTTGGATCGACCTTCATTGGTAGCAAAGAGCCACTCGATACCGACATCGTGACCATCGCCGCGCCCACACGGACCTCGCTCGAGTTCCTCGGGTCGGCCAAGGTTCGGGTGCTCGGCGGGCTTGTGTTTGGAGCTGGAGCAGGGCCCGGCATCACCGACGGCATCGGAACCCCGACCGCCCGCGTGATCGGCTTCGTTGGTTGGGCGCCGATGCCCGAGCGCGACCGCTCCGATGAGGATGACGACGCTGACGGCGTAAAGAACGGCGTAGACGCCTGCATCGGCACGCCCGGCGTCAGCTCCGATGATCCGCGCAAGAACGGCTGTCCGCCTCCGGATCGGGACAACGACAAGATCAGCGACTCCCTCGACGCCTGCCCCAGCCTACCCGGCCGCCCCAACGCAGATCCCACGCGCAACGGCTGCCCGGCGGACTACGACCGTGACGGGATCGCCGACGTCGACGACGCCTGCCCCAATCAAAAGGGCGTTGCTAGCGTCGAGACCGCCCGCAACGGCTGCCCCGGCGAGCAAGACAGCGATCTCGACGGCGTAGCCGACCGCGAGGACGCCTGCCCGAAGCAGAAGGGCTCACGCAACGTGGACCTGGCCAAGAACGGCTGCCCGACGCTCGACGGCGACAAGGACGGCATCGCCGATCTCGAGGACGCCTGCCCGAACGAGAAGGGCCTGGCCAACGCCGACAAGACGAAGAACGGCTGTCCGAAGGACGTGCGCGTCCAACAAGGGGAGATCGTGATTCTCCGCCAGGTGCGCTTCAAGGTTGGAGAGAGCTCCTTGAACGAGGCGGTGGATCCGGTTTCGGATGACCTGCTAACGGAGGTGCGCAACGTGATCCTCGAGCACCCCGAGATCGAAAAGATCGAGGTGCAAGGCCACGCCGACGACACCGGGACCAAAGAGTTCAACGAGTCCCTGGCGCAACAACGTGCAGAGGCCGTGCGCAAGTGGCTCGTCTCCAAGGGCATCGACGCCAAACGGCTAGCCGCGAAGGGCTACGGGGCCCGCGTGCCGATCGATTCGAACACCACCGATGAAGGCCGACAGAAGAACCGTCGCGTGCAGTTCGTCATCACCCAAACGCGGAAGTAAGCATGCGCAAAGAACGAGTTGGCGGGCTCTCCGTGTGGATGGCGGGCGGTAGCGACGGCAACGGTAATGGCGACGGGCCGGCAATCCTCCTCTGTCACGGCTTTGGTGCGCCTGGCGATGATCTAGCGTCGTTGTGGCGAGCCGTGGACGCCGGTCGAGGCGTGCGCTGGTTCTTCCCCGAGGCGCCGGTCTCGCTTGAAGCGATGTTCGGCGCGCCCGCACGGGCCTGGTGGATGATCGATCTAGCGCGGCTCGATCAAGCCATGCGGTCCGGTCGCCGGGATGAGCTCAAGCTCTCGGTGCCCGACGGTATGCTCGAGGCGCGCGCGGCGCTCGAGACCTGCATCGCCGAGCTCGAGACCAAACACGGCCTCGCACGCGAAAAGACCATCATCGGAGGCTTCTCGCAAGGCGCGATGGTGACGACCGAGCTGGCGCTACACAGTGAAGCGGCGCCTTTCGCCGGCTTGGCGATCTTGTCGGGCACGCTCTTGTGCGAGGAACGCTGGCGCGCTGCGGCCGCGAACAGCGCAGCCAAGCTGCACGTGTTTCAGAGTCATGGCCGACGCGACCCGATCCTCCCCTTTGATCTCGCGCTCGAACTTCACGAGCTCCTGAAAGCAAACGGCGCTGACGCCGAGTTCGTCGCTCACGGTGGAGCTCACGAAATCCCGGAGTCAGCGCTCGCAGGGCTAGCCGCTTTGGCGAAGCGGCGTTTCCCTCAGTAGCTGCTACTTGTCCTTCTCTTTGGACAGCTTGTCGGCTCGCTCGGCCAAGTACTTCGCGTCCGCACCTTGCTTCTTCAGTGCCGTAGCGATCGTCGCGAGCAGCTTCTGCTGCTTGAACTGACGCAGGGTGTAGAGCACGTCGGTGCGCGCCGAGGTGTTGGCGTCCTTGTCCAAAGCAATCGATTCGAGGGCTTTGATTAGCCGCGGCTGCTCGTAATAAGGCTTCACCTTGCCGTACCACTCGGCGCCGGACTTGTCGTAGTTCTTGAACTCGGTCTTAGCCCACTGCAACTTCGACAGACCGCGCCAGGGCGGGGTGTTCTTGTTGCGCGGCTTGGCTTCGAGCCCTTTCATCACCAGCTCAAAGCCCTCCTTGAGCGGAGCCTTGGGATACGGCAAGGCCACCCAGGTTTGAATCAGCCCATCCCAACAACCCTGCTTCAGCTCGTCGGCCGTAGAGGCGTCTTCGAGCAGCTGCTTGAAGACCGGGATCGACTTCGGATCTTGGGTTGAGCCCAAGCCAGCACAGGCCGCCGCGCGCACGCCAGTGTCCGGATCCGACTGGGTCTTGGCCAGCAGCTTGTCGAACCCGCCGCTGGTCGCAGCGAGCACCTCGGCATCACCGAGGATGCGGGCTGCGGCCTCACGAACCCGCGGCTCCTTGTGCTCCACCGTCTCCATCAGGAACGTGCGGATTTCCGCGTTCTTGCGTCCGCCCGAGGTCAGGTGAGAGACCTGCTGCGCCAGCACGATCGGATCGGACTCGGCCTTGGCGGCCTCGAGATACTGAGCCGGTCCCTCCTTCGGTGCGTCATACGAGAAGGCACGCAACGAGGCCTCGAAGGCGGCCTTGAAACGAACTGCGTTTGCTGGGTGACGCAAATGCTTGAGGGCCACCATGCCCTGCGTCTTGAAGTCCTCTGACTTGTGACTCGACGCTTCATGGAAGTTTTTGAGGGCTTGGCACTTGTAGTCGATGCTCGAGGTCTCCAATCGACACTCGGCGAGGCCCAAGAGCGCTGTCTCGAACACGTCGGACGTGAGCGGCTTGCTCTTGTCCTTGAGGAACTCGGCGAACTGCTCTTTTGACAAAGGAGCAACCGGCGCCGGGCCAGAGGGCGGGGCCGGAAGTACCGGCGGCGTGGCTACACTGGCCTCGCCAGAGGCCTTGGCGCTCTTTTCGCCGCCTTCCTTCTCCTTGTCCTTCTTCTTTTTCTTCTTCTCCTTGTCCTTGGCGTCGTCCTCGTCATCCTCATCGGCCTTCTCAGCCTTGGAGTCCTTCGACTTGGAGTCGCACCCGACCATGGGGACGGCAGACAACGCACCCAACAACAAGAGCCAGCGCAGATTCATGCGCGGGAGGCTGCAACGAATTGCCCCTCGTTGCAACGGCCCAAAAGCAACAATGCCTGAACGTTAGCGACGCGGCGGGCGGTTCGACTGCGGAGGGTCCGTTTGCGGCCTTGGCGGCGCGCTCGGGCGCAGCGCCTGGATTCGCGGATCATTGGGCGAAAGACCAAGAGCCGCGGCAAGCGATGGCAGCCCGCCGGTATCGGGGTAGGTCTCTCCGTCCTCGTCGTGTCGCTGTTGCTGAGGCGGCGGCCTGTGCGAAGGCGGGGGAGCCGCCTCGGCCATTGGCGGTGGAGGTGTGTTGGTCGCAGCGCGAGAACGTTGCCACGGTGCTCCTGGAATACTGCGCGGTGGGACGGGCGGGCGCTGACCAGCAGGAGCGATCTTGAAGGGGGCCTCGGGCGTTCGCAGCGCCTCAAGATCTTTGCGACTCACGACCATCGTATCGAGGTTGAAGTCATCCCCCGACTCTGAGATCGGCGCGGCGCTTTGCTCATCCTCGAACGAGTGTGAAAACGTGGGCGCGGGCCGCTCGAACCCGGATGCGGGGGCACGCTCGAAATTGGGGGAAGGCCGCTCGAAGTTTGGCGCCGGACGCTCGGTACCGGGGCGTTCGTAGACGGCAGCTTGCAGCTCCTCGGCGCGCTCGACAGCGTCGCTCGTCCGTGCGCGCAGCACCTCGAGTTCACGCTCGATGCGCGAGGACTTCGCCTCGAGCAGGTTGTACGCCGAGGTTGCAACGTGGAGCCGCTTGCGCAGGTCTTCAACGACCTCCTCTTGCGCAGCCACTTCCTCGGCAAGAGCGCGAATCGCGGCTTGCGGATCTTGCGGCTGTCCGAGGCGCATCGCGTTGAGCAGGAGTCGGAAATTCGGTGTTGCCATGGCCCCTCCCAGCACCTTATCAAAGACTCGCGCCGAGTGGCTGGTTCAAGGCACCCTAGGCCGTTTCTCTCGAAGACGGCGCGGGTCGCTCAATAAGGTGAGCCGTCATCCGCGTTCAGGCGGAAGGCCGTTGGTTTGCCCCAGCAGCGGACCTTGCCGTTCTTGCGTAGGGCGCAGCTCACCCTGTTGGACAGCACGACCTGCACCGCATCGTCGAGCTCGGGGACGAACACCGGCTTAGGCTCAATCACCACGTCAACTGGCGTCGTGGATTCGATGCACTGACCGTCGGTCTCAAATACACGGAAGTTGTCGGCGTGGAACGCCAAACAAAGGAGCTCCCCACTCGCGCGGGATACACAGATCCCGCCCGTTAGGGTTTGCAAGGGGGCGATCTCGACCACATCGGTGAGCGGCGGCAGGTTGACCAGCTGCGCGCCGCGTTTGCACTCCACCCGCTTCGAGCGGGTCAGCGCACACGTCCTCGTTGATACCGAAGTAAGCAACCTGCTCGATCGGTTCGGAGAACTCCACGTCGGTGGGCCCAACGCCAGAGTTGATCAAGCAGCGCAGCAGCTTCCCGCGAATCCCACACAATCGCTCGCCGTGCCTGAGCAACTGGGTGACGCCCAAGAGCGGCTCTTCTTTGGGCTTCGATCGCACGACCACCGGGTTCGCGGGGCCATCGGTTGGGCCGGGGTTACAGGGTGGGCAAGGCGCGGGGGCGGCACAGGCGCCGAGCGTCAAAGCGAAGGCAAAGGCGGAAAAGGGCGCGGAAGGGCGAAGCATGGGGCACAAACGTTGGCATCCCTGGCGGCTTACACCAAGCCCACGACCTCTTTCCAAGCCGTACCGCCGGCCCTAAGGGCGACGGGAGAGTCGCCGCAGCACGTCTCCTTGACGCAAAGCGGCAGACTTGCAAATGAAGACGCGCTCTCGGCCATCGTCGGGGGCGAAGGCTGCACGGTTTTTCGGTTCGCCAAGGCGAACTCGCGGTTAGGAGCCCTTCGTGAAGATATTGGTTGCACTGAAGCGCGTTGCAGACCCCGACAACGCCAACAAGGTGAAGATCCCGGCTGGCGGGGAACGTGTCGATACGACCGGACTCGAGTGGAAGCCGAACCCGTTCGACGAGTACGCCCTCGAGGCAGCGCTGCGTTTGACCGAGAACGGTCAAGCACCGAAGCCGCGCACGGGCGAGGTCACCGTCGTGACCTTCGGTCCCAAGGAGACGGAGACCACGTTGCGCAGCGCGCTCGCCACCGGTGCCGACAAGGCCATCCGAGTGGACGTCAATGATGACGCGTTAGACGGTGACCTGGTCGCACGCGCGCTCACCGCGCTGGTTCAGAAGGAGAAGCCGGACCTATTGATCCTCGGCAAACAAGCCGTAGACGGGGACTCCAATCAGGTAGGCCAGCTGGCCGCCGAGTACCTGGATTGGCCGCAAGCCACCTTCGCCGCGACGATCGAAGAGGAGGCCTCGGGTGCGCTGGTGGTCGGTCGCGAGGTCGACAGCGGGGTGGCCAAAGTTCGCCTCAAGTTGCCCGCCGTGATCACGGTGGATCTACGCATCGTCTCGGGCGCCAGCGTCTACTCGATCAAGACGCCGCGCAGCTTCAAGTACAACGACTCGGTTCGCTACGCGAAGTTGCCGGACATCATGGCCGCCAAGAAGAAGCCGCTGACCGAGATGAAGCTCACGGATCTCGTGAGTGATACGGCGCTGAAAGTCGTTCACGGTTCTTACCAAGCACCGCCCGCCCGCAAGGCTGGCGTGAAGGTGAAAGACGTGGCTGAGCTTGTTGAGAAGCTCAGCAAAGAAGCCAAGGTTCTCTGACCGCTGGAGCTCGAAGCCATGACAACCGTACTCGTCGTTGCAGAATTGGGCGAAGGAAAGGTCAAGAAGACCACTCACTCCGCCATCGCATTTGCTCGCACTGTCGCCCAAGGGACGGGCGGCTCTTTCAGCATTCTGTTGGTCGGCAAAGGAGCTGCAGCCGCAGCGGCCGAGGTCGCTGCCTTCGGCGCTGAGAAGCTGCTCACCACCGATGACGCCTCACTCGCCGACTACGTCGCCGAGAAGTTCGTCCCCACCGTCGCCGAGGCCGCCAAGGGCTTCGACGTGATCGTCGCTACGGCGAGCTCGTTCGGCAAAGACCTGCTCCCGCGCATCGCAGCGCGGCTCTCGGCTGGCTACGCAGGCGACATCACCAGCGTGGAGATCCAGGGCGGCGCGCCCGTGTATCGCCGGCCGGTGTACGCCGGCAACGCCTCCGGCCTCGCCTCGATCAAGACGGCCAAACACGTGGTCACCGTTCGCCAGAGCGCGTTTCAGCCGGCAGAACCGAGCGGAGGTGCAACTGCGGCCTCGGCTCATCCGCTCTCCGCTCCTACGGGCGGCGCGGCTCGCGTCGAGTACCTCGGCACCGAGTCGGTGAAGAACGAGCGTCCCGAGCTGACCGAGGCCCGCGTGGTGGTCTCGGGTGGTCGCGCACTCAAAGAGCGTTTCAACGAGGTGCTCACGCCCCTCGCCGACGTGCTCAGCGCAGCGGTGGGCGCCTCGCGCGCAGCCTGTGATGCAGGCTACGCCCCGGGCGACCTACAGGTCGGGCAAACCGGAAAGATCGTCGCGCCGCAGCTTTACATCGCGGTGGGCATCTCCGGTGCAATCCAGCATCTCGCAGGCATGAAGAGCTCCAAGTACATCGTGGCGATCAACAAGGACGCAGAAGCGCCCATCTACCAAATCTCCGACTACGGTTTGGTGGCGGATCTGTTCACGGTCGTTCCTGAACTCACGGCCCAGATCAAGGCCGCCAAAGCCTGAGCGGATCGACGGCAGGCGGCCTCCGCGCCGCACGAGGAGCCGCCTACGGGCGGCTCTTCGCTTTTCGAAGGCGAAGAGTGGGCTGTGTCCGTTTCGTCACAAACTTCAGTCACCTCCGGCTGAGCCGAGCGAGTAGATTCGAACGCGATGAAGGCCAAGCTCTCTCCAGAGTTGCAGAAGCTCATCAAACGCAATCCGCTGGCGAGCTCGGCCGAGACGGACCGCGTCTTCAAGGGAGACCTGGACTTTGGTTTGCTGAAATACGCGGCGGTCGCCGGCCAGAAGCCGGAAGCGTGGGCTGTCTGTTTCGCCATCGCCGGAGAGAATGGCGCGTCGTTCGATCAAGCCGTCGCCAACGTTGCTCTCGACGCTTGTACCGGCCTTGCGCGTTGGTGCTTTTCGGATGGACGTGACTCCGTGGGCATCGTCGCCTTTCGCCGGCTGTTGCTCGAGAGCACGACCGCACCGCTCGAGCCTGACTGTGAACGCTTCCTGGAGGCCGTGAGCGTGGCCGAGGGCGAGGCCGCCGCCGCTGAAGCGCGCGCGCTCGTTACGCGCCGACTCCCATCCAAGCGAGCCGTGCCTCAAGCCGCTGCGGTTGAAGTTCCGATGCAGCGCCGTGAGCACGCGGGCTTCTCACCGGTGCCCTCAGACAATGGCGCTCACTCGCTTGGCGGCTTCGACATCGCCATGCCTGTGTGTCCTGCGTGTGGGGTCAAGACGCGCCTCTGGCTCTGCTTCGACATCGAAGCCGAGCCATGCCTTGCGGCGCTAAAACCTGTGTGGGGGCTCTTGCCGATGGTTAGCTGCGGCAACTGCGATGCCTGGCGTTACCGTCACGACTACCAGCTGGACCGCGACGCAACAGCGCTGATCCTGACCGGCATTTGGGCTGGTCCGGATGAATTGAAGACGGTGATGTTAGCGCCACAGCCACCGCTCGAGCGCCAGTCGGTCGCGTTGGAAGAGTCCGATACAGCGACCCTCTCGCACGAGCTGCAGGTCGGCGGTCAGCCGCTCTTTCGTCGCGAGCCGCTGAATCCTGCGTGTCCGAGCTGCAAGAGCCCGATGGTGTTCATTGCCACGCTCACGTCGTCGAACGTGTTCAGACCGGCCATCGCGCTCAAAGGCAGCCGTTATCACTTCGCCTGCTTTCGCTGCCGTACGCTCAGCGTTTTGGCGCAAGTCTAGGTCAAGAGTCGGTGCAGCAGCGAAAGCCTGCTTCGTAGCCGTAGTCGCTCTCTTTGTGGAAGGTGACCGTGGGTCTGCAGCGGCCGCGCACCGGGCCCCACCAGCCACCTTTGAGTCCGCTGCGATTGGGGGCTTTCTCCTTCGGTAGGTTGACCCACTCGTTCACATTGCCGTTGAGATCGAACACGCCGGCCCACGAGCGACAGGTCGTGCGCTGTCCAATCGGCTCGCGCTGATCGAGCCGCGTCAACTCGGCTTTGCACCAATCGAGCGCGAGGCACTCGTCGTACTCGGGCAGCACCTTGGAGTGATCGGGGTAGCGATACTCCTTGTCGATGGCGCAGATTTGCTTGTTACGATCATGGCCGTAGACGTACGGCAACATCGAAGGACCTTCGCAGGCGAAGTTGAACTCGTCCTCGGTGCAGAGCCGTTTGCCACGCGCCTCACACATTTTTTTTGCGCTCTTCCACGAGGTGAGGACGCGCGGAATCTCCCCCACCACGTTGGGGTACTCATAGCGGTCCATGCAGAATTTTACGCTGCGCCGCTGCTTCGAAACGCAGGTCGATGGACGGTACGAAAGACAGCGTTCGCTGACCGTCTTGCTCTCTTTCGCGTTCTCGAACTCGGTGTGGTGCTTGTCGCAGACCTGCGTAAGGGCGGGGCAGTACTCCCCCTGCACCTGGACCATATCTGCGGCACAACTTCCACTCGTATTCTCGTTGGCCTCCGGCACCGAAGCCGGCGCCGAAGCCGAAGGCGAGAGCGAAGGCGGAATTGCGCTCGGAGTCCCGCTCGCGGTCGCGGTCGCAGCCGGTCGTTCGGCTACGCTAGCGAGCGAGCTCGCACTCGTGCGTGCACCGTCCTCACGCACGGGAGGGTCCGTGGGCGAGCGCTCCGACGTGCGGTCGCACGCGCCGAGCAGCGCGAGCGCCCCCAGAGCCAAGAGCGCCATCCTACGCCGCGCCGTAACGTCGGTCCGAACCCAAGCCATGACCGCCTTTGGCACACGTCCGGTACCTGCGGCAAGTTTGACGCCCGAAGCAGCGCGACCCTACGAAGAGCCGAGATGCCTCGTCCTACGACCAGCCAGCCTGCACCTCGCTTCGGTAGCGAAGCTTGGCGCGAGCGGTTCGAGCGAGCCCTTCGCGGTCAAACGCGCTGGGCCAGTCTAGGCGCCTTTTTCAGCGTCTCGCGCAAAGCCCCGGTCTTCATCCCGCACAATCGAGCGCGCTTCCTGGCCGATGGACGCGAGCAACTGGCGTGGATGCTCGCCGGCATCGCCGCGGCCCGTACGCGCATCGACTTCGAGATGTACATCGTCGAGGACGATGACTCCGGTCGGCGCGTCCGCGATGCCCTGACTCGGGCTGCACAACGCGGGGTGTTCGTCCGAGTCCTTGTCGATTCGATCGGCTCGGCCGACGCAGGCCCCGACTTCTGGCGCCCGCTGAGCGAAGCGGGTGGTCATATCATCGAGTTCAATCCGGTCGCACCGTGGCGGCTTCGCATCTCGCGCATCGGGAAGATCCAGCCCTGGCGCCCCAACGCGAGAGACCATCGTAAGTTGCTGATCGTGGACGCGCCTGCAAGCTGGGCCGAGGCGAGCGAGCCTCCCACCGGCGAAGCTTCAGGGCCTTTCGGCTCGTTCGCGGTGGTCGGCGGACGCAACCTTGGAGACTCCTACGTTGGCTACGAGCTGGGCAAAGGCCAGTGGCGCGATGCTGCAGTGCTGCTGTTCGGGCCAATCGTCGCCGAGCTCGCCCACCTGTTCGACGCTATGTGGTTCCACGGGGAGGGCGCCGACGAAAAGCCGCCCGAGTTTCAGTGTCCGCACGCTGGCGACGCACAAATCATGGCGATCGGGAGCCAGCCAGGCTTCCTCAACCTGCTCCAATGGTCACTGGCCCACGCGGCTTGGGGGGTCGAACGAGAACTCCGCGTGAGCTGCGCCTACTTCATCCCTTCGGCGCGCTGGCGACGAGCCTTGCGTGGCATCACCAGGCGGGGCGCGCAGTGCCTCTTGTTGCTACCCAAAGAAAGTGACTTGCCGGTGGTCGACGCAGCCAGCCGGCATTTCTGGGGCGGTCTACTAGCGGCCAAGGTGCGCATCTTCCAGCACACCCGCGAAGTACTGCATGAAAAGACGCTGATTTACGACCAGCAGCTGTCGGTGCTCGGCTCTAGCAACCTCGATCCGCGCAGCTTCCGACTGAACTACGAACTTTCGGTGCTCATCCTGTGCAGCACCCTCGCGCAAGCCATCGTCCGCAATCACCAACACAACCTCGAAGCCGCCGAACCGTGCAGTTACGAACAGTGGAAAGCACGTTCACCCGTAAGTCGCTTTACCGACTGGTTTTGGTCACTTTTCCGACACCAGCTCTGAAGCGTGAAGAAGCGTGCTCACGAAGTTAGTGAGTTGGCTCATCGGTTGCCAGCGCAGTGAGTCACTGCTTAATAGAGCGGGCCGGCTTGATTAGCGTTTAGCCGAACTCTAGTTGTCCCCCATGTGTTCGGGGGCCCTTCGAACCAGGCCATAGACCGTCGAGGCAGCATGCGGAAGCTTCAACTTAGCAAAGCGAAGGGTGCTTACCTCCTCGCGACTCTCCTTTTGACCACAACCTCGCTGGCAGCCTGCAAGAAGACGGACGCCGCGCAAAAAACCGAGCCTGGCGCGGAGACGGCGGAGAAAGCCGCGGTTGCAACCAAGTTTGTCGCGGCTATCGAGGAGGCAGTACCGGCGCGCCTAGAGGTGAGCGGCACGTTGGATCCGGATGAGCGCAGCGAGGTTGCGGCGCAGACCGCTGGCTCGGTGTTGGCGGTCAACGTGGACCTCGGCTCGCGTGTCCGAAAAGGGGACGTGCTCGTGCAGCTCGACGGGCGGGAAGCGGCCCTGCGGCTCGACGTGGCCAACGCCACAGCGGCGTCTCAACGCGCCCGCCTCGGCCTGTCGAACGCCAAGCCCTTCGCCGTGGATGACGTAGCCGAGGTGAAAATGGCCCGTGAAGCCAGTGACTTGGCCCGGTCCGACTTCGAGCGAGCCAAGTCGCTGTTTGAGGCTGGAGCCATCTCCAAGTCTGCCTTCGACCAAGCCAAGAGCGTGAAGGAACGCAGTGACGCCGGCTATGAGAGTGCCCGCAATGGCGCCGAGCAGTCGTGGACCTCGCTCTTGGCGTCCCAATCACAGGCCGGCCTTTCCTCCAAGTCGGTGGAAGACACACGCATTCGCGCACCGTTTGACGGCTTGATCGAGGCCAAGCGCATCTCCGAGGGCGAATATGCGCCTCCCGGTCGCGTGGTAGCCGTGCTGGTCCGTGACGACGTATTGCGCTTCCGCTTCGACGTTCCCGAAGTGGATTCGGCTCGGATCAGCGTTGGAAACCAACTGCAGCTTTCAGTGGCCGCTTTCCCCAACGAGGTGTTCAAGGCCAACATCAAGCGCATTGGGGCCTCGGTGAAGGCCCAAACTCGCACCCTGCCGATCGAGGCGGAGGTGGCCAACGGTAATCTCAAGCTACGGCCGGGCTTCTTCGTGCGCGCCACCGTGGACCTGACCGGTGACCCAATGAAGGTCCTCACCGTGCCGCGCAAAGCGCTGATCCCGGTGACCGGAGGCAGCAAGCTGTTCGTGCGAGACGGAGAGCGTGTGGTGGAGAGGATCGTCACCACCGGCCAAGTCCAAGGGGACCGCGTCGAGGTCAAAGGCCAGTTGAAGGTGGGCGAGGAAGTCGCGGTGGAGAACCTCGAGAACCTCTCGGACGGCGCGAAGGTCACTCGTTAGCAGCAACTCTCGGAAGCAGTCGGCTCCCTTGGAGCACCGCGCTCGCGAGCGCCAAACCTCGGAAGATGAACCATGCAGTGGCTAGCAGCGATTTGCGTTAAGAGGCCGGTTTTCGCCACGGTGATCGCGCTCCTTCTCACCGTGGTGGGAGCGTTCTCCTACGGCGGGCTCGGCGTGGACCGCTTCCCCAAGATCGACTTTCCGATCGTGACGGTGACCACGGTCATTCCTGGTGCGGCCCCCGAACAGGTGGAGTCGGAGGTCAGCGACAAGATCGAGAGCGCGGTCAATACGCTCTCCGGCATCGATGAGCTGCGGTCGGTCTCGGTCGAGGGCGTGAGTCAGGTGTTCGTCCAGTTCAGCTTGGACAAGGACATTCACGTCGCGGCGCAAGAGGTCTCCGAGCGCGTCAACTCGATCAAGAACACGCTGCCGCCGGGCGCCGAAGAGCCGCAGATCATCAAGCTCGATCCGGACGCAACGCCGATCCTGACGCTGGTGATCTCGGGCCCCGGGGACGAGCGCGAAGTAACCGAGTTCGCAAGCAAGACAGTCAAGCGGCAGATCGAATCGATCAACGGCGTCGGCCAGGTCACGGTGATCGGTGGTCGCGAGCGGCAGATCAACGTCTGGGTCGATCCCGACAAGGTGAAGAAGCTCGGCCTCTCGCCGCTGGACGTCGAACGAGCCTTGCGCGCACAAAACATCGAGTACCCCAGCGGCCGTATCGAACAGGGTCCGCTCGTACTCACGGTGCGCACGCTCGGGCGCGTGAAGTCGGTGGACGAACTGCGCGAGATCGCCATCGTTTCCCGCGACAACTACATCATTCGTATCGGGGACATCGCCACGGTGGAGGACGGCAAAGCCGAGCCGGTGAGCGTCGGTTACATGCGCGGCAAGCCGGCCGTGATCCTCAACATCCGCAAGCAGAGCGGGCAGAACACGGTCGAGGTGGTGGAGACCATCAAAGAGCGGCTCGACGAGATGAAGGCGCAGTGGCCCGAGGGCTACGGCGTGAAAATCGCGCGTGATCAGTCTGAGTTCGTCGGGAACGCCATCCACGCGGTCAAGGAGCACCTGATCATTGGTTCGATCCTCGCCGCGCTGGTGGTGCTTCTATTCCTCGGCAACTTCCGCTCGACCTTCATCGCCGCGCTGGCCATCCCGGTCAGCATCATCAGCACCTTCGCGCTGATGGCTCAGGCGAAGTTCACGCTCAACTCGCTGACCATGCTCGGTCTCACGCTGGCGGTCGGCATCGTGATCGACGACGCCATCGTCGTGCTCGAGAACATCTACAAACACATCGAGGAAAAGGGCAAAGACCCGTTCACCGCGGCGCTCGACGGCACCAAGGAGATCGGACTCGCGGTGCTCGCCACCACCTTGTCGCTGATCGTGGTCTTCCTCCCGGTCGCGTTCATGAGCGGCATCGTCGGCAGGTTCCTCAACTCCTTCGGCCTGACCATGGCCTTCTCGATCTTCGTCTCGATGATCGTGAGCTTCGTGCTGACGCCGATGCTGAGTTCGAAGCTGTTCAAGAAGCACGTGCACGTGCCGAACGCTCCGCCGCCAAAGGCCTCTTGGTTCTCGCCGTATAAGCTCGTTGAAGGCGCCTACATGAAGATTCTCGGCTGGTCGATGCGCCACCGTTGGGTCGTGGTGATCGCCACTGCAGCGACCTTCTTCAGCACGGTTCCGCTGGCCGGGATGGCCAACAAGAACTTCCTACCCGAGGAGGACGAGTCCCAGTTCGGCATCACCATGCGTGCACCGGAGGGCGTCAGTTTGGAGGCTACCCGCATCATCGCGGGCCGCATCGCCGCCGAGATGGAAGACCTGCCCGAGGTCGAGTACGCGCTCACCACCATGGGCGATGACGCGCAACAAACGCCCAACCTCGCGACCATCTACGTGAAGATGAAGCCGCCGAAGGAGCGTACGCGAACGCAGCAAGACGTCGTGGTAGTCGCGCGCCAAATGACCGAGAGCCACGCCGAGCGAGAGAAGCTCCGCGTGCAAGTCGGGCCGATCCCCGCGTTCTCCGGAGGAGGACCTGCCGCCGCCGTGCAGCTGCAGGTCCAGGGCTTCGAGATGAAGCAGCTCGAGGAGTACACCGAGAAGCTGATGATCGCGCTGCGTAGCGCACCCGGCGTGGCTGACTCAGACACCTCGCTGGTGGTCGGCAAACCGGAGGCACGCATCGTGATCAACCGTAAACGCGCCGCCGAACTCGGGGTGAGCGTTGTCGATATCGCCAGCGCCTTGCGGCTGATGGTTGGCGGCTATGACGTCGGCAACTACACCGAGAAGGGCGAGCAGTACGACGTGTTCGTTCGCGCGATCCCGGGCGGCCGCAATGAGATCAGCAAGCTCAAGCAGCTGACGGTTCCCTCCGCCAAGCTGGGCACCGTCGCGCTCGAGAACGTGGTCGATATTTCGGAGGGCTCCGGTCCGTCGCGCATCGACCGTTTCGCGCGCAAGAAGTCGGTCTACATCTACGCCAACTTGCTGCCCGGAGCTTCTCAGCAGGCGGTGCTCGACGCCGTGAACAACGAGGCCAAGAATCTGAAGATGGCCCCTGGCTACGACCTCCAGCCGATGGGCCAGTCGAAGGAGCTCGGTCGTGCAGGCAAGAACTTCCTGCTCGCCTTCCTGCTCTCCTTCATCTTCATGTACTTGGTGCTCGCGGCACAGTTCGAGAGCTTCATCCACCCGATCACGATTCTGATCAGCCTGCCGCTCACGGTTCCCTTCGCCATCCTCGCGGTCATCATCTTCAACCAATCGCTCAACATCTTCTCGGCCTTGGGCATCCTCGTGCTCTTCGGCGTCGTGAAGAAGAACAGCATCCTGCAGGTGGATCACACCATCCAGCTTCGTCGCGAGGGCCTACCGCGCCTTGAGGCCATCCTGCAGGCCAACAAGGATCGGTTGCGTCCGATCCTGATGACCACCGTGGCCTTCGTTGCCGGCATGATTCCCCTCGTGCTCTCGAGCGGAGCAGGCGCGGGAACCAATCGCGCCACCGGCTACGTGATCATCGGCGGCCAATCGATGGCGCTCTTGCTCACGCTCGTCGCTACGCCGGTCACCTACTCCATCCTCGATGACGTCTCGGTACTCTTGCGCCGCCTCGTCGGTATGAAGCCCGAAGATCACACGCGCAGCGGCTTGCCCAATGAGGGCGAGGAAGCACACGCGGGCGCAGCGCACGGTAGTGAGCCGCCCACTGGCATCCATCAACATCCAGGGCCGAGCTTCAGCCGACGAGAAGACTAAACCAGACGGCGCTCGTGCTCCGTCGAGCCAACAAAACGGAGCGAGGACATCGCCGAGGTGTCGCGATCTCCCATATGGGGTGGATCGTCAAACCTCCTAGGCGGTGCCCTCGCCAGTAATTAACGAGTTCAGGTAGCGCCGGTGCGCAGGTCTCTCAGCTTCTCGATCGCAGCTTTTCGATCCGGTACGAGGTGCAACTTCACGCCAGCGCTGAAGCTCATGCTCCGACCAAGCATGCGCACGAAGTCCTCGGTGGCGGCCATGATCACGTCCTTGCCGCCTCCTTCGCGAAAGAGTTCGAGGACCTCGCCCAGGATTGGGCCGAGTTCCTTGTCCACTCCAGTCACCTGAAGCGTGTCCACGATGTTGTAACGTTCGGCTCCTCGCGTGGCTCGAAGGTCTTTGTACTTGGCCACCATTGCGCGCAAATCATCGCCTTTCACTTGTCCCTGATAGACAAACTCAACGGCATCCATTCCGAGCGCGTCAACATCACAGGTCTTCATCGAACTCTTGTTCCTTGGGGATTAGGGGAAGATATTCTGGCCAGGCGTTAGCACATTGTTTGGATCGTACTCGCACTTGAGTTCGATCACGTTCTCCCATTCGTCACCATAGTGCTGCTCCCAGTCGGACGGGTCGAAGGGAATGCTGCTGATCGGGTAGCGTGTACCACCCACGGCGGCGGCGATGTCGTAGAGCGAACGATTGAGATCGACAAGAGCCTCGGGCACCCCAGGGATGGGCGGTGCGGTTCGCAGAATATCGAATAGGAAGACCACATCTTCCTCCGGCACGCGGAACAGCGGGCGCGTGAGCTTGCTGCGCTTGAACGGGTAAAACAGAATCGGGTCCTGCGTGTCGGTCGCCACCGTGGTGAGGGCCGTACCAACGAAGCTCGCGGCCTCACTCGCCGGAAGGAACAGGTCCAGCCAGGGGTGCGGGAAGCCCCATATGCCGATCAGCTTGAGGAAGGCGATGGTCGGCTCGAGGCGACGCAGCCATTGTTCGTAGGGTTGGTCTTCCACCGTGGAGCTGTCGAACGAGAGCCCATCGAGCAGATCATCATCGTCGGGTAGATTGGGGTCACTGAACCACGCGGCCGCCTCGATCATGTATTGGAAACCACCGAGGCCGTTGGGCTGAACTTGACCCTCGAGATAGTCGAAGCGCTCGTCATCGGCGAGCGTCACCTGATCGGCCACGTACTGATCGACGTCGGCGTAGATCAGTCGGTAGATGCGGGCACTCTCCTTGGCGGCTTCGAGCCTGAGCGTGGCCTTCACGATGATGCCGTACTGGCCGAGACCACCCAACACCGCCTCGAATAGATCGCGCTTCTTCGTCTTCGAGCAGGTCACCAGCTTGCCTTTGCCTGTCACGACATCGAGTTCGATCACGTTGTCGAGTTGGACGCCCTTGCGATTGGTCGCACCACCAACGCCGCCCACCGAGAGCGTGCCGCCGACCGAGAGATCGAGGTAGTCGGTGAGCACAGGCGGAGTGCGACCGTCAGCGATGCTCGCTGCAACAAGCGCGCTCCAGGTGACACCGGCATCCACCACAGCCCGCTTGTTCGTGATCGAGTGGATCACGTTGAGCGTGCGGGAGTCGATCACGACGCCGCCTTGAACTTGCGCTTGGCCCTGCGTCGAGTGGCCCTGACCGCGCATCGCGACCTTGAGACCGTGATCGTTGGCGTACTTCACCATCTTGCGAATGTCTTTGGCAGAAGCAGGTCGCAGCACAGCGATCGGCGTTCGCGAGATGATGTGGCCGAAGTCGTCAGCTGCCTCCGCGATGGCAGCCGGATCGACGGTGAGCTCACCATCCAAATTCGGAATCGAGATTCCTCCGGCTCCACAACTCGCATGGGCTGTCGTCACCCAGGAGCGCCCGATCGGATCGAAAGCCACCACCGCCGCCGCCGCACTACCTGCAAGGATTGCTCGCCGTCCGATTCGTTCGCTCATTCGTTCCTCCTGGAAAATGTTGGTGAAAAGGTGAGACGCCCCAGACTCGAATAAAGTTTCGAGCATTGTCTCGACCTTCGTCAACGTGGGCATTCAGCGACAGCGGCCCCACATTGAACCCCCGCAACCATTTAAAAGTGCTTGCGATTTGACCCAGGAGCTTCGATAACTGTCGGATGCTGTCGCGACTTGACCTACCGGCCGGGGAGGAGGGCTGGACGTCGCCGCGGGGGGAACTGCGAATCAAGCATCCCGCTCCTGGCGTCGTGGTTTTCAAGGAGACGGGTTTTCTGATCGCCGAGTTCGCTCCGCACATTCTGCGGCACAGCAACCAAGCCAAACATCAAGGCGAGAAGGCTCATCTGTTCGTGGATTGCTACGATCTCGAGGGCTACGATCCTGAGATTCGCAACGGCGGCACCGCGTGGCTGCGGGACAACGCGGACAAGGTTGCCGCCCAGCACATGCTCGTGCGCTCGCGCTTGACCAAGATGGGACTGACAGTCGTGAGTCTTGCGGTGGGCGGTTTGATCAAAGGCCACCACGAACGTCAGTCGTTCGAGCGAGACCTTGCCGAGGCTGTGGTTCGCTCGCGGAGCACTCCCCCCAAAGCACCCAAAGCCTGAGCAACGCTTCCGCCAAAGGTCAGCGTTGGAGCATGAAGCGAACTTTGGCGAAGCGCGCCACGGTCCCTACGCCACCGCCGCGCGTCGCCAATAGTTCCAACAGCCGAATCACATCGGGGTCGCTCAGCGTTGGCCCAGGGATGCGCAATTCTCCCATCGCTTGGTAAACAGCATCGGATGCTTTTTCATCGCCGATGGCGCGCGAGAGCTGCCCGATTATTTCGGTGAGTTGCACCGGCGGCCGCGCGTTGACCGCAGGCGTGGGCGCAACCGTCGCACGACTCGCTTGCTCGGAGTTGGACAGGGACGCAAAAGGCACGCCCCGTTGCAGCCTCCCAATCGCAAGCTTTGCGGCGAGACCTGCAGCGCCACCCAGCGCTTCGATTCTGCGCAGCAGCAGCAAGCCATCTGCGGGCGAGCTGATGTTGTTCAGCCTCGCTTGCGCTGCCTCGCGAAGCACCAACGACTCCGCTGGTCCTTCACCGAGAGAACTCTTGAGCAACTCAACGATGGGTGCGAAGGGTGTAGATGGCATTAGCTCGGGAACGTGAGGACGACGGTTGTGGTGTTGTGAAAGCCGCTCATGTCCCCCGAGTTCATCGCAATTTCGCCGTACGTCGCAAAGCCAGCCAAGCGCACTCCACCCAGTGCGTCGGAGACCTGCTTCACCATCGGTGAGTAGTCATCTCCGAGGATCAGCTTGCGACAAATGCAGTCGAAGACGAGTGCACCGGCCACCTCGCCGCCGCCCATGGCTTGTTTGGCCAGACGAGCCGCCTCCAACGCGCTCTCCACCTGAGCGGAAGCGTCGCTCTCCATGATTTGAAAGACAGTGCCCTCATCCACCGGCGTGGCGAAGAGAATTCCGCCTCCGGGCTTGGGCGCGAGCGGCGCGCGCACTTTGAACTCATGCCCAACGCGCAGCCCCGCTTCGAAGCGCAACAAGAACGCGCCGGGTTTGCCTTCGGGGTCGAGCCCGGTGGCTCGAGCACGAGGACCTGCTGCCTCCAACCAGACGTCCCAAGCAGGGCGCCCATCCACCTCGAGCACAACCGGGCCGTCGGCACGTGTCACGCGATAGCTTTGTGGGGAGAGCGACTGATGACCGTGCTTCACGCCGACACCGAGCGGAGCGCGCGAGAAGATCGTCGCGACCATCAAAGCATCGGAAGCCACCGTATCGGCCGTTCCCACGCTCGTGCTCTTCATCGCCAGATCATCGCCAGCAGCTCCGCCAACCAGCGGGCTATCGCCGAGGAACGTCGCCAACAGCAGCGCCGCCTCTTCACCAAATCCGGCGAGCGCGTCGATCAAAAGAATGGCTGTGCGATGCGGATAGCCCTCGAGCTCGGCTGGTTGCCCAGCAAGCGCGGCGAGCACGGCTTGCTCAGCATTGACCGAGAGCCCTTCGCCTACTCCAGCGAACACAGCGTAGTCCCCTGCGAGCGCGAACACAGCCACAGTCGCTGTGCCGTCGCCATCTTCGGTGAACTCGCCGCTCGTGGTCGCACCAACGACGACGGCATCGGGGAACCCGGACTTCAGCGTGCCCAGCGCCTCCTTGAGCGGGACTGCGGGTGAAGCCATCGCTAATACGAGCTTTGGCTCACCCCGTAACTGCTCTCGAAGACCTGCTACCAGCTGGCCCAGCTCACTCGCATTGACCCGCAACGAGGCGATGGATGTCACCGAGCAATTACACGGCACCAACTCGCTCAAGCTCAAGCCCTTTGCGCGGTCTGAATGCATTAAAGTGGGAGCCGAAGTCACACCGTTTCCCATGTGCGCGCCTTCACCATGCCTAGCGACGATTCCCCACGCAGCTCTCTCGTCGCCGTGCTTGGTCCGACCAACACTGGCAAGACTCATCGAGCCATCGAACGCATGCTCGAGTGCGAATCGGGCATGTTCGGCTTGCCGCTGCGGCTGCTCGCACGCGAGGTCTACGACCGCATCTCCGTACGCGTGGGCGAGAGTCAAGTTGCGCTGATCACCGGCGAGGAGAAGCGAGTTCCAGCGAATCCCCGCTACTGGATCTCGACGGTCGAGGCCATGCCCGTGCATCAGTCAACCGAGTTCGTCGCGATCGACGAGGTCCAGTTGATCGCCAATTCGGAGCGTGGCCACATCTTCACCGACCGCGTTCTGCACGCTCGCGGGACCAAGACCACATGGTTCCTCGGCGCAGACACGGCTCGACCTTTGCTGCGCGAATTGTTGCCGGGTCTGGCGGTCACCCAGAGTCCGCGCATGTCGGTATTGTCGGCACAGAAGCCGCTGAGCCTGCGCTCGATCCCGCGACGTAGCGCGGTGATCACCTTCAGCTTGCCGCGCGTGTTCGAGCTGGCGCGAGCGCTGCGAGCGCTGCGTGGCGGAGCTGCGGTGGTGATCGGCGCGATGTCGCCGCGGACACGCAACGCGCAGGTCGCAATGTACGAAGCTGGCGAGGTCGACTTCGTGGTGGCCACCGACGCCATCGGCATGGGGCTCAACCTCGACATCGACCACGTCGCCTTCGCCGACCTGCGCAAGTTTGATGGCAAGGTCGAACGTGCGCTCGAAGCGTCGGAGCTCGCGCAGATCGCTGGGCGCGCGGGGCGCTACACCAAGAACGGGACCTTCGGCGTCCTGACGCCGCTCTCCGGGTTCCCAAGAGAGCTTGCGCGCAGGGTCGAACAACACAGCTTTCCTCGCCTCGAGAGCGCCTTCTATCGCAACTCTACGCTCGACTTCAGCTCACCCCTCGCGCTCTTGACCTCGTTGCGCCTAGCCGCGCCGAGTGACCGCCTTCGCCGCACGCGCAACGCGATGGACGAGCTAGTGTTCGAGCATTTGTCCTCCAAGGAGGAGATCGCTCGGCGCCTCGAGACGCCAGAGCAAGTGCAGCTGCTGTGGCAAGTTGCGACCATCCCCGACTACCGCCAGCTGCTGTTCGCCGAACACGCAGCCCAACTGGAGAGCATCTTTCTCGGCCTCTACGAAAATCACACGCTGGACCCGAGTTGGGTGCGCACTCGGCTGCGAGCCATCTCCGACTTTACCGCGGATGACCCTGAGACCCTGCTCGATCGCATCGCCGACGTTCGGTTGTGGAACTACGTGGCCAACCAAGCGGATTGGGTCGATCCGCGGGCTGGGCTGGAGCAAGAAGCGCGCGCGGTCGAGGATCGGCTGAGTGATGCGCTTCACCGCGCGGTGATAGCGCGCTTCGTTTCAGCCGAAAGGCCGGCTCCGCGCCCAACCAACTCGAGCAAAGCGCGTGAACAAGCGGCGGGTTCACCGTTCGCAAAGCTCGCAGCGCTATTGAAGCCCGAGCAACCGCAGGCTGAAGTCGGCTTCTCGTTCGAAGGCATGCTCGAAGCGGACCAACAGCAGTTCGAGGTGGATGAGCTCGGCCGCATCGTTTGGCGTGAGACCGCGGTGGGTCGGCTCAGCAAAGGGCGGGACATCACGTCGCCCGAGGTGGTGGTGTTGCTCGAGGTTGCCAGTGGGGCTCGGCTTCAGGCGCACCGCAGGCTCGTCGCCTTTGCGAAAGATTGGACGCTCGAGCTTTTGCGCCCGCTGCAGCCCTCACCGGCGCTGAGTCCAGCGCTCCGGGGCCTGCTCTACCTCGTGCAGATGGGCCTCGGCACAGCCGACGCAGCCGCCACCATGGAGCACCGCAATCACCTGACCGACGCCGACAGAGCAGCGATGAAACGGATCGGTCTGACCCTCGGCCGCTTCTCGGTGTTTTCATCGGCGCTGTTGCGCCCACGCGCCGTCGCTACGCGGTTGCTCCTGACGCGCGCCTTCCATCAAGTTCCTACCCGCGCTCAGCACGAGCGGTATCACTGGCCAACGGGCAAGGAAGTCTCGGTCCAGGTGGACCCGCAGCGAGCCCCGTCCCTTTATTGGACTCTTGGCTACCCGGTCATCGGCTCACGGGCCGTCCGCGCTGACATCCTCGAACGCACCGCCAGCGAGCTCGAGGAGGAGGACGCGGATCTGCGCATCGCCCGAATCATCGGTTGTTCGCGACGCGAAGCCAGTGCTTTGCGGGATATTCTGGCTCGCAGGGACCTGATATGAATCAGCCGATGCACGCCCTGGACAGAATGACGCGAGCCCTCTGTGACAAAGGCCCAAGCCTCCTGGGGCGGTCAAACTTGGCGCAAGTCCTTGCCGCAGCCTTGCTCTCCGTGCTCGGCATGGGTTGCGCAGGAGATTGTGAATTCACCGTGATCGCGAGCACTGAGGAGTGCCCCGCGGAGTGCGCGACGTTCAAGTCCGAGGAGATTCCGGAGGCGTTGATCTGCACAGCCTTCGACTGCACCCTTCCGGACAACGCCTGCGAACTGGGCCAAAGCTGTGTGGCCGTTGGAACGCCGGTTTGCCTCGTCAACTGCAAGGACAACGACGACTGCCCCAACGGCCTCACCTGCGTGGAGGAACCCGACGCCATCACTTCGGACAGCCTCGGGGTTTGCTTCTTCCCAGATTGACGGCTTTCAGCGGTAGGCGTCCATCGGCTCGCAGGTGCATACGAGATTGCGATCGCCGTAAGCGTTGTCCACGCGCGAGACGGGCGGCCAAAACTTCGACTCACGCACCCAAGGTGCCGGGTACGCCGCCATGTTGCGCGAATAGGCGTGACCCCACTCATCGCTGGTAACGACCTCGGCTGTGTGAGGGGCAAACTTCAGCGGGTTGTCGGCGCGGTCCAACTTGCCCTCTTCGATCAGGCGGATCTCCGCGCGGATCGCCAAGAGCGCATCACACAAGCGATCGAGCTCCGCCTTGGACTCGCTTTCGGTCGGTTCGATCATCAGCGTTCCGGGAACGGGGAAGCTCATGGTCGGCGCGTGAAAGCCGTAGTCCATGAGGCGTTTGGCGATGTCCTCCACCTCGACCCCCGCGGCCTTTTTGAAAGGACGGCAGTCGAGAATGAACTCATGGGCGACCCGACCGTGCTTGCCTTTGAAGAGCACCTCGTAGGCGCCCTCGAGTCGCGAAACCATGTAGTTGGCGTTGAGGATCGCGAGCTCGGTCGCCTCGGTCAGTCCCTGGCCGCCCATCATGGCGATGTACATCCACGGAATCACCAAGATGCTGGCGCTGCCGTACTGTGCGGCGCTGACCGGTCCGATCGGCGCACCCTTCTCCGGTTTGCCGCGGTACTCGAGCGGGTTCATCGGTAGAAACGGCGCGAGGTGCTTGGCCACGCAGATGGGGCCCATGCCCGGACCGCCACCGCCGTGAGGAATGCAGAAGGTCTTGTGCAGATTCAGATGGCACACGTCCGGGCCGAACTCTCCTGGGGCGCAGAGCCCCACCTGAGCGTTCATGTTGGCGCCGTCCATGTACACCTGCCCGCCGGCCTGATGAACGATGTCGCAGATGGCTCGCACCTCTTCCTCGAACACGCCGTGCGTCGAGGGGTAGGTGATCATCGCGCAGGACAGAGCCTGCTTGTGCTGCTCGGCCTTGGCCCTGAGGTCCTCGAGATCGACGTTGCCGTTGGCGTCGCAGGCGACGGCAACGACCTTCATCCCCGCGAGGGCGGCGCTCGCTGGGTTGGTGCCGTGGGCGCTGGTCGGAATCAGACACACGTCACGATGCGTGTCACCGCGGCTCTCGTGATAGGCGCGAATCACCAGCAGGCCGGCGTACTCGCCTTGCGCACCAGCGTTGGGTTGCAGGCTGGTCGCCGCGAAGCCAGTGATGGTGGCGAGCCAACCCTCGAGATCGCTCAGCATGCTCTGATACCCCTTCCACTGATCGCGCGGAGCGAACGGGTGGATATCTCCGACCTCACGCCAAGTGACGGGGATCATCTCGCTGGTAGCGTTCAGCTTCATCGTGCACGACCCGAGCGGGATCATGCTGGTGGTGAGCGAGAGATCGCGGCCTTGCAGTCGGAAGATGTAGCGCAGGAGCTCCGTCTCCGAGTGGTAGGAATGGAAGACCGGGTGGGTGAGGAAGGGCGTCGTTCGCGACAGCGAAGACGGCAGACTCACCTCAGCGCTGGCGTTGGAAAAGTCGGGAACCACGCCGGCCGGGTCAAAGAGGGAAACCAACTCAGCGACGTCCGCTAGCGTGGTTGTCTCGTCCAGCGAGATGCCGAGCCCGCCGTCTTCATAGCTTCGCAGGTTGATCTTCTTGGCCTCTGCGGCAGCTCGCACCTTCGCGAGCTGCGCGCTCGCCTGCACCTTCAGCGTGTCGAAGAACGGCTTGTCCCCAACCACGTGGCCCAACCGAGCCAAGCTGTCCGCGAGCAAGCGCGTGAGCCCGTGCACCCGCGACGCGATCTCCTTCAGACCTTCAGGTCCGTGATAGACCGCGTACATCCCAGCGATGATGGCTAGCAGCACCTGCGCCGTGCAGATGTTGCTGGTGGCGCGGTCTCGCCGAATGTGCTGCTCACGGGTCTGCAAGGCCAAGCGCAAGGCCTTCTTTCCACGCGCGTCCTTCGACATGCCGATGATGCGGCCGGGGATGAAGCGGCTGTACTTCTCGTCGGTCGCCAGGAACGCCGCGTGCGGCCCGCCAAATCCGAGCGGCACACCAAAGCGTTGCGACGACCCGACCGCGATATCGACGCCGAAGTCCCCCGGCGGGCGGAGCAGCGTCAGCGACAATAGATCCGCGATGTACACGACCAACGCGCCCTTTGCGTGGGCCTTGGCGATGTGAGCGCTGTAGTCCTCGACGCGGCCATCCGTCGTTGGGTAGGCGAAGAGCAAACCGAAGAAGTCGTGCGCGTCGACGTCGAGCGTCTCGGGCGCCGCGATCTCGATCTCGAGGCCCAGTGCCGCGGCCCTCGTCGCGACCACGGCGATGGTCTGCGGGTTGCAATCCGAAGCGACGAAGAACTTCTTGCCCGACTTGGCCACGCGATGACACATCGTCATTGCCTCTGCGGCAGCCGTGCCCTCGTCGAGCAACGACGCGTTGGCCAAGCTCAGCCCGCACAGGTCCGCGACCATCGTTTGGTAGTTGAGCAGCGCCTCCAGACGGCCTTGCGAGATCTCCGCCTGGTAGGGCGTGTACTGCGTATAAAAGCCGGGGTTCTCGAGGATGTTGCGCAAGATCACCGGCGGCGTAATCGTGGGGCTGTAGCCCATGCCGATGTAGTTCCGAAAACACTCGTTCGCGCTCATGGCGCTACGCAGCTCGGCCAGCGTCTCAGCTTCACCGCGCGGCGTCCCAGAGCTCGCCGCAGCGCCGGTCAACCTGAGCGGCTCCTTTCGACGGATGGATGCAGGCACCGTTTGCGTGACCAGCTCCTCCATCGATGCGGCGCCAATTGCGCGCAGCATCTCAGCAATGGGGGCCGAGCCTGAGCCGAGATGTCGGCGAATGAACGTGTCGGACGGGCGCAAACGAGCGTGTTCCACGAATTCCTCCAGACGCTGCTCCGGGCTCTAATCCAATCGCCTCGCGACGAGAAGCTCTTGCGGCTTGATTCGCCCGAAGCGCGCATACGTTCCCAAGGCGCCTCGAGTTTGACAGAATCAGCCAATGTCTCGCCACCTCACGACCTTCAAGGGTTCGATCGACGACGCAGTCAAGGCCGCCGTGCTCGAAAAGATTCCCGATGCAATCGTCGCCGTCGAAGGCTCTGGCGGTCATTACCGCCTCGACGTGACCTCGCCAGTTTTTGCGGGCAAGAGCATGTTGGAGAGCCAACGGCTGGTGCTCGGCGCAATCAAGCACCTGATGGCCGGTGACCAAGCGCCGGTGCACGCAGTCGACAGCTTGAAAACGCGCGTTCCTGCGCCATAACTGTTGCCCTGTCGATTGATCGGAGATCAAGATTCTCGCTGAGCTGCTCGTCATCTTCGTGCTCATTCTGGTGAATGGTGCACTCGCCGGCTCGGAGATCGCCGTGGTTTCTGTGCGCAAAACGCGCCTGCAGAAGCTACTCGAGGAAGGGCGGAAGAGCGCCGTCGCGCTCAAGAAGCTACGCAAAGACCCTGAGGCCTTTCTAGCGACCGTGCAGATCGGCATCACCATCATCGGCTCGTCGGCGGGTGCGTTCGGCGGTGCGGCGATCGCCGATGAGCTAGTGCCGGTGATCGCGCGCGTAGAGCTGCTCAAGAGCAACGCGGAGCAGCTTTCGCTCGGCTTGGTGATCGGGACGATCTCCTTTCTCTCCTTGGTGATCGGCGAGCTGGTTCCCAAGTCGCTGGCCCTTCGCTCCGGCGAGCGTTACGCGCTGTTGATCTCGCGGCCGCTGCTGATGCTCTCCTTCGTCGCCAGACCGCTGGTGTGGTTCTTGACCCTCAGCAGCAACGTCATCTTGCGACTCTTCGGTGACCGCACCAACTTCGCCGAGTCGCGCTTGTCGCCCGGCGAGATCCAGCAGCTGGTGGACGAGGCAACCGAAGCAGGCGCTGTGGATCGTCAGGCTGGCGAGATCGCTTCCCGAGCTTTTGACTTCGCCGATCTGCAGGCGGTCCACGTGATGGTGCCACGTCAGCGGGTGATCGGGATCCCACGCAACGCCTCCCATCTGCGGCTCAAAGAACTGGTGATGGAGCACGGCAAGACGCGGATGCCCGTCTATGACGAGGTGATCGACAACGTCGTCGGCTACGTGACCATTCGGGACTTGCTAGCGCTGCTGGTCGAGAAGCAGCTGCTCGTGCTGGAGGACGCTATTCGCCCGGCCTTCAAAGTGAGTGAAAGCATGCCCGCGGCCGATTTGCTCAGCGAGATGCGCAAGCGACGCATTCAGCTGGCCATCGTGATCGACGAAGCTGGTGCGACGAGCGGCATCATCACGATCGAGGACTTGGTCGAGGAGCTGGTCGGCGAGATCGCCAGCGAACACGAAGAAGCGAGTCCGGAGCCTTTTTATCACGAGGTGGACGGCTCGGTCGTGGTCATGGGCGACGTCCCGGTGCGCGACGTGAATCGGGAGCTCGAGCTCGAACTCCCTGAAAGCGAGGGTTTTACGACCATCGCCGGCCTCTGTCTCGAGCTCGCTGGGCGTATTCCCAAGCCCGGCCAACGCTTTCAAACCCCCGACGGTACTGAACTAGAAGTCACCGCCGCCTCGCCCCGCCAAGTAAAGCGCGTGCGCATCGTGGCTCGCCGCGAATGACTCGTATTCTGTTTCTGCACGCACGCAGGGCTACTCATTAGGCGTGCCCGGAAGTACCCTCTCTCAACGTGACAACGCCCTGGGCCATACCGATCGAGACCGTGACGGCTGCTGTCGGCGGCACGATGTTGTGGACCCACGTCGGTCGGACCACACTCACCGTCGCCATCAAGGCCACCTTCGCCCTCACAGAAGGGGTGATGGGCCTTATAGCACCGGAGAAGCTCGTCATTTGGGAGCGGGTCACCGACGACGGCGCGCTGATCGAAGACGTGGATTTCGTCCCCCACAAGCCGCGCGCCGAGGTGCATGTCGTCGGTCACGCCAACTCGCCGACACCGACCACGCACCTGGTCGTCAGGCTCTGTGTACGTTCTCAGGCTCAGGTGCTGGTGGACAAATCCGTGCGAGTGGTCGGTGATCGCATCGGCGCTGGCGAGCCGAAGCCCTTCCGCAAAATGCCGCTCACGTGGCAGAGGGCCTGTTTCGATCCGCTGCGCAATCCCGTCGGCGTCAACAAGGGCAGCGGAATGGCGCCGAATCTCTACGACCCCGAGGACGCCGCCGCAGCCATCGCTTTTGCCCCGGTCCCCCGTGCGTGGCCGATGCGCAGCCGCTTCATCGGCCAGTCGGGAGCAGCCAAAGGGACCGACTTATGCGGGCCTCGCGTGGATATGCCCAACGATCTTTCGTGGGGCTTCTTCCTCGGAGCAACAGAGGACCAACAGGCAACCTCGCTACGAGGCGGTGAGCACCTCTATTTGCAGAACCTCGTGGAAGGCAAACCACAGTTCGCCTCGCAGCTACCTCAGGCTCGTGGCGTTGGTCGGTTCTACGAGGGCGCTGGGGACGGCAGCGCGCTCGAGTTCAAACTCGACACGCTCTCCATCGACACCGATCGCATGCGGGTGAGCGCCGTTTGGCGCGCGACCATGCCATTTCCAGCAAACGTGAAGCCCGAACAATGTTTGGTCGTGGCAGGCGTAGAGCTGGGCGGCCAAGCGCTGGATCTTTCGCGGGCCTCGGCCAATCTCAGTGACTCGGCAGTACCGAGCGCCCCAGCTGCTACTCGCGTGTTCTCCGTCGATTCGATCGGGGATCTACTGCCCCCCCAAACCGAACGGGTGAACCCCGCAGCGATGGCGGTGCAGCCAGCCAAACCCGTCGCGTTTCGCACGCCGGAGCACGAATCGTCCACCAACGTGTTCGCCAACCAAGCCGGACCCGCTCCAAAACCGCACTCTTTCGACTTCGAGCCGGAAACCGCGGCGTCTGCAGGAGGCAGCGGCACGCTGGCGCTTACGCCAGAGGCCGCCCAGGATCT
>CAITIQ010000383.1 GCA_903892415.1 uncultured delta proteobacterium | reverse complement strand
CGCCCGAACCAACTCCTGTCGGGCGCCCATACTGATCTTTTTCGCCATTGTCGTCTCCTCGAACCGGGGCATGACCGGTAGCAATTTCGATGAGGCAACGGCCCTCGCCTGGTAGCAATTCAGGCGAGGCAATGCGGTGGGGCTTTGTAATTGACGCTACGCAGCTCAGCGCGGTAGTCCGCGAGGTGCTTGCCAAGGACGAACAGCTGGTCCTGTGGCGTGAGCGTGAGCATCGTCTGTCCCGCGATGCTGGCCTGGGAATGGACCGGGAGGTGGGTCAGCGCGCCTGGGACGTCGATGCGGACGTAAAGCTGCGGGACTGGTATCCCGAGCACATTGGCCGCAAAGCCGAAGATCCTCGTGAGGACCATGGCGCTCGTCGCGGGGTCCTGACGGAACCGCGGATTGAGTACGGGTTCCTCCCTGCTGACCTTGAGTTGCTCGAGCTTGCAGCGCATGGCGGCCGGAGCGATGTGCTCGAAGATCGTTCCGACGCGAGGGTTCTCGTCCTCAGGGAAGAGGCGCTTGCGCCACGAGTCAGGGGCCGCGCGGGACGAGACGTGGGGGAACCCCTGGGGCCTGTAATCCTCATAGAACTGTTTCTCGTCGGCGCCGGCCTTGTTCAAGAAGGTGAGCGTCGCGGCGACGCACCAGGCCTCGTCGTAAGCCTGCTTCGCGAGGTACTGCTCGTAGAGCTCGCGGTACGGCCCAATATCCACAGCCAGCTCCCTCGTCGTCATGTCGTGATCCTCACCCTGCTGCCGCAAAGGTCAAGCTGCTCGTCGACCCACGTTTCGCCGAGCGCTACAAACAGGAGCAGAGCGGGTCGCTGGGGGCGCAGCGGCATGTCGGCGCTGGACGCGAACGCGCGGGGCTGGTTGGCCCGGTCCCGTTCGCGCCAGCCGCGGCGCGTTTGCTTCGAACCGCGGGGAGCTCCTGCTTCGCCAAAGAATCTCGGGCCGCCTGGAGATCCGGCTCGAGCGGGCCGCTGCCGCTCTCGAGCGCGATCTCTACGGCCTTCTCGTAGGCCGAACGAGCGTCGGCCTTGCGCCCAAGAAGGTTGAGCGCGTCCGCGCGCGCGAGCAACGAGCTGACATGCCGCGGCGCGATAACGAGCGCGCGCTCGGCTTCAACGAGCGCCTTTCCCCCATCACCAGCTTCCATCGCCCGCTCGGCCAGGAGCACGCGCACGTGCACGAGATCAGGCGAGATGGCGAGCGCCTGCTCCGCCGTTCGAAGCGCCTCCGTATCCATCCGCGCAGCGTGATAGGCGAGCGCGACCTCCGAGAGCAGGCTCGCGTTGTCCGGAGCGAGCGCGAGCGCGCGACGATACTCGGCGATCGCGCCGTCCACGCTGCCGAGGCTCGAATAGGCGCGGCCGCCCACTGCGATGGCGACCCACCAGGTGGGCTCGAGCTTCTGCGCTTCGGCCGCCGCGTCGAGCGCCTTCGGCAGCTCTTTCTTGACCGTCCACACATTGGCCATCCCGACGTGAGGCAAAGCCCACGTTGGATCGAGCTCAGTCGCACGTGTGAACGCCTTCGCCGCCGCGTCGTTGTCGTTGCGGATGAAGTCGACCTGGCCACGACAGAACTGCTCGGCGGCACACCACCGCGCTGCAGATGGATCGGCCGCGCATGAGGCTTCGAAGCTCTGAGCGGCCGCGCGCCACGCCGTCGTTGTGAGCGGGTTCCCAACGAGCGCCGCGGGGGCATCATGGTACTGCGCTAGCGTGCGAAGCCCGAGTTCCGGCGTCGTCGGTGCGGGCATCGGTGGCGTGGGCGTCGATGAGACGACGGTGCTCGACGAGACGACGGTGCTCGATGGACTCGTCTCTGGAGCTGGCTTCTCGGGGACGGACGGAGTGGGCCGATTCGCGAAGAACACCAAAGCGCCGACCGCCGCGACGCCGGCGACCACACCGACGACTCTTGTCGAGCCGCCGCTCGGAGGTGCCTTGCTGGGAGTCGCGAGAGAGGCCGCCGGTTGCGAGAGATGAATCGGATTGGTCGTGCGCGGCGAGGCTGCGCTTTGCTCTTCGGCCCGCGCGGCGTTGATCGCATCCGTCGGCGCGTACGCGTCATTCTTCGCGCTCTCCGAAAGGAACGCCTCGGTCGAAGCGGAGGCCATGAACGCTGTGTCGAGGCGCGACGGCGCTGACGCTTGGTCGGCCTCACTGCCGGCGGCCACCGCGCGATCCAGCGCAGCCATGAAGGTACCTGCGTCTTGGAAGCGCGCGGTCGGTTCGATCGCTAACGCCTTCAGCAGCACAGCTTCCACGTCATCGGAGGTCGCTACGCCGAGCGCTCGCAACGTCGGGCGCTTCACCGGATCGGTCGTCGCCTTGTACAGATCGATCAGCTCTTCCCCGACGATCGCCCGCGCGCCCGACACCCATTCAACGAAGACGAGCGCGAGCGAAAAAACGTCGGTCCACGGACCTGTCGGGCCCCGACGCTTCTCGAATTGCTCGGGCGCGCCGTACCCGGGCGTGAACACTGGCGCCGCCGCAGACGTTTGCGCCTCTCCCGTGGGACCGACCTCGAGCAGCTTCGCGATCCCGAAGTCGAGCAGCTTCAGGCTGCCATCCGCGGTCCGCATGAGGTTGTCCGGCTTGATGTCGCGGTGCGCGACGTTCTGTCCGTGCGCGACGGCGAGCGCCTCCGCGATCGGCCTGAGGAACGCGGCTCCTGCTCCCACGGACGGGTTCGCTTCGCGCGCCGCCCGACGCTGCGCGAGCGCCTGCGTAAGCGTCACGCCGTCCACCCATTCGAGCGCGAGATACGGAACCCTCGCGCCCTTTACCGTGACCTCACCGATGTCGAGGGCCTGCACGATCCCCGCGGTCTTGCGCGAGAGCTTGATTAGCAGCTTGCCCTCGTCGCGCAGTCGACCGAAGAACGCGGCCTTTTCAGCCTCGGAGAAGTGGGCCGGGAGCTTCAGGCACTTGATCGCAACCTGCTCGTCGAACCCGACATGACGGCCTCGATAGACCACGCCGAAGCCGCCCTCACCGACGACCTCGATCGCTTCGAAGGTGTCGTTGAGCACTGTCCCGCACAGTCCGAACGGGTCTCTCGCCCCCACCGACGCCATCGTGACTCGCTTCGCGCGGCATGACGAGTCCTTTCTCGGCTACGCGCGACGGAGTTGCTCGGCTAGCGCGCCAGCACGGCTACCACGAACACCAAGACGAACAGGAACAGCACGCCGAACACCACGCCGAGGATGATCAGGTTCACCTTGACGCTGTGTTTGTCGACAGGGGGCGGGGGAGGCGCCATGCCGTTCATCCACGCGTAACAGTGCGCGTGCAAATGCTGCTCGAAGCGCTCGAGGTTCTTGCCCATGAAGTCGAACGGGTCGGCGAGGGCGAGCAAGCTGGCCTCATAACGAAGCGTGCTGTGCGCGGGCCCGGATTGCCAGATGCTGACGTTGACGTCGATCGGGTTGGACCAGCCAAAGCCGCGATCGAAGCGCAGCCGCAAACTCGCCGGATCTGCAGCAGTGAGCCGGAAACTCGGGATCTCGCTACCGGAGTTGCGCGCGAGCATCCAGGCGTCTGGCGGCAGCACGGCGAGGTGCACGTCACGATGCGTTCGAGCCATGGGGAGCGAAGGTTACTACGCATTGCGAGCCATCGGTGCGCACGCCGCGAGCGGCGACAGGAACGTGCTCGCCTCAGGAAGCTGAGCGCGAGGACGCCCGTATCTCCTGCTAACGTGGTGGTCGAAAAGCGATGAAACGATTCGTAAAGTGCTTGAGCGTAGGAGCGGTGCTGGCGCTGGGCTGCGACGGAAAAGAGGACCCAAAGCAGCCGCCGGCGGTGTTGCCTGGGAGTCTCGGTCGGGCGGAGTTTCTCTATGAGTGTGTTGGAGAGGCCGATCCGCAATGTGATCAGGACGCGGATCTCGCGCCAACGCGCACAGACAGTCCGTTTCCAGTGATCGCGGTGGGCAGTCGCTTCCAGCTGTTCGCTGAGAGTGGCGGGCCGCTGCAGCTTGGAACGGCCTCGGGGCAATGGCTCGCGCTCGACGCGGACGGCGCGACGCTCACGGCGCTCAGGGCCGGCGTGGTTTCGGTGGTGGCCTCGCAGAGCGGCACCCCGCTCGACTTCGCCGATATTGAATTGCGCGAGCCGGCGGCGCTCAAGATTTTGCCGGCAACGCCGCAAGGCAGCTTCGAAGGCGTTGAGGTGGATGTGGCGAACGGTCAATTGACGGCGGAGGCCAACGTCGAGTTCACCTTCAAGTTCCGCGCGATCGTGGTCGGCGCGAATGGGGAAATCTTGGCCGGTGATTTCCCGTGCAACTGGTCGAGCTCCGATCCGGACATTTTGCAGATCACCTCCGACCCAGTGGACAACATCGTCACCGTGGTTTCGGGGAACCCTGGGCCGGGCGTGCTCGAGGTCGAGCTTGGGGATTTCAGCGGCACCGTTTCGATCGAGGTGGGCTCATGAAGCGCGCGCAGGTTCTGGCGAGTGCATTGTTGTTGCTGGCTGCATGTGATGCGCGGCCGCAAATCGACAGCTTGGAAGGTCAAGTCGTGGTCGGTGCGGAGCACTGCAATTGGACGCCGATCGATGACGCCAAGCCGGAGATATTTGACGGCAAGCAGGGCCTTTTGGTGCAAGAGGGGATCGGCGTCTCGGTGAGCTTCGACGCCTTCTCGATCGAGGACGTGAACGAGCCTGAGGAGTTGGATGGTTTTTGGACGATGGTGAGCGGCGACCCGCTCGTTGCAGAGGCCTTCTCCGGGCCGAACAACACCATCGCCATCATCGCTCACGCGCCAGGCACGGCTATCTTGACGTTGACCTTGGTCGGGATCGTCGAGACCGTGGAGGTGCCGATCGTGGTGGTCCCAGCCGACGAGTTTGAGCCGAAACCCGACGGTGCTGGCGGTGAAGGAGGTGGCGTGTGAGATCGTCTATGAAGGCCGCTTTTCTGCTGGTTGTGAGCGCCGTAATCGGCTGCGACCCAACGCCCTGCGACGAGGCGCTCGAGCGCATTCACGACGCTGAGACCAATTGCCCGTTTGTTCCAGACACCGAGCGGGCCGACGTGAGCATGGTGTGCAGTGAGGAGGACGCGATCGCGCTCGAGCTGCAAGCCGACTGTGTAGAGGCCGCTACGTGTGCTGCCCTCGACGGCTCCAACACGGCCGCTCATCGCGCGCTGAGCGAGTGCATCGCTGGCTTGACCGAGCTGCCGGAGGAAGAGTCCGAAGAGTTCTGACGAGCGGGGCTTCCTTGGCAATCGGTTTAGTGGCTTACGGCTTGTTCGCCTGCTCGCGAGGATGTCGCGGCGTGCGCGCTGCGTTCCGACGAGCTCGCAGCCCGAGCCAGGCCATCACGCCGCCCAGCGCCAGCAGCATGAGCGCGATCGCCATGGCAACCATCGAGCGTGGGCCGTGCTCCTCCGGAAGCGGGACCACGAGCTCGAGCACGAGGCTCGCCACGATGATAAAAAACGGAATCGCGATCAAAAGCCCGACCACCCACAGCACCATCGAGCGCGTGACCCGGGCATGACAGCCCGCGCACACCGGGATAGCCGCATCGAGCAGCTTGCCCCGAACGCGGTAGCTGCGCGACGGCGGGGCGCTGCAGCGAGCGCACGAAGCGGGGAAACTCGGGCGGGAGTCGGACGGAAGATCGATGACCGGCATTGGGGACGGCTAGCGAGAGCGCTTGGCTGCGGAGGTTCGCGGCGTGACGGCCTTCTCGGGGCGCACGCCGCGCACGAGGACCTCCACCGTCGTGCGGCTCCAAGCCTCGGTCAACGGTTGGCGTTCGAGCAGGAGGCGGTGCATCGCGCTGCCGGTCAACATCGCGAACACAGCGTCGGGCAGGTAGCGCTCGACGTCCCATTCACCGCGTTCGGCGGCACGCATCACCAGTCCGACGGCGGCTTCTTGTCTGCGCACCATCGGGTCTCCGGCGAGCGCGCCTACCGCAGCAGCGGCGCCCTCCGACATGCTCGCGACGAGCAGCGCGCGCCCGCTCGGAGAGCTGAGCTGCGCGGCGACCACGCTGAGCATTTGCTCGAGATCGCCGCGCAACGAGCCGGTGTCGCGCAGCTCGCCGGCCGTGCTGCGCAGCGTGTCCTCGAGCGCGGCTGCTACCAGCTCCTCCTTCGTCGGCCACCGCCGATAGATGCTGGTCTTGTTGACCTGCGCGGCCTCCGCGATGCGCGGAATGCTCAGCCCACTGACCCCGTGCTCGGCCAGCTCACGCAGCGTCTCCTCGAGGATCTGCCGCTCAATGGGCTTGCCCCGCGGCCGACCGAGATCACGTCGTTTCGCAGCAGTCACAAGGGGCAGGCGTAGCTTGTCCGGCGTGGTTCGTCGAGTCTTGCGGCGCGTCTTCGGCCGCTTCGATCGCCTACTTGCGCTTCGGCGGGGCGAGCCCGAGGCTGACCGCCGCGGCCATCACAGCGGGAGGCGGCGTTAGCGCTGGTTGCTCGATGGGCAGCCAACGTTGCCCCCAATGTCCAAGCACGGCCAGCACCTGGGCCAGGTCTTCTCCGGCCTCGGTCAGCGCGTAGCTGCCGTCCTCCGCGCGGGCGAGGACCCCGACCTCCTGCAGGTGCGTCAGCCGGCGGCTGAGGGTGTTTTCGGAGATGGCCAGGCTTTCGCGGAAGGCGTCGAAGCGCTCAGCGCCTCGTAGCGCTTCACGCACGATCATCAAGGACCAGCGGTCACCCAGGAGCGCGAGCGCGTGGCCCGCGGGGCAGTGTTGGTGCGAATCGGGAATCACCCTGACAGTGTAGCAGTTGACTTCCGCTTCGGAAGTTCTAGTGTAACTTCCATTATGGAAGCTGAGCCCCTCCCGCACCTGCCTGTTCGACCCTCCAATCACTTCGCGACTGCGCGCACGCCCCAGCCGATCCTCGCCGGCATCACCCTGCTTGGCAGTCAGCGGGTGAACTTCTTCGCCCTCAGCGAGGGGCGCTCGGTCACCCTGATCGACTGTGGCTTTCGCGGTCATTGGCGCTACTTACGCGCGTGGCTAGCGGAGACGGGGCGCTCGGTCAGCGACATCGAGGCGATCGTGTTGACCCACGGCCACGCCGACCACATTGGCTTCGCGCAGGACCTCGCCGCGCTCGGTGTGCCGGTGTACCTGCACCAGGCTGATCACGCGTTTGCCACGCACCCCAACGTAGTTCGGCCTCCTGCGCGGTTGTGGCGTCGCTTGTGGCGACCTCGCGCGCTGAGCTTGTTCGCGGAGGCGGTGCTCGACGGCGTGCTGACGCAGCCGCCGCTGGTTGCTCCGCGTCTGTTCGGCGATGGTGACGTGCTCGACGTTCCCGGCCAACTTCGTGTGGTGCAGGTCCCTGGGCACAACGCTGGGAGCTGCGCGCTGTACCACCCGTCGAGCGGCGCCTTGTTCAGCGGAGATGCGCTGATGACGCTCGACCCGATGTTCGGCACGAAAGGCGCGGTCGTGTTCGCCGAGGACGACCGCAACGACGCGGAAGCGCTAGCGGGCCTCACGGCCCTGGCTCAACACCGCGACGCCCTGCTGTTGCCCGCCCACGGTGAACCCTGGCTCGAGCTCGGCAGCGTCGGTCGCGCCATCGACCAGGCGGTCATCTCCACGCCATAGGCTGTCATTGCAACTAATGGTTGCAATGTTTGGGCGGGGTTGCTACAACGGAGGCATGAAGCCTCAGCGCACCTTCCGCAGCCGCTCGTCGAGGGCCAACCGATGAGCTGGGAAGCGGAGCTCTTGGTTCAGCTCGTATCCACCTATCTAACGCAGGCGGCCAGCTACTTTATTATTGTTGGGCTTGTGTATTGGGTGACGCGCAAGTGGGCGGCGGCGCTGCTCGCCAAGCGACGTATTCCGGTGCAAGGGCGCGCGCTGGACGGGGCGCAGCTGCGTCATGAAGTAGGGCATTCAGCCGTGGTGTTGGCGTTTGGTGCGGTGCAATTGGGGGTTATCACCCAGCTGCAGCGGCTAGGGTACATCCGTCTCCCGGAGGACCTGGGGAGCTGGGGCGTGGGCGGCGCGCTGCTGGCGATCTTCTTGATCATGATCGGCAATGACCTTTGGTTTTATCTCGTTCACCGCGCGCTCCATACGCCGTTCCTTTTTCGGCACGTGCATAAGGTGCATCACCGCAGCGTGGATCTGAATCCGCTAACCAGCTATTCGTTTCACCTGCTGGAGGCGGTGCTGATTACCGGCTGGCTATTGCCGGTGCTGCTCTTGGTTCCTATTCCGCTACCGGTGATTGGGGTGGTGCAGGTGCTCGGGCTCTCCAATAACGTTATGGCCCACCTCGGTTATGAGCTCTTGCCGCGCTGGTGGGTCAAGGTGCCTGTGCTGCGCTGGAGCAACAGTGCAACCTTTCATGCGCTGCACCATCAACGCTCCATGGGTAACTACGGTCTTTTTACTCGCCTATGGAACCGGCTCTTTGGCACCGAGCTACGTGGCTATGAGCAGGCCTTCACCCGGGGAGACGCTCCGCCGCAAGAGAGCGAGGCGGCTGCGGTGCGAGGCGGCTGAGCTGCGGATGCCGCTGTGCGCGCCGCCCCGCCGCCATTTCTAAGAAACTGGGAACCGCCCGCGGTCCGCGGTGTCTCTGGGGCCTGTGTTCTCGATGAACGTCCTCCTTGCCGCTTGGCTCTTGGCCTGCGTCGCGCTCGTGCGCGAGAGCGCCGCGCGTCCCGCACCTGAGCCCGAGGTCGATGCTCGCTCCGTCAGCTGTGGTCCCGCGCCAAAGCGATCGGCCGCAGGAATAGCGCTCGAACAAGCTGAAGCCGGGCCCTTGGTGGAAGCATCGAGCCCGTCCACCGTGGCCGGCAAGCAGAAGGCTGGACTGCCAGTCGAGGTGGTTCAAAAGGTCGTGAGGAGCGGCTTCGCTAGCTTCCGCAGCTGCTACGAAGCCGCCCTGCGGCCTTGCCCCAACCTACAGGGGCGAGTGACGGTTCACTTCACCATCGAGCCGCAGACCGGCCGGGTGTCGCGCGCGCGGGCCGAGTCCGATTTAGCCGGGGCAGAGCTACACCGCTGCGTCGCAGGCAAGTTCAAAGAGCTGCAATTCCCCAGCTTCGAGGGGCCAGCGTTGAAGGTCGTCTATCCGATCTCGTTCACCCCGGGCGGTTGAGGGTCGAGAGCGCGCCACGCTCGGGGAAGGGCGGCACTGGCCTGCCGTGCATGGACGCCTACTGGCTTGCTGGCGTAGGCTCTCCAAGAATGGACGCTTCACGGTCGCTGCAGCTGTTTCGCGCGCTCTTCGACCACCTCGAGGTCGCCGTGTTGGTCGCCGACGACCACGCGGTGTACCGCGACGCGAACGCGGCGGCCTGCCGTCTTCTGCGGCGCTCGCGCGACGAGGTCGTTGGGCTTCACCTCTCCGAGATCGTGGTCGAGGGCACGCGTGACGCGGTGGACGTGCAGTGGCGCGGCTTCCTTCGCGACGGAGCGCAGTCGGGCATCTTCCCGCTGAGCGTCGGCGCCGGAGTTCAGGTCATGACCCGCTTCGTCGCCCGGGCCAACGTCATCCCGGGCCTGCATTGCTCGTTCTTGAGTGAGGTCGAGCCGGAGACCCTCAACGACACCGCGCTGCTGACGGTGTGCGCCTGGACCAATCGCGTGCGCTGGAACGACCGCTGGGTGAGCCTGGGCGAATATCTGCTCAAAGCCCACGGCATAACGGTGTCCCACGGCATATGCCCCGACGCCTTCGCAGCGCTGGACTTGCCAGACGAATCGCCCTGACCCCGGCGCGGACCAACCGGCTCGAATCGATCGCCCTCGACCACGACGACCTAATCCTTCGCTCTAGCGCGACCCCAGCGTCCGCTCCAAGAACGCACGCATCTTGGTATTCGAGTCGCGTTGCGCTGCTGCGACCCCCGCGGGGGTGCCACCGATCTCCATCCAGTAGCCACCTGCTGTATCGAAGAAGCGCTGTGAACTCATGGTCGAGCTGCCTGGCAGGCCGATCCAATGGCCAGCCGACTCGTAGCAGTACAGCTCGTCGCCGTACGTGTCGGCGTGGCCGCTCGAGATCAATACATCCATGGCGACCTCGGAGAGGACGCAGCTCGGCCATATCTGGTCGTCGGATCCGGCGATGAACATCACGGCGGCCCCCGAGTCTTCGACGCGAATCCGGGCGAGATCGAGCTCGCTCTCGGTTGCGGCTTGGATGTCGACGTAGAAGCCAGGAGTTGTCGCGATGTGGGTGCCGAGCTCGTCGGTAAAGATCTCGTAGCCCTCGCCCTCCGCCGGTACATAGGGCAGCTCCGCGCCACCGGCCGTCCAAGCGGCGCGATCGATCTCGGCCGACGAGCCCCACACGTACCCGCTCGGCACCTCCGCAATGACCGCCGCGAGCTCCGGATCACGAGCCGCCAAAATAAGGGATAGCTCGCCGCCGCGCGAGCCACCCCAGACGCCGATGCGGCTCGGGTCGATCTCGGGCCGCGCACGCAACCATGCGAGGTCGGCCTGCAAGATCTCGATCGGCACATCAGTCAGCACGGCAGGCAAGCCCGGCTCGTCGAAGTAGGCGACGCCGAGCGCTGCGTAGCCCAGTGTGGCGAGATATGCGGCTGTAAATTCGCCGGACTCGCGGCCGCCCTCCGAGCCGCCGAACGTCAGCACCGCCGGGAACGGGCCCTCGCCCTCCGGCCGGTAGAACGTCCCGACCAGCGTACCGTCGTCGACGATTTCGGACAGCGTGCCCTCTGCGAAGGGTGCGCGCTCGAGCAGCGCACTCGCCAAAGGCGCGCCGGACTCGTCGCGCACGCTGACCTTCACGTTCAACGCGGCCATGGTGTCGAGCGACCATAAGAAGCCGTCCAAGTCCGCGCCCGACCAGCTGCCTTCCATGGGGGCATCACGCGCAAAGTCGATCACGCCGTCGCCAGGGACCTCGAAGACGGCGAAGGAAACGGCCTCCCCCGAAGTGATGTCGAATCGCACCGTCGAGCCTGGGACCAGACCGCCGCCGACAACGCGGATCGGGTCTGTGTAACGGGCGCGCGTGGTCGCTTGCTCCTTGTTTCCCGGGTCGTGTGGCCGCTCGTTGACGAAGAACTGGATGGTGGCCTGCGTCGTCGCGCCACCACCCACGCTCGCTTCGCCACCCGAGCCACCAGCGCCTGTCTCGGATGGACCGCCCTCGCCGTTGCCACCGACAGCCGAGCCGTCGTCGCCGCAGGCCGCGAGCAGCAGCACGAGCAACACCGCCGAGAGGTTCTTTGATCCGATCGCCGCCAGCATACGAGGGCGTTCGCAAAGACTGTGCCCCTCGATTGTTCGGGAAATTGTGGGGAGCCAGCACGTGGTGTTCGTTTTGTAACAACACGCTGAACGACGCTTCGGCTGTCCAGCCAGTGGCGCCACCGGGCGCGGACGAGCAATATCCCATCCTGACGGCGCCTCTCCAAATCACCGTGAACGGAGGCGCCTACGTCTTCGCGAGCGGAGCCGAGACCGCGCGCGTGGAGCGCGACGCCCTCGACTCAATCCGCGTCACGGTGTTCAGCCGTAGCAAGACGGCTGGCGCCGTCATCGGAATCGTCCTCGGCAGCCTCGCCGCGACAGCCGCCGTCGTCGCCCCCATCGCCGTCGGCGTTGCCATCGGCGGCATCAGGTAGTCTTGAAGCGCCGCTAAAGGACGCGCAATGTCGGAAGGACTACAGCGCGCAGATCATGTTCTAGGTGAAGCGATCCACGAGGACCCGACAGACCGCGTGCTCCTGGACGACGCGGGCATCGCCCGACTGAACGCCGGCTATCGAGCGCTCGATGACGGGCCACGCGACGTGACCGATGACGCGGTGGCCGCACGCGACGTCGTCAACCGCCAGGTT
>CAITIQ010000382.1 GCA_903892415.1 uncultured delta proteobacterium | reverse complement strand
GCCTACGTCGGCCCGGGCGGCGACCTCGAAGCCCACTGGGATGCCCAAATCGGCATGCCGAATCCTGGGATAGATCACATCGCGGCCATTGTCGCCGAATGGCGCATACTGGCATCGCGCAGCCCGCGGTCGCTGCCGAGAGACTCAGCACGGGCCGCCGGGGCTGCGGTGGTCCGGCAGTGGGACGTGAAAGATCCGAACACGCCGCCAAAGCCCCACCTGCGCCTTGTCCTGGCACTTGGCGACGTCGCCCTGGATTTCGCCCAGGCGTCTCCCACGCTGCTGTCCCAAACAGGGGCTGGAAAACCTTTGCTGGACGCCGTCGCCATGGTAGCCGTTGCCAAGGTAGCTGTTGAGACGCGGGCGCTGCTTCCAGATCTACAGGACGCGGAAGCCTGGAAGGGCGATAAGTGGATCGGCGCCAACTTCGCGCAGTCCCTGCTGGTGACTGCCTTCCGTGCGGGGCTCGCAACGCTGGCCGAGCAGCCGAATCTCGTCGTCAAGAAGGAGCATCTCCAGCACCTGCTCACAGGGACGCTCCTACCGCTGAAGCGGGGCTTCGACGAGGAGGCTAACAAAAAAGGTGCGACGTCGGCAGATTTGCTCACCGCCCTTTTCAAATGGGAGCGTCTGCGGGACGAAGTCCTGCCCGGGATGGTCGTAGGAGCCATCAAGGCAATCGCAGCAGATCGCAATTCCTTTTTGGGTAGCCTAGTGAAGCCGAGGGATGATGCACAGTTCCAGGAGTTGCTGGCAGAAATCTCGAACGCTGTCCTCGACCAGGCGTCGAAACTGTCTGGCGACACCCTGCTGCAGCAGCAGACGTGGCTGGAGTTTTTTAGCGCAGCAATCGCTGTCGTTGCCTCGCGCCCCGAGCTTGTCATTACAGGCTCGACCACAGACCAGAAGAAGCAAGCCCTACGCAACCTGATCAGTACGGTGGCGGGGAAGATAGCCCAGGACGTCAAGGTGGGTCCGGTAGGTCGGACGGTCCTCGTAGACATCGCCACGGCTGCCCTCGATTCCGTCCGAGCCTCGCTACCGTTGCTGTTGGGACCGGCTGGGACCTGGGACGGTGTGGCGTCTGTGCTGGTGGGTGCGGTCATCGATGGAGCACGGCCGGCGCTGGCCGGACAAGATCCTGCGTTGCTCAAGCGGCTGGCAAGTCGAGACCAAGTGGCGCAGTTCGTTGGCATCGTGATCCAACAGTTGGCGACGACTCCGAAACTTGTAACTGGAGACGGCGCCAGCCAGGAGGTGCAGGCTGTCGTTGCGGCCGTAGCCGGAGCGATGGCGTTGCCTGGCGCCGATCTGCTTCATCCGGCTGGCTGGCTTGCGGTCGCGGCTGCCGCGGCCAAGGCCGCCGCGATCAACCCTGGGCGTCTGTTCAAGCTGGCGCCGGGAACAAATTCCGTTATCGGAGCCAACCTCATCGCCACAGTTCTGCGGCAGGCTGATAGCGCTTGCGAAGCTGCAAGTCACGGAAATGTGCCACCCGTCGTCGCCGGGCCGGTGCTGGAGGCAATAATCGTGGACCTTCTAGCCTTAGCGTCTAGACGGCGGCTGACACAGGACCAGGTGAAGGCGATTGGGGGCTTTCTGGCGACCCTTGCAAGCGAGGCCATGAAGCCCGACGGACGCATAATGCCCGGCGAACTCGCTGAACGCACCTCGGCGGTGGCGCGCACCTTCCTGGCCGGCACGCTCCCAGCAGGTGCGGACATCGACGCGGTCCTTGGCGCGTTGGAGTTTGCTGCATGACCTTTAGGAAGGGCGTCCGCTAAATGTTGAATTTCTCTCTCCAAACTTCTGCCCTAATGCTCGTTCCTGTCGTCGGCTTGGCTCTGGCAGGCTGCACCGCACGAAGCCTGGACGAGATATCTTCGTCCTATGAGAGGCTGGCATTGCAGGCGACCGAGGCGCAGTCGGCGCGCCTGCAGGCTCCACCGGCCCGGCAGCCGCTACAGTCCGTGGTCCCGCCAACAGGCTCCCTCGGCAGTGCCTTCCTGGTGATTGGCCGCGATGCGCTGGAGGCGAGCTCTGGTAGGGGTAGCGACCCGCGCACGAAGATTGCGTTCTACCGCGTCGCTGCATCTTCCGCGCACTTTGCCTTGGTCGAGGAGGCATCCACGGACCGTCCGGTGATGGTAGAATCAAATGCCGTGGTAAAAAGTTCAGCGTCAGCTGAACCTACTCATAGCAGCGCGGCGATCATGGTGGAGGCAGTTAGGGAGGCGAAGCCACTTTGCGACGGACTCCAGGCAAGCCGACCGCCACGCGACTGCACCTACCTAGAGATTGCATTGAGCCTCGCCAATCTCGCAGTCGTGTCGCAGCCCTGGCTGTTCCTACCTCAATTTAGTGAAAGCAATTCGGCTCAACACGTTCAGGCTTTTTCTCACTCGAAGGACAATGCCTTTGAGAGAGCCTGGTCTGCCTATCAGCGTGACAGCAATATCGCGCTTCAGAAGTTGGGGTCCCCTGGGGGGCAGCCAGCGCAGGCGTTAGGCCGCGTTTCCAGCCCAGCAGAGTACATCCACAACAACGACCAAAGAGCAGTCTGCATGGTCCTTATGCGAAGGTCGAAATTGCGTAACCTGAAAACAACCATTGACGGTGTCGTTTACCAGTGGAATTCTGACCTGGGAAAAGTTGCTGAGAATTGGTATAAAACTCGGTACAATTCGCCTGCACCTCAATGCGCAGAGTGAGAAAAAGCCCTACTATTCGGGTTTGCGTCAGTAGGTTGAGCTGATGGCCCAGGAGCACCCAACCCTAAATGCATACTCACGAGGACGCAGCCTTCTTTGCGCTCTATCGCGCAGCGAAATCGTCGCCCGGCAAGGCATATATCTGATCCTAGATTAGCGTCCTCAGTATACACCATCCTAAGCTGGTCCAGCGCTTGGAGGGGCCTCAGAAACGCAAGGCGCCCGAGCAAGTATGGACCGCATCTGTATCCACCTCGCATCCTGATATCCTAGACGCCGCATGATGTT
>CAITIQ010000381.1 GCA_903892415.1 uncultured delta proteobacterium | reverse complement strand
CAAGCTACTTCGGTCGCGACGACGTCTACAGCCAGCTGGACCACATCATCGTCTCGCCAGCCGTGGCCGCCGCCAATGCTTCGGTGAAGCCGAAGATCATCCGCGAGGGTCAGCCGCACCGCGCCGCGCGCCATCAAGGAGCACGCTACCCGCGCGTCGGTTGGGATCGGCCGAAGGCCTCCGACCATTGCCCGGTGGTGGTCGAGCTCGAGGTGCCGTGAGTCTTCCAACGTGACGTGGGGATGGCCGGTCGAAATGGACGTTTTGTTGAGTTCCAACGTCGATCGCCCCGCGATCGGCCCTTCAATTCAACAAACCGTCCACTTCGCAGGCCCATCCAAAGACATTCGGGTCGCGATCGGCAAGGACTGCTTGAAGTAGGCAGGTTGCCCTTATCGCGACACACCGAGCTGCACCTTTGGGAGCAACGGAGCCTCCGGTGTGCCCCGCAACGCCAAGGCGAGATCGAAGAGCTCGCTCACGGGAAGCCCAGGGTTCGCGCTCAGCGTCACGGTGTCCTCCTTCGCGAACGCGGGCTCGGCCCCTTTGACAAAGCGCGCGCAGGCCTCGACCGCCAAGAGGTCCAGCTTACCGTCGAGACGGGGGACAGCGATCCCCCTGCCGATCTCGCGACAACCCGGTGCCAGGTTGCCGCTCGAGGTCTTGATGCTGACGCCGTCGCGGGCGATCAGCAAAGTGAGGTTCAGGGTGGAGGGCGAGACGGTAGGCCCTCGGGGTAGGTCGAGGTGCAGGCTCCGCCCTGCCGCGGAGCTCTCGTAAAGGTCAAAGGCGCTGATCTCGTTCTGCCCTGCCGTGAACAGAACCTCCGTCAGGCCGCGATACGGCGTCTCCCGCTGCAGGATCAGCGTCAGCGTTGCGTCCAATCGAGCCTCATTGCGCCGGTCCTTGATCCAAGCTTCGACGGGAACCAGGAGCAGATCGTCGGGCCCTCGCCGCTTGTGACTCTCCTCCGCGCCTTTGGCGCGATCCTCGCTGAGGCGCACGAGCAGCTGATCACCGAAGCGCACGCCCTTGTCGTCGAGCGACAGCGCGACCGGCTCGCGGTTAGGCGTCGCCAAATCCACGTTGGCTGTGGGGGCGGGGCGAAGCTCCGACGAGGACGGCGCCGTCGAGCAAGCCAACAAGAACCCGCACGCTAATCCCCAGCTAGCTCGCATGGCTCTTCGTACCACAGCGCGGTCACCGCCCGAACGCCGCGCCGTCGTGGTGCCGGTGCCCACAGCCGCACCGCCTGGCTCAATCCTTTGCCTTCTTTCCAAGCTCCACCGCCTCTTCATCCAGCTCTTCGGCCTCGGTCTTCGCAGCGCGCCAGCTTGCGCAACCAAGGCATCTCCGGCTTTCCCGTCGAACTTCGGCTTGGACAGAAGGGTGCACATCTTGCGGTGTAAGCCGGTCAGCTCAATCGCCTTCTCATTGTGCTTCAGCCTCGCCTCGACGTAGCGCGCATACTCCTTCCGAAGCTTCAGCCTTGAGGCTTTGACTATGAGTTCTGCCGCCTCTTCAAGATTCTCGATCACCGTGGCGTATTGCTTCTCGCACTTCTTTCCGTCTGCCTGACGCTTCTCTTCGTCGGTTGTCAGGGCTGCGTCCGACTTGGTCTTATCGGCCTTCGTGATCCCATCAGCCGCGTCCTCCTGCAGGCTGCTGGCCTCGACCATCAGCTTCTTTGCGTCGTTCGTTTCGTAGATCACGCAGCTAGACGCGAGCAGCGCCACAAGCGCACAGAACCTGCCATTCCTCATGCACAGCAGCCTAACAGAGCACCTCGCGGCTCGCTGCGGTGCGGTCCGCGCAGTGGGCGGTTCGTGCTAGAGATATGGCTTACGCGTGGAAGCTCATGGCGCTGACGATGCTCAGCTCGGGTTGCGTGGTCTTGCGCGGCTGTAATGAGAGCGCCGGTAGCGGTGGTGCAGCCACCGGTGGAGCTGCGTCTGGCGGCGGCGGTGCAGCAGCCGGTGGAGCTGCGTCTGGCGGCGGCGGAGCTGCGTCTGGCGGCGGCGGAGCTGGGGCGGGCGGAGCTGGCGGTGGCACGACGGTCTGCCAAGGACCCGCCGACTGTGAAGGAGCGATGTGCGTCGCCGGAGTCTGTCAGGGCGTGGCGTTTGCGACGGTAAGTGTCGGCATCGATATCCCGCTGATCGGGGTCGGTGGCGACAAGGTCGCCTTCCTGATTCAGGCGGGCCCAGCCTCCAACCCGCTGGTCTGCAGCCAGGCGCAAACCGAAGGTGACGTAACCTGCCCAAACGCGCAAGATTGCGTGTGCGCCCTCGCGGCCCACGATCTGGCTGCTTCCTTGTCGGTGCCGGGGATGCTGGCCGCCTCTACGTACGGGGACGCTACGAACCCGCCTTCGGTGTTCCTGATACCAGACCTTGCTGCCGATCTTGAGCTTGTCGAGGTCGCTCGCCTCGATGTAACCGAGAACATCGTTGGGCTGGTGTTGCCGGGCGTGCTGCCGTTCTTCCGCGTCCGCGACCAGACGAACGCCGTGCACAAGACGTATCGCGTGGGGGCACCGCCGATGGCTGGCGTGCCACAACCACCCATCGAGGTGTACGCGCCCATGGGGAGCGACCTCGACGGCGGTGCGGCGCTGGCTGCGGACGCAAAGTTTCTCTACTTCTTCGGCCAAGGTTCAAGCAACGGCGTGCGCCTGCTGCGTTGCCCGGTGGCGAGCACCACCTACGCTGCCCAGGAATGCCAAGCTGTCTCCGGCGATCTGACGGAGCCCGGGCCCATCGCTGTGAGCGCGAACTACGTCTTCTACGCGAGTGGAGAGAAGCTCTACCGCGCCGTGAAATGATGCGAGGCCCAGCGACAGACTGCGGAGGTTGTGAAGGTTGGGCCCTCCTGGGCAGACTGGTGCCGTTGTTCGCGGGGTGCGCCGTACTAGCCGGCTGCGGTCTGCTGTTCGACACAGCGAAGTTCCGCGACGGCGGCGGCACGGGTGGAGGCGGTGCAGGTGGAAGTCCCGTGGTCGCAACGGGAGCTGGTGGCGAGGGTGGAGCCGTGGGCGGTGCCGGAGCCGGCGGAGCTGGGGCGGGCGGAGCTGGCGGTGGAACGACAGTCTGCCAAGGACCCGACGACTGTGAAGGAGCGATGTGCGTCGCCGGAGTCTGTCAGGGCGTGGCGTTCGCGACGGTAAGCGTCGGCATCGACATCCCGCTGATCGGGGTCGGAGGCGATCAGGTTGCCTTCCTGATTCAGGCCGGTCCATTAGCCAACCCGCTGGTCTGCGCCAAAGCCCAAACCGAAAACGGTGTTTCGGCCTGTCCGAGCCCCGATTGTGTTTGCGCTCTCGCGGACAGCCCGCAGTGGGGGCCTGGCTTGGGCACCCATCTGGCCGTGTCCCCAACCGGGGCGGCGTACTACTCGCCACAAGCGGCGAGCACCTCGAACCCTGTGTTCAAATGCGAAGCGGGCGTCTGCGTACTGGGCCCGTTCGTGCCTGGTCCGCCGGAGTACTTGAACGGGCTGACCTTCATCGATAGCGAGCTGTGGGGTGTGAACACGGGGTCGGGCCAGCTGGTGCGCTTCCCAGCGTCGCAGGGAGAGCTCACGGCGGGTGTGCTTGCAGGCACGCTACCGGATCCACTCGGGCGCGACCTGGCTGCTTCCTTCTCGGTGCCGGGGATGCTGGCTGCGTCCACGTATGGGGAGGCTACGAACCCTGCTTCGGTGTTCCTGTTTCCAGACCTCGCCACCTCAGCTGCGGTGGAGGTTGCCCGCCTCGGCGTAACCGAGAACATCGTTGGGCTGGTGTTGCCGGGCGATCAGCCGTTCTTCCGCGTCCGGGACCAGATGATTGGCGTGCACAAGACGTATCGCGTGGGGGAATCTCCGCAGGGTGGCGTACCGCAACCTCCCCTTGAGGTGTACGCCTCACCGTCGAGCGGTGTCGACGGCGGTCCGGCGCTGGCCGCGGACGCAAACTTTCTTTACTTCTTCAGCCAAAGTTCAAGCAACTCCGTGCGCCTGCTGCGTTGCCCGGTGGCGAGCACCACCTTCGCTGCCCAGGAATGCCAAGCCGTCTCCGCCGATCTACCCGAACCCGGGCCCATCGCTGTGAGCGCAAACTACGTCTTCTACGCGAGTGGAGAGACGCTCTACCGCGCCGTGAAGTAAGGCGAGGCCCAGCGACGGACGAGCGGGCTGCGGGGTGGCCCTCGCGTCGCGTGCTAGCTTTGCTTCTCGATGGCTGAGCCCCATGATCGTGCGCCGCGCTTTCGTTCGCTGAGTTTGTTCGCCGAACCCGACCCGGAGGCGTTGAACCAGGATTGGGACAAGACGCTCGTCTTCCGCGTGATGTTGGTCGGAGACTTTCGCGGGGAGCCCGACGAGCGACCGCTCGTTGATCGCAAGCCGGTAACGCTCGATCCGCGCGGTCTCGATGCGACGCTTGCGCTCGACTATCAGCGGCGCAACCTCGGCGTGAAGGCGCGCTCGTTAGCCGAGCTGCGCGCGGCCTCCGAGGTGGTGCGCGAGTCATGCCACGCGGCCGATTGGCTGGCCCGCAGCGGCTCGCCGATGGTGGTCGAGGTGGTGAACGCCAGCGCGCAGGATCTGCTTTTCGAAGTCAACGATGCCCCCGCGCTTCCAGAACTCTTGGGTGCGGGCGCTGTTCAACGAGCGCAACCACTCGGCGATGGAACCGCGGCATCTCTTAGTGCTCGGCTTCGAACTCGATCCCGAGGTGGACGGCGCGCTGATCGAACATCTCGGTCTGCAGGCGGAGCAACACGCGATCCCGGTGTTGGTGCCAACTTCCTGCTCGCTCGAAGGGCCAGAGTCGGAGGCGGTCAAGGCGATGCGAGCGTGCTCGTGGTCTCGCTGGCTCACCTTCTGCGCGGGGAGCTTTCGAACGCCCGCGAACACGCGTGCTTCCAGTGCGCTGCTGATCGCACAAAAGGCGGCCTCGATCCTGGGCGCGACCGGAGGTGGTCTCGGGCTTTGGGGCCGCATGCGCGAAGCAACGTTGATGGGTGCAACTCCGGAGCAAGCTCGGCTCGCGTGGGGACGCGGCATCCTCGCTCCGACGACGCGAGAGGACGGCAGCGCCGAGCTGCTCGATGACGCTACCTTTGGCTCGCACGCGGGCACGAGGCGGTCGTTCTCGTGGTTGCTCTTGGCCCAGCGCTTTACGCGCGAGGCCAGGCTGATTCACTTCCAGTACATTGGGCTCTCGCACCGCGAGGGCTGGAGCGCCGAGCGTTTGGCCGCCTTCCTCGAGAGCCAGCTCAAGAAGCGATTTGCACGCGCTTCAGGCCTTTCCTTTGCTCTCGAAGGCGCGACCTGGGAGGTGCCACCAACGTCGACCGACTGCCTCTCCAGCGAGGGCTGTCTGCGCTTCGATCT
>CAITIQ010000380.1 GCA_903892415.1 uncultured delta proteobacterium | reverse complement strand
TCTCCGCGCGTAGCGTGGAGGTCGAGGCCGTCTGCGGTGCCGAGCCGGATTCGGATTGGTTTACGTCGCCGCCCATTGAGTTCGCGCCGTCGGAGTCGCTCGAGTTGCCGCTCGGGATCGACGACATTCGCAACGCCTTCAGCAACAGCGGCTATCTGTTCTTCCTGGGCTGAGCGCTCGATCTGACCGCAGAACGCCGCTGGCAGTCCGTAAGCGTATCGAGCTCGACCACCGCTTCAACGGCGCGGCGGCGAAGGTCGGCTTCGGTCATGCGCACTTGCGCGAGTTTGACCGCCGCTTCGAGGGCGCTGAGCTCCTCGAGCGTGCCGCTCTCGACAGCGCGTTGCGCTGCCTCGACCGCGAGGGCGGCGGCGACCGGGGTCTTGCTGCGATAGCTCCGCCACAAGCGTTGGGCGCTCTCGGCGCTGCGATGGGCGGCGCGCACGGCTCGCTGCACCCGATCGAATTCGGCGTTGAGCTCGCGTTCGGCGTAGGCGACCTCGGCTCGACTCGCCTCCACCGCGTCAGCGTTGGTGTCGAAGATGGGCAGCGTGATGCCGCCGCCAAAGAAGAAGCCGAGCGGATCGTCGGTGCCCGGTGCGAAGGCGTAACCGACGTCAAGGAAGGAGAGCCACGGCACTTGTTGCGCTTGTTCGCGATCGAGCACCGCTTCGGCGGCGTCGATGCGAGCCAGCCGCTGCTCGATCCCGGCTGCCTGCTCCAGCGCATGGCTACTGCATTCGCCTGCGCTGGGCAGCTCTGCGAGCGGCTCCGTCGCTTCGAGCTCGAGGGATTCAGCGTCCAAGCCGAGCAACGCAGCGAGCTCGAGCCTGGCCCGCGCGACCCGCTCGCTGGCGGATAAGGCGAGGAACTCGGCCTCTTGCTGCGCGACCTGCACGTTGGCCAGCTCCACAGCGGTGCGCCGTCCGTCCTGGACCTGCTGGCTGAGCGCGGCGGTGAAGCGACTGCGCGCCACGAGTAGCTCTTGCGAGCTTGCGACCTCCTCACGCGAGAGCATCAGTTCGAAGAAGCGCTGGCGAACCTCGGTACGAAGCTCGGCGCTGGCCGCCTGAAGCTCGGCCTCGGTCTCTCGAACGAGGGCCTCGGCTTCGGCTCGCCGGGCGTCGTTCTCGAGCGGGCGCGGCGGCTTGACGCGCAAGCGCACGTTGGCTCGCGGTACGCCGTTCGCAAGTTGATCGAGCTGCACTCCGCCGACGCGCAACTCAGGGTTCTCGAGCTTGGGAGCCGCATCCACCCCAGCTGTGGCGGCTTGTTTTTTTGCGCGCAGCGCTGCGAGGGTAGGGCTCCGTTCGAGCGCGCGATCGAGCGCTGCGGCGAGGGAAAGAGGGCCGCTTTTTTCGGCCTCGGGCTGCGCACTCTCGCTACGGCGGAACTCCTCCAGCCGGGCCTCGCGGCTGCTGCGTGTGGGCGCGTAACAGCCTGCCCCTACAAAGCAAAGCATCACGAACCCAGCAACCGTTTCGCCTCGTCGGGCGAGCGTGGCCTTCAACGACCGGGCTCCGCGGGTAGCTTGAGCAACTCGCCAGGAGAGGCGCCGTTGTCGAACAGCACCAGCACGCCGCCGTCTGCGGCTTGTGCCAAGGCCTCAGGTTTGCGGGTGGGGAAGCTACGCAGCAACGTCAGCGGGCCCTCGTTTGGCGCCGCTCGCACAAACAGGCTGCCGGCGCTTCGCTCGCCGCTCGAGGGCGTGGAGGCGATCAGCAAGCTGCCGTCACGACGCAGCAGGAGCTCCGAGATGCCGCCGCTCTCACTGCCAGCGTCTCCTGCGATCGGCAGCGAAACCTGCGTATAGAGCTCCAGGTGCGCTGCCTCCAAGCCGCTGCAGCGGGCCAGCGCCGAGGGATCACCAAGCCGCCAAATCATCGCCTCCGCTTGGTCGCTGAGCGGCGCCTTCAGCCCGAGGAGCAACGAGCCGTCGGGCATCGCCGTCATGCCTTCGATATCGAGTTGGGGCAATGTCGAGCGCTGCAGCCCCAGCTTGGCCAGCTTCTCCTCCGACGACTCGGCGAGCCTCGATAACTCGCTGTAGAGAGAGCATTGCGCGCTCGCGCGCACCTCGCCGTTCTGTTTACTGAGCTCCAAAAACAGCGTACGCGCTAGCGGTCGCTTGCCGCCTTTGCTCAGGCTCTGCGAAGCCAACGCGAAGACCTTGCCTTGCGTGCTGGCGATCGACTCGAGATCGGTCACCTCTTCGACGCCGCGAATGGGCACCGGCGTGGCGTCCACCCGCCCGTCTTCCGCTATGGTGAAGAGCAGCGGCAATCGCTCGCCGTCGAGCCCGGTGTCATCGCTGACAAACAAGTACCCCGGCGACCACGGATTTAGGGTCATCCCCGAGGGCTCCACGCGCGATTGCTCGCTGAGCTCCGGTGGCACCAGCAAACGAGCGATCACGTTCTCGCGAGCTGGGGCTGCAGGCTCGGTGGCTCCGCCCGGCGGGCCCAGCGGAAACTCGATCTCCAGCGCCTGGCCCGAGACGAAGGCCGACTCTTCCTCCATCCGCAATACCACCCGCTGGCCCCAGGCGACGAGCGCCGGGTTGGTGCGACACTGCGCCGGCAGCTCGGCGACCACCGGACTGCGCGCAACGACCTTCGCGTGCAAGGGCGCCGCTGTTGAACCTTTCGGGCGCACGGCCGCTTCACTGCCCTCGGCGACGCGCAGCCCGCTGCCTTCGGGCAGGCACGCGATCACGCGGTCACTGTGGCTCGCCAAGCGCAAGAGCGGCGTACCAACGTCGGCGAACTCGCCCTGCCGACGCAGCACCTCCACCACGCGCCCGTCCCGCGCGGCACGCACGACCGAGTTCTCCCGTCGGCGCAAGAGCTCACGCAGCTTCGCGTCGGCGAGCGTGACCTGCGCCTCGAGATCTTGGGTCACGGCGCCATCTTTGTCGCGCTGGCTCAGCTCGCTGATCTGCTCGCTGAGCAGGCCGATCGCCCGAGGTTTTGCTTGGGCCAGCGGCCCGAGCGCCGCTTCTTTGGCTTGCACGCTGTAGAGCTCATCGCGCGTCGCCTGCTTGTTCTCCACCAACTTCGACAGGCGTTCACGCTCGCCGCGGACGACCAGCGACTCGGCGTTCAACCGCAGCTGCTCTTCTTGCGCCTGCGCAAGCCGGCGCTTGAGATCCCCGACGTCGGAGATGGTCGCGAGCTTGGCGCGCTCCTTCGCCGCGGAGACGCTCTCCTCGAGCATCTTGCGTTCGGCGCGCAGCACGTCGAGCTGTGAATCGATCTCCCGCGTATCGAGCCGGGCCAGCACGTCACCGGCCTTTACCTCGCGCCCTACGTCTGTCTCTACGGTGAACAGTAAGCCGCGTTCTTGCGAGGCGACCTCGAAGGTCTCCACCTCGGCGAAGCCCTGCACCGAGGCCGTCATCCCCGACTGAAAGTGCAGCGCTGCAGCGAGCCCGAACGTCCCCGCCAGCAGGACGAAGGGGGCGACGCGTTGTGCGGCGTAGCGAAGTCGATGACTAAAAGCGGGCATGGTTCACAGGTCGAAGGAAGGCTCTTGCATGAGTAAGGAGACGTCGCTGATGCCGGGGATCTTGCGCAGCTGCTCGACCAAGAGCGCGCGCTGATCGTCGCTATCCACGCTCACTTGGTAGGCGTGCTCGAGCTGCTCGCCTTGTGCGGCTTCACGCAGCGTCACCAGCGCAAAGGTACGGCAGCTGCTCTTGAGCACCGGCTCGAAGGCGGGCCTCTCTTCTGCAGAGACCGAGAAGCGCAGCAGCCCGTCGAACTCGCGCCGCGACCCGTAGCCGATGATCGACAAGAGCCCGGTGGCTGCGGTGAACACCACCGTGCCGGCGATGGCCACGCCGTAGGCGTGCGTACCGCAGGCGATCCCGACGCCGAGCGCCGCGAAGATGAACAGGATGTCGCGCGGGTCGCGCAGCGAGGTGCGGAAGCGAATCAGCGCCAGGCCGCCGGCAACCCCGAGGCCCGCGGCCAAGTTTTGCCCGATGGCGAGCATCAGCATGCAGGGCACCACAGCACCCACCGCCATGCCTTGCACCACGCTCTTCGAGTACGACAGCCCGCGGAAGGTGAGGACGTAGACCCCAGCGATGGCCTGCGCCAAACCGAAGGCCAACAACATCGCCACCACGGCGCGTCGGAGCTCGCTCGACTGCAACGAAAACCAAAGCGACTGCATCAGACCGTGCCCCCCAGGTCCGAACTCGGACTCGGTGAGCGCCGATCAAAAAGGACGTGGCTCGCCTCGACGGCGCTGCCGTACTTGGAGAAGCTGAGCCGAAAAAGGTCGAGCCGCCTTACCAGCGCGACCATCCAGCGCGGCGGGCGGTCCTGGAACTTCAGCTCGAGCACCGTGCGCGAGCCGCCGTCGAGCAGCCGCGGGCCGTCCAAATTGCGCCAACGCCGTGGGTTGCCCTCGAGAGAGAGTCCGAGCGCCGGTTGGGAGCAGATACGAGTGTCCAGCGTTAGCCGGGCGTACTCGTCAATGCGGCTGGCGAAGGCCTCCCGCTGGTACTGGACGAGCTCCTGAGGCTCGAGATGGTAGTGCAACACCTTCTCGACGAAGGCCTGCGCGGCTGGACGCACTTGAGCAGGGACGGCCTTGAGTGCCTCCTCATCCCCACGCACCACCGCGACCCACAACGACGGTGCGAGCGCCGCGCGGCTCTTGCGGATCACGTCCCCAGTGCGGCGCTTGATCTCGAGAAAGACCGGCGCGCGGCCGAACGGCATGCCATGGCCTGGGTAGCAGCGCACCCGCACTTTGAAGCGTTCATGCGCCTGCCTGTCGTTGGCCTGATAAAGCAGCTGATCGTACGTGTCGAAGTAGAGCGAGCGAATCGTGTACGTGCCGTCGGTCGAGGCGTTCTTGTCGAGGGCTCCGACGCTGAGCGCGGTCTGACGGATGATGGGGATGTCTCGACCGGTCACGAGGTATTTGAATTCGTATCGCTCGAGCACGCAGCCTCCGGCGGAATTGCCCCCCAAACACTACAGGAATGTCACCGTTTCGGCACTTGGACAATGGTTTGGTTTTGTTTGCCTCGAGCTATCTCCGCACCGCCGGGATTCGATCACGCCGGGATGGACAACGCGCGCAAATGCTCAGCTACCTCGTGGGCGTTGGGCGCCGGCAGACGGCGATCTCGCAGGATGGTGGAGGTCAGCGTTCCGGCGTGATCGAGCGAGCTCGCGACGCGCATCGGAAAGGGCGCTCTCGCGCTGAGTCCAGCGACCACCGTGCGCGCGACGACGTTGATCAAGCCGCCGCGCGGTAAGAACAGCACCACGCCCGCAACCGACGGCAGACTGGCGCGGCCGAGCTCTTGAAAGGCTTTGCGAGCCGCGTCGTCGGGGGCTCCGCCGAGGATGGAGTTCACGATCACCACGCCTTCGGCGTAGCGCCGGTGGTGCTCTTGCAACTCACTTTCGATCTCGCGGACGGTGCCGGCCGTTGGCGCGCGGTGCCATGCCATCAAGATCACGTGCGGGAGCGTTCCGGCGCGCAGCTCCGAGCTTTGAAAGATGGCCTTCACGTAACGACGTCTCTGTCACCGCGTCGGCCAAAAGACAACCAAACTGCGGTTTAGCGGCGCTTTGTCGATTTGGAGCGCCCCGGCTTGGCAGCGGCTTTGGCTGCAGTCGGCCGGCCCGAAGAGACCCGGCTCGGTGCGGAACGAGGCTTCTTCTCCTCGGCCGGCTTGGTCGGTACGGCGCCGCGGGCGCGAACCCCGTCGAGCACCAACGCCACAAGCTCCTGCGGCATCTCGAGGATCGGTCCTACGTCGTCACCGGCAAACAGCCGCGCGACGATTAATTCGGAGGCCCCAACCACCACGATGGCGCTCAGTCGGCCAACGAGCCCGCGCACGAGCCCCAGCGAATGGGCGATGTTGGACAGATCGGTGGCGCCATTCAGCACCTCCTCCGCCAGCTCGACGATCGGTCCGCGTGCGCCGTTCTTCGGCCCGCGCGACTCGTGCAGATAGAGCCGCACGACGTCGGGGTATTGCAAGACCACACGGATCAGATCCTGCGCTAGCCCTTCGTAGGGCTTGGCTACGTCTCCACCGCGCGAGGCCTCACGGAGCCCCGTCGCGCAGCGCTCGAAGGTCGCGCGCACGTCGCGTCGCATCGGGCTTACGAGCGAAGCAACGAGATCCGTCTTGTCTCTGAAGTAGCGGTAAAAGCTGCCCTTGGCGGTGCGCGCGCCATCCACGATTTGGTCGATGGTCACCGCCTCCACGCCGTATTGCAGAAACAGCCCGAGCGCCGCGCGTTGTAGCGCCTCGGTTCGCAACCTGCGGTTCTCCGCTCGTTTCCCGGTGGGTTGGGGACCATCCAAAGAAGGTGACTTGTTGGTCACAATTCGACTTGACACGAACGCTAGCATGCCTCAGAAATAAGTGACTTGTTGGTCACTTTTGAGGAGGGTCTATGTGGCTAGGTTTTGCCGTCGGTTTGGTCGCTTCCAACGCCTTTGAGTGGGCCGTCCACAAGCACGTGCTGCATGGCCTGGGTGCCAACAAGAAGTCCTTCTGGGGCTTTCATTGGCATGAGCACCACAAGAACGTGCGCAAGTCGGGCGGCTTTGACGAGATGTATCAACGTCCGATGGGGGAGACGCCTTCCAAGCGCAAGGAGGTGCTCGGCGTGGTCTCCGGCGCGCTGCTCTCAACGCCGCTCTTGGCTGTAGCGCCTGGGTTCGTGCTCGCCTCCTGGGCCAGCGCAGGCGCTTATTACTATGTGCATCGCAAGTCCCACGTGGACCCGGCCTGGGGCCGCAAGTACGTGCCCTGGCACGTGGATCATCACCTCGGTCCGGACCAGCACAAGAACTGGTGCGTGACCTTCCCCTTGTTCGACTGGGTGATGGGGACGCGGGAACCCTTCGTCGGGACCGAGCGCGAGCAGCGAGTGGCGAAGGCCACCGTGGTGGAGGCCCCGGCCCCGCTCTAGGCTTTTACGGCCGCCTTCGGCGGAAGCAGAGGTTGTTCGCGGAAGCCGCGCGGGCCGTTCGGTGCTAGCCAGCTGGCCATGAACCCGCGGGACTACTTTGCGCAAAAGACAGTATTGATCACCGGTGGATCGAGCGGCATTGGGCTGGCCCTCGCCGAGCAGCTTGCTGCGTTGGATGCGCGGCTCATCTTGGTGGCTCGTCGGCAGAGCTTGCTGGATGAAGCGCGCGAGAAGCTGCTGCGCGGGCGGCCGCGAGCCGAGGTGAAGGCCGTTTCGCTCGACATTAGCAACGAGGCGGAGGTCAATCGCGTGATGGCAGAGGTCCAAGCGAGCGAGCCGATCGACATGCTGGTGAACAACGCCGGCGTGGTGATGCCAGGGCGCTTCCTCGACCTGCCGGTGGCTGAGTTCCGTCAGATGATGGACATCAACTACTTCGGCATGATTCACCTGTGCAAAGCGGTGCTGCCGCAGATGACAGCTCGCAGCGTCGGCCATGTGGTCAACGTCTCCTCGCTCGCCGGCGTGATGGGGATCTACGGCTACACCGCTTATGCCGCCAGCAAGTTTGCTGTGGTCGGCTTCTCCCAGGCCTTGCGCGGGGAGATGTGGCCGCACGGCGTGCGCGTCTCGGTCTGTCTTCCGCCCGACACCGACACCCCCCAGCTCGCCTTCGAGAATCAGCACAAGCCTGCAGAGACGAAAGCCATCGCTGGCACGGTCAAGACGCTCTCTCCCGACGCTGTGGCCTCGGCCATCGTCAGCGGCATGGCGAAGGGCCAGTTCGAGATCTATCCGGATCTGGCTTCGCGCATGGTGGCCTTGGGCCAAGGGTTCGCCCCGGCGGTAGCGCGCTGGGTTTGTGATGCCGCGCAGCGCAAAGCGAGCCAGAGCTGAGCGTCATGTCCGAGGAGCTTCCGATCTATCTGGACCACAACGCCTCGACGCCGGTGCTTCCGCAGGTGCTCGAGGCGATGCTGCCGTATTTCTCGCAGCACTTCGGCAACCCATCGAGCCAGCACGCGTTCGGGCGAGCGGCCAAAGCGGCTGTGGAGTTGGCGCGTGAACAAGTGGCAGGGCTGATCGGCGCCAGCCCCGACGAGATCGTTTTCACCTCGGGCGGCACAGAGTCGAACAACCTCGCCATCTTCGGCGCCAGCGCCGCGCGGCCGTACAAACACCACCTGGTGACCTCGTCGATCGAGCACCCGGCGGTGCGCGTGCCGTGCAGTCGGCTGGTTCGGGACGGTGCGCGCGCTTCGATCTTGGCAGTGGACGAGAGCGGTCGGGTTTCGGTGAGCGACGCCAAGGCGGCGATCAACGACAACACGCTGCTGGTGACGGTGATGTTGGCGAACAACGAGACCGGCGCCGTACAGCCGATCGAAGAGCTGGGTGCGCTGGCCGAGGGCGTTGGTGCGTTGCTGCACGTGGATGCTTCGCAGGCGCTGGGGAAGATCCCGGTGCACGTCGGCAAGCTGAAGGCCTCGCTCTTGAGCGTCGCTGGTCACAAGATGTATGCGCCCAAGGGCGTGGGCGCTCTCTTCGTCAAGCGCGGCAGTATGCTCACCCCGCGTTTGCTCGGGGCAACGCACGAACGAGGCATGCGACCCGGCACCGAGAATGTGCCGGCCATCGTTGGGCTGGGCAAAGCGGCGGCGCTGTTATCCGAGAGCTTGGAGCAGGAGCAGGAGCGTCAAAAGCGCCTCTCGCAGCGGTTGTGGGACGAGCTTTCGGCTCGGGTTCCCGGTCTGCGCTTGAACGGCCCAAGCCTCGAACAGCCGCGGCTCCCCAATACGCTTTCGCTGCGGTTTCCCGGTGTGTGGGGCAGTCGCGTGCTCGGGGAGACGCCGGAGGTCGCAGCTTCAACCGGCGCGGCTTGTCATGACGGTCAAGAGTCGGCCTCGTCGGGCATCCTCGCGCTCGGTCTGAGCGAACGAGAGGCCCGCGGTACTGTGCGAATCTCGTTGGGGCGGCTCACCAGCGAAGCGGACGTCGTGCGGGCCGCTAACGCCCTCGCTGAAGGCTTCGTGCGGGCCAGCGCGCTCAGCTGAAATGCGGGCCAGCGCGCTCAGCTGAAATGCAGGCGGTCGCTCACCAAGAGCTGGCCGCCCTCTTGTCCGCGGATGCGTCGCACCGGCGCGTGGGTTCGGTAGGGCTCGCTCAAGGAAGGCCGCTCCAAGGCGATCACCCCGACCACCGTGACCTGCTCTCCCGGGCACAACGCGCCCTCGCGGTAGATGAGCCTTTCACGCAGGCTTAGATCGAGCCGCTCGGGGTTGACCACGCTGGTCAAGAACTGTTCGAGGTCGAAGCGCGTCTCGGCGTCGAGCGTCTCGCTGCGCCACGCGAGATCCATCGTGACATCAACGTTCGCCGCCTCCATCTCCACGAGCACGCGACCACTCTCGTCCTCAAGCACGAAGTCGCTGAAGCGGGCCTCGCTCCCAAGCACTCGCTTGCGGCTGTCGCCGGCCTCCACGGTGGCGTGGTAACCGGCACATGGTCTACCCGAGAGAGGCGAAGTCAGCGCTGGCCCGGCCAGTCGCAAACGGCCGCTGAGCCGCACCGTTTCGCTGGTGGGCGCATGCTCGATCGAGCGCGCGACATGACGTTCGGCCCGCGCCCAGGCTCGAGCGTGGTGGGTAAACCTCGCGCGCAGCGCCGTCGCCGTGGCGGCCAACCCGACCGCTCCGGAAGCCAGCCACAGCGAGAGCACCGTCAAGTCCACGTGCTGAGCTTAGCAGGGCGCGGCAGCCGTTCGAGTAAGCTCGGCGTGCGCCATGATCTCAGGGCGTCGGTCAGCCGTCTTGCGCGGGCAGGGGAGGCGGCGGCTTGCGAGGTCGCGGGATTCTGGACGGGGGAGCGAGCCGGTTGGGCTTGGGCGGCTCATCCAGGAACAGCTCCGGCGCTCGTCGCATCATGTAGGCCTCGATCGAGCGCTTGGCGTGCACCGGTAGGCGCACGAACTCGAAGCCGTAGCCGCAGGGGACGCCGTCCTTTTCGGTCAGGCTCCAGGCGACGCGGCACATCAGATGAAAGGACTGCCCCTCGAAGCGTACCTTCAAGCCAACGGTAGAGCCGATCTCGAGCGCCTCGCGCGACTCGATGAACAGGCCACCGATCGAGATGTCCCGGGTGCGGCCGGCGAAGAAGTTGTTGTTCGAGGTCTCGACGTCGACGTCTGCGGCCATTTCAATGCGGGGGAATCGTCGACGGTCGGACATGGCGCCTCCTTGGGTGGTATCCCTTCATGAGCGACGGATCCAACGCGGGCGAAGTAAAGGCCGCTGGTGAAGGTTGTGCGTCACGGCTAGGCGAAAGCTGCTCTGATACCCTCGTGGTCACGGCCAGCTCCTCGACACCGAACCTGCTTTATCGCGGATTGCGCGCGTTGGTCCGCAGTGCCGTGAAGGTATTTTACGGCCGTGTGGAGGTGACGGGCCTCGCACACCTCGAGCACAAAGGGGCGACCATCCTCGCGTCGAACCATCCCAACTCCATCGTCGATCCGCTGCTCCTGGGTCTGTTCGAGGACCGGCAGATCTGCTTCTGCGCGCGCGACGGCTTGTTTCGTATTCCGGGCTTTGGTGCAGTGCTGCGCCACGTCGGTGCGGTGCCGCTGAAGAGGCGCAGCGACTACGCTGGCCAAGCCACCGACAACGCCGACGCCTTTACCGCCTGCACCGAGGTGTTGGCGAAGCAGGGCGTGATCGCGATCTTTCCCGAAGGCAAAACGCACGGAAATCTGCGCATCGAGCCAATCAAGACCGGAGCTGCGCGCATGGCGCTCGGCGCAGAGACGGCCCACCCGGGGCTGGGTGTGCGCGTGGTCCCAGTGGGAATCACCTATCTCGTTCGCCATGCCTTCCGCAGCGACGTGCATGTCGCCTTTGGGCCGCCGATTGCGGTGAAGGACCAGGGCGATGTGAACGAACTCACCAAGAGCATCGGGAATTCCCTGCGAGAGCTGGCAGTACACATCGAGCACGTCGACGATGAGCGTCTGCTCGCACAGGTGACCTCGTTCATCGTGGACGTCCGCAGTGAAGAGGGGCTCGATGGTCGCGGGCAATCACCCGCCGAGCGCACGGCGTTGGTGCGGCGCGTGGTCGAGGCCTATAAGTGGTTGGGCGAGTCGGATCCGGATAAAATGGCCGAACTACGCGAGCGTCTCGAGGACTACATGGACGAGCGAGAGTCGCTCGGACTCGGCGGTGAGCGGCCCGCGCTGCAACACCGCGGCGAGCGAAGGTTCGGCTTGAGCGCCAAACAGCGGGCGCTGTTCTTGGCGTTGGGGGCGCCCTTTGCGTTGTTTGGTTTTGCCACCTGCCTGCTGCCGTACGTGGCGCTGCGCATGGTCCAGGCGCCGCTCAAGCTCAGCACCGATCGCATCGCGCTGTTCAAGATCCTCGGTGGTGCCGTGCTCTTTGGCGGGGCGTTCGCGTTGCAGGTGGCGGCGGTCGCGAGCTTGGCGGGGCCGCTTGCCGCGGCGGGCTTCGGTGCCCTGCTGATCCCAGCGGCGCTCTTTGCGCGGCGCTACTTCATCGAGGCGAGGCTACATCGGTTGCAGCTACGCAGCTTGGGCGCGCTGCGTGACCGCGACCGACTTGCGGCGTTGCGCGCCGAGCGCAAGGCCATTTCGCTCGAATTGGCCGAGCTTCGCCGGCGCTATCTCGAGCACGTGGGCGCTCCTGTCGCGAGCGGCAGCTAGACCCTGCGGCTGACGGTCACCGTGCTCGGCCCCGAGTGGTCGGCGTCGGTGATTTCAGAGCTGAAGCTGTGGGCGCGCGAGGCGTCGGCTAGCCGCGACATATCCATCTCGAGCGTGGGCAGCGGCTCGAGCAGAGCGGCCGTGCTCGGATCGAGCGCTGACAACTCGTTGGTAGAAACCAGCATCAGATCCGCTGCGTCGAGTTCCAGCGTCGAGAGCGGCTCCACCGTTGGCGCGACGTGCTCGCGCGTGATCAGCGTGGCGTGGCCCTCGCGTTCCCACACCGTCAGCACGCCGTTCATCTCCTGAATCTCATACTCGCGTTCGAGCGCGCGCATATGTTCGGGCGGAATACCGACGGTGCCGCGCGGGACCTTTTTGAGCAGCTCGACCGCCTGCTCGACGCCGGTGCGCCCACCGAGGGAAACCACGAAGGACGAGTCAGGTAGCTCGGTCAAGAGCAGCATGGCGGCTCTGGCCGCACGAGAGAGCATGCTGCTGCCCTGGCTCGAACGTAGCTCCGCGATCAACGTGGAACGACCCGAGACCTCGACCTTCACGATCGTGCCGCCGATCTTCCTCTCCAATTCACCGAAGCCCTCCTCGTCTACCAGCGAGGAGGCGCTCACGTACGGCCGTTCCCAAAACACGAGCCCCACGCTACCGGAGGAGGAGTAGATCGTCGGCGCCTCGTCACCGTCATCGCTCGACACAGCCTCTCCGCGCATCATCCGCACGATCTCTTTTAGCGGCGGCCGGGCGCTGGGCTCCTTGTCCAACATCTTACGCAGCAACATCGTCAGCCCTGCAGTCGACGGGTGCAGCGTGAACACCGGCGGCTCCTCGTACAGGATCTTCAAGAACGTACCGACCAAGCTGTCGGTGCGGAATGGCGGCTGACTCGCGACGAGCTCGAACAAGATGGATCCGAGCGAGAATATGTCGGCCGAACCAAACGGCCCCGCGACCCCACGGAGTTGCTCGGGTGGAACATGCCCAGCCACGTCGGCGGTGAGGCTTGGCATCGACGCGTCAGCGGCGATCTGCGACGGCGGTACCAACATCAGATCGATCAGCGAGACGGTCGCCGCTTCGTCGTCGGTCACCAGCATTGAGCGGGGATGCAGCTGCCCATGCGTAAGTTCGAGCGCGTGCAGACCCGCGACGGCCTCGAGCGCTCGGCGGGCGATGATGCCTTTGCGAATCGGGTTGATCGGGTTGAGCATCAGGCGGTCGAGCGCTGTCCCGGCAGGGCTCAAGGTCGCGGCATAGAGATCTCCCTCGGGCGTCGCGCCGAAATCACGTACGCGTTCGACGAAGGACGTCTCGAGCGAAGCGAGCCGCCGTACCACCGTCTCGAAATGCTCGATGCCGCGCGTGGTGACGTTGCTGTAGGTCCGTAGGCGCACAGAGGTGGAGTCTCGAAGGTCCACCGCCGCGTAAACCCCCGTCCCGGCCGCACGGTGAACGCAATGCTTCACCCAAAAGCGGCCCGCAATCACCTCCCCCCGTTTCATCCCAGCATGGTGTCACAGCCACCTACTCGCGATCGAGTGTGATCAGCACAAGCTGGGGCCTACAGGTAAGGCGAGCCGCCACCATGCTCATACCGATGCCACGGGACACCACGATCGGACCGTGCTGCGTTTGGTATTGGCCCTCGACGTAGGTGCCCGAGCCAGGCGGCAGCCAAACGCTTTTGCCCAACGCACACAGCTGACCGCCGTGGGTGTGCCCGGCGAGCCCGAGCGCGAACGGCGGAAGCCCCGCTGGCAACGTGTCAAATATGCCTGGTGCGTGCGTGAGCACCAACCGCGTTGCGTCGGCGCGCGCGCCTGCAAACGCTGCCGTGACGTCCGAATGACCACTGCAGAAATCGTCGATGGCCACGAGCTCGAGCCCTTGTTGCTCGCTGCGCTGATTGACCAATAGTTTGGCCGAACTCCTTTCGTAGGCCGCGGCCAGGGCTTCCCGCGGAACGTGCCCCCAGTATTCCCAGTTGCCTGGCGTTGCGACCAGCGACTTCGCCAAGGGCGCGAGCTGCGAACAGAGCTCAGTCAGGGCGCCTAAGTGGTCGGCGCTCTCCACCGCATCGCCCGTGAGCGCGATCAGCGTTGGATCGAACGTCTTCAACTCCTGCAGCACGCGCTCGTGAATCGAGGCCAGCGAACTGAGATGAAGATCGCTCAACTGCGCGATGCGGAGCCCTTGCAACGCCTCGGGGAGTCCGCGTACGTGAATGGTGTGGTGAGTCACGGTCAGCCAGCGAGGCTCCACCACGAAGGTCTCCACCCCGAGCCCGACCGCCGCACCTCCGCAACAGAGCGCAAAACGTCGGCGCGTGAGCAACTTGCCTTCGGGCCGTCGAGCCATCGCATCGAAGGGTAGGGGAATCCGACCGCCACGGGAACGGGAGTGGACGGAGTCCACGCAGTGGTGGGCGCACGCGTTGTCGTTGCCGGCTGCGACGAGGCGGACTAGCAATCCGCCGTGATGGCTCTTCAGACTCGTTTGATCTGTGCGCTCGCGTTCGCAACGGCTTGCGCAGGCGCTCCTGCTGCAGCACCCAACGCTCCGGCGCAAAAGGATTGTGCGGACGCGCCGGCCACCGCCGCCACCTCCAGCAACTCCGACCCGGACATCTTGGCGTTGGCAGAGGCTGCCAAGACCTGCAAGTTCGAGAACTCGAGCTTCGACTGGAACTGCCCGGCCTACAAAGCGTTCACCAGCGAGAGTGACGATCTGTTCGAAGGGCTCGACGGTAACTCCACCATCTTGGCCATGCTCGAGAACAGCGACGTGCGCATGCGCGCGCTCGCCGCGGACAAAGGCTTTGTAACCGGCCGCGCGTTCTTCGCGCAGAAGGCCAACGCCGAGCGCTTGATCAAGGTGATTTCAAAGGAGGCTGAGCCCCGCGTGCTCAGCCGGCTGGGGCGTTTTGCTGCTTTCATCAACGCCGAGAAGCTCGGCATGACGGAGCAGGTGATGGCCTTCACCAGCCACGGCAATAGCCAATTTCGCGACGCTGTAGCGAGCGCGATGTTGCCGCTGCAGCCCACGGCCTTTTCGCTCAAATTTAACCAGAAGCTGATGGAGGACGCGGACCGTTCGGTGAAGCGTTCAGCGTTGCTGGCGCTCTCGGGCAACGGCCGCACCCGGCCCTCCGAGCCGCTTTGCTCCGCGCTCAAGAGCCAACTCACCCGCAACGACGATCTCACGGCTGAGGCGCTCGAGGCCGGTGCGACCTCCAAGTGTGAAGGCTTGCAAGAGGCGACGCTGGCCGAGATCGAGAAGCGGGTGAAGGCGGCCCAGCCCGACACCAAGTTGCAGGCCTTTCAGTCGGCGGTCTCAAGCGTTTGCTGGGGCTACCGCACGCCGGAGGAGCTGAAGAAGCGCGCCTTCGATGTGGCGGTAAAGGTTGCCCCCAAGATCACCGAGGAGTGGGAGCAGCGGTCGTTCATTCGGCTGTTCCGCATGTGTGACGTCAAGCGAGCCAAGGAGGCGCTCACTCCCTTCCTCAAGAGCTCCTTCCCTGATACGGCCAACGAGGTCAAAGAAGAGCTCGCCCGGGTCGAAGAGGAGCTCAAGGCGCAGTAGTGGTTGCTCTTATCAGCGCGGCAGCGACGGTGTTGGTGGTGGCGTTGGCCGCTCGCTTTCGCGGGCGCTTCTACGCCACCTTCGCTGGGGTGCTGCTCAGCATCCACTCGCTCGTGGCTTCGGCCATGGCCGACTACTTCACTGCGATTGGCCCGCTCTATTTCGCGTTTCACGCGGCGGTTTACCTGCACTTTGCCGGCCTTGTGTTTCCGAATTTGCGGCCTCTTTGGTACCGGCTGCTGGTCAGCATCCCCGGCTCTTTCTTCGCCGCGGCGACCTTCTTGGCTTGGCCGTGGGCCATCGCCAGCGCCTTTGGCTTGGGTGAACTGACCTTCCCAGTGCCCTACGCGGTGGCGACCTTGGGCTTGTTCGGCAGCACGCTCTTGCGCCGCAAAGAGGTGGTTCGCCTTTGGCTCGACGGCGCGCCGCAACCGCAGCTCGGCCGGGCCAAGAGCGCGCCGTTGCCCGAGGGGACACGCCCGCTGCGCGTCGTTCAAATCACCGATCCGCATCTCGGGACGTTCATGACCGAGGCTGCGCTGCGGCGTATTTCAGAGGACGCCGTGGCAGCGGATCCGGACCTCGTGCTGCTCACCGGGGACTTTCTCACCATGGAGTCGCACCGCGCGCTGGAGGTGATGACGCGCGCCTTCGAGCCGTTGGCTGCACTGAAGGGGCGCGTGTTCGCCTGCATGGGCAACCACGATCATGAGGCGCCCGACACCGTGCTGCGCGCGCTTTTGAACGTGGGCGCGACGATGTTGATCGATGATGCGCGCACGGTCACCACCCGCTGGGGCGAGCTTCAAATCGTCGGGCTGGATTTCCACTTCCGCGAGCGACGCGAGAAGATCCAGCAAGCGCTCCGTCTCTTCCCGCGCAAAGAAGGCGTACCGCGCTTGGTCATGCTGCATGATCCTGGCGCCTTCGTTCACATCCCGGACGGCGACGCAGACCTCGTCTTCTCCGGGCATACTCACGGCGGCCAGCTCGGCCTAGTGAACCTCGGCTTGCCGGGCACCTTCGTCAGCCTGTTCACTAAGATTCCGGATCACGGCTTTTGGGGCCTCGGAAAGAACCGGCTCTACGTGCATCGCGGCACCGGTCACTACGGTTTTCCGATTCGCGTCGGGGTTCCGCCGGAAGAATCGGTGCTCGAGGTCGGCTTCGCCGCTGCGCCGGGCTCAGCGACGAGCGGGCCTGGGTGACGGCTCCACGACGTGGACCGCGCCCATCATCATGGGCTCGGCACGCCGTTCCGCCTGCTTCGCGAACTCGCTCAGCTTGTCCCACAAGGAAGGGCCAGCCGCGGGCTTGGGCGAGGCGCAGCTGGGTTTGGCGCTCAGCTCCGCGGCGTGCGTCTGCGCTTTGGGTTGGTCGGCGTAGGCGCGGTGCCTCAGCACGAGCGCTGAGGCTGCCAGAAGGCCGCCCGCCAAGGCCGTAGCCACGCGCATGGTGCGCCTCTGGCTTCGTGCGCCCACCGGACAATCGTTTGTCACAACGGTACCGTCGGCGCGCCGAGCCATGCGCACGCAGGCCTCGCCCTTCTCGAGCAACAGCGCCACGCTCTCTTCCCGGCTCATTGCGTTTAGGTTGTAGACGTACTTCTCGCAACGCCCGCAAAAGCGCACCCGCTCATCACCCTGCATCTGCGCCCAATCGGCTTTGCAAGGGGAGGCGATTTGGAGCTCATCGAGAAAGCTTGGCGCGTTGGGCATGTTGCTAGGGACGCGGCTCACTCGAGAAAGTTCTCTGCTTGGCGCGGGTTCTTGCGCGGGGTGCAGTGGCCATTGCCAGAACTGCTTGCTTCAAGCACCCTCGCTTCATGTTGCGAGACGTCGCGTGAGTTCGCTCCCTCCTGATGACAGCCTGTTTGACGCAGGGTTGAAGGTCTTTGTCGAAGAACGCAAAGCCTTGGCCAAGGCGCTGCGTGCGCGAGGTGACAAAGCGGGCGCCAAAGCCGTGGAGGCCCTTGCCAAGCCCACTCCTTCCGCGTGGGCGCTCAATCAAGTTGCACGCCAACAAGCCGAGCTCGTCGAGCTCTATCTCACGACGCAGGACGCGGAGGCCGCGACCCAGATCGAGGCGCTCGGCCGCGAGGCGCTTTTTGCTGCCAAAGACGCGCATCGGCGCGCGCAGCGGGCCGTGATGGACGCGGCTACTGCGCGCTTGGTCGCTGACGGTACCAACGTCACCCGCGCGCTCTCGGATCGGCTTGCGCAAACGCTGCAAACAGCGGCGATGGACCCGCAGGGCCGAGCTCGTTTACGCGCCGGCCGCTTGGTCGAGGATCTCGAGGCCGCGGACTTTTCGACCTTGGCGTTGTTAGCGGCGAGTCAGGGCCTGCAGGTTGAAGCGCGCGAGCGCCCAGCGCCCGCTCCGATCCAGGCGCCCGCAGCTTCCGTCGCGCCCGTCCTTGCGCCTGCGCCTGCGGATGCACCTGCGCTTGCGCTTGCGCCTGCGCTTGCGCTTGCGCCTGCGCCTGCGCCTGCGCCTGCACCTGCTCCGATCCCTGCGCCTATGCCTGCGCCTCTCCCCGCGGCTCCGCGGCCTCCGCTCGAGCCCACCGCGGCCGAGGTGCAGGCGGCGGTCGAAGCCCAGCGCCAGACGCAAGCGAAGCTTCAGTCCCAACGCGCAGCCGAGCAGCGCGCGCAAGCCGCCCGGGAAGAGGCCGAGCGCGAGGAGCAACAGCGCCTCGAGGAAGACCGCATCCTCGAGCAGGCCCGCAAAATCGCTGAGAACCGCCGGCTCGAGAAGGAGCGTCGTGAGGCCGCTCGCCTTGCGCAGGCCGAGCAGGTTTTGGCGGAGGTCGCTGAGAAGCGCGCCTTGGCCGAGCAGGCGCAGCTAGCCGTGGAGCAGGCCGTGAAGCTATTGGACCTGGCGAAGCTGCAGCACGAGCAGGCTCGGGAGCACCTGGAGCAATGCCAAGCCGAGCTGCTCGTGGCTGAAGACGCCCATCGCGAACTCTTGGGCGGCGCGGCCAACGATGCTTAGCGAAGCACGTAGCCGGCTCCGAGCGCGAGCGAGTCAAGGTGGCGCCGTGCGCGCGCACCTCATCGCTAGGGTGGGCTCGATCGCGTTCGCGGCTTGCGCGCCCTCCGAAGCGACCGCCCCTTCGGCGAGTGGCAGCCCGAGGCCTGCCGCCAGCGTGAGCGCGACCGTTTCAGCGGCGTCCGTCGTGGCTGCGGCTGCGGCTCCGAGCGCGAGCGCGGCCGCCATCCTACGAGACGCCAACGCCGAGCTTGAGCGGCTGGACCCGCTAGCGGATGGTCCCGACGCCGCGGAGAAGGTCCTCGCCGCGTTGGCGCTGTGCAGCGGCGGCGTCGCGCCCAGCGGCGCGCGGGGGCGCGCTTCGACGCTACCAGCCGTGACGATCGAGGCGACGCGCTGCGAGCCCGCGGTGCACGCCAAGCTGCTGCTCAAGTCGGCGAGCCTATGGGCCGACAGCGCCGACGACGAGAAGAGGAAGACCGCGGAGCATCATGGGGCGCTCGCGCTCGCGCTCGACCCGGCCGCGACTCTGCCGCCGTCGGCGAGCACGGCGGCGACGGCGCTCTTCGCTACGGCCAAGCAGGGGCCCGCGCGATTTGGGATGCGCGGGAGCAAGCCAAGCGCGCGGCTGGGGGCGGTGACCGCCAGCGACGAGGCGACGAGGAAGCAGCTGGAGTCCGCGAGCGCGGGCGAGGTCAGCTCGGCCGTTCGCTTCTGTTACACCATGGGCCTCTTCGACAACCCCAATCTCCAGGGAGCGATCGCCATCGTCGCCGACGTAGCCGCGGATGGACGCTTGTCCGCAGCCATAGTCTCAGGCGACCTACCCGACGCCGCCGTGAACGTCTGCATATCCGCGCTCGTGAACCGCTCGAAGGTGGCCGCGCCCGCGGTAGCGCCAGCCAAGGTGAAGCTGCCGTTCATGCTGAGCCCCAGCGGCGGGTGAATCGAGAGGCACGGCTTCCCGATCGCGCGGCTCGAGCCCTTGGATCGGACGTTGTTCGACCTGGCTCGGACATTTGCTCGGCCGGCTGCGGCCTGCTTCGGCTAGGTCCTTGGGATGGCCTTCGGAAGAAACCCGTACGTAGTCAAAGCCCAAGCCGCCGAACTCAAAGCCGAGGAGGCGCCCGACGACATGGCGCGCACGCAGGCGTATCGAGACGCCGCTCACCTTTGGGAACGCGCTGCGGACCGTGAGAAGCCCGGCAAACACCGGGACGCCTATCAAGTCAACGCGACGAAGAACCGCGCGCTCGCCGAGGAGGAGCGCCCCGTCACACGTGAAGAGACCATCCAGGAGCTCAGCGCGCGCATCTCCGCGCTCACCACCCGCGGCGGCTCGAAGGAATGGAACTGAGCTCGCTCGTCCTCGAGCGCGTCAGCCGCCGCACTCGAGCGTGGCTCGGTCTCCGCGCGAGGTAGAGGCGTGGCGCGGGCCACCGACACGCTAGGATGCAACGCGATGGGCATTCGCGTGAAGGGGCAGTCGTTCGTTGGGTTTGAACGTACGCTCGTTGAGCTCAAGGGACCAACCGTGATGGCTGAGCTGATGCCCCTGCTCCCGAGCGAGCTCGCGCTGAAGCTGCGTAACCGTGAGATCTTGTCGATCGGTTGGTACCCGATGGAGTGGTACGGCGCGCTTCACCAGGCAGCGCAGTCTCTTCACGGCGTAGCGATATCGCGCGAAATCGGGCGGCGCGCCACGCGTCACGACGTGACGCACCTCTATCGCTTCATCCTTCGGTTTCTCTCGCCCAACACCCCGATGGGGCAGTTGAAGCGCCTACACTCACTCATCGCGGAGGGCGGCGAGGTCGAGGTCGAGGAGAATCGGGAGGGCGTGGCGCGCATCCGCTTCAGCCAGTGTGAGGGTTGCAATCACGGGACCTGGGAGGACATGTTGGGCAGCTTCGAGACCCTGATCGAGCTTTGTGGTGGTAAGGAAGCGAAGGCGACGGTGACCTCCGGTGGCAACGACGGGGACGACTCGATGACCTGCGTGCTCAGCTGGAGGTAACTTTCCCCGCGAGCGCCACGAAAGGGGGCGCGAGGGGATGGCCGGTCGAAATGGACGTTTTGTTGAATTCGGCCGTCGATCGTCAAGGGATCGGGCCTCCAACTCAACAAAACGTCCACTTCGGGCGCCTATCCCCGCGGCGGCGCCCATTCCCAGCGGCGCATCCCCGGCGGCGCGCTCCTATCCCCGCGGCGGCGCCCATTCCCCGCGGCGCATCCCGGCGGTGCCCATCCCCCTCCGGCGGTCATCCCGCAGCATTCAGCCGCCACTGGCTTCGGCGCGCTTGCGCCGAGCTGTTTTGCGAGCTTTGCGCATCCGCACGATTTCGCGGCGCGCCTCAGCGGCCTCGGCGAAGTGTTCGGCGGCGCGTCGAATTTCGCCTGCAACGAAGCCTCCGCAACCTTCGCAGGTCTCGGCGTGGGCTGGCAGCTGCTTGCGACACGACGGCTCGGAGCAAACGTCGCGATTGAGCGAGTTGCCGATCAGGTAGCCAAGTAACGCGGCCGCAGGCAGCACGAGGATCGGTGCGAAGCCGCTGGCCAATACAAACCCGGCGCCCACCATGAAGCCCATGAACGCGCCCATTCCCGGTGCGCTGCGCTTGAGTCGGAACACCGGCCGCGGATCCCCCGGCTTGAGCACGGTCGGCCGCTTGGGGCCCTCGTTCGGATCGTCCCAACGGTGACCACACTTGTGGCAGGTCCAGCGCTTCGGACCGAAGCGCAAGATCGCCGCGACGAATACGCCCAGCTCTGTGGCGCCCGGCGCGACGCCGCGCAGGCTCGGCGGCTCGAAGAAGCAATACGCAAGCTCGCAACGCGGACAACGGACCTCGCCCGCATCGGCGTCTGGGTCGATCTCCGTGCGCTCATTGGCCAAGGCGCGCAGCAACGTTCGTGCTTGCAGCTCGTCCTTCTCCGCGACCTGCAAGCGGATGCCGCCGCTCACGCCGATCAAGGTTGGATCGAAGTTGGAGGTCTCCACCACAGCCGCCCGGATGCCGTGCTCCTCCAGGTGGAGCCGCGCGAACTGCACGTCCATCGGATCGAGGTAGCTGCCGACCGTCACCATATCGCTCATTGCTGCTGCTCCGAGGAAAGCTTGCGAGGGTACGTGTCTCTCGAGCTCATCGCGGTAGCGAAAGCTCGCTCTTCATCAGCAACACCACGTACGGGTTCCATGTTGAAACAACGTAGCTGAGCTCCAAGGTCGAAGGACCTACCTTGGTGAAGCGTTGGATTGCGTACGGTGCATACAATCCACCGCTTAGCTCCGCTGGATCTTTGCCCTTGGCGATCACCGGACCTGCCATGCTGGTGGGGGAAGCTCCGGGCTTGTAGCGCAGCCGGTCCAGTTCTGGTGCGGCTCCCTCGAGCAACGCCACTGGCTCACTCCACGGTCCCCAGGGCATGGCCGCCGTGCGTAGGAAGAGGCCTTGCGGGCTGCGAGAATCGTAAAGCATCGCGAACAGCCCCAGCGGCTCAATCCAGGTAACCGAGAGGTCCCCAAGGGTCGACTCATCCACCAGGGCAGCTGCTTGCGACTCGGCCGTCGAGAACTCAGGCTGGCCTTTGCGCGTCCCCGACCAGTAGCGCGTGCCTTCGCCCGACTCAAAGCTGCTGGCAGGAACCACCGCTAGATACGGGGCGCTCTTGCGGTAGCGCCCGGTGCCCCACAAAAGCACGTGCGGCCCGCCTGACGGTAGACCTGGGAACTCACGCGGGGCGAGCAACATCGATAGCTTCGAGAAGCGGCCTTCCGGCAGGCGCGAGATCTCGCGTATGCGCTCGAAGCGCGCGGGCTGCTGGGCGAAGCGGGTGAGCACCGAGATGTCGGTGGGAGCGTCTTCATCGCGCGAGTGATTGGTCTTGCATACGACGTACATGGTGCCGTTCAAGCTCAGCCCGCTGACCGGCACCTCGAAGCCGCCCAACTTTTCGCCGACTGGATGGACTCGTAGATAGCGACTATCTTCCGCGGTGACGAAGTCCAAGGCGAAGTCAGTGCTGCTTTGCGACGTGGTTCGGCCGAGCCCATCGCCACCGTTTGGGATCGTGTCACCGAACAGGAAGTACGCGGCGCCGTCGTGCTCGAAGGAGTAGCCCAGGTCGGTACCAGCGATGCCAAAGCGGCGCTCGGTCTGCTGGCGAGTAGCGCTGCCGGTGGCCTTGTCGGTATCGCCGATCAGCTGCTCGACTTTGGTCGTGCTGATGAGTTTGAGCGCCTTCGGCTTGCTGGCTTCTGCAGCCTCGGCCTTGGCCGATGCACGTTGCCCCGAGCCTTTGCTGCGCGGCGCTCGCGCCGAGGCCGAGTCTGCCTGGGCTCCGCTGGGCCCACCGTTGTTCGCAGGCTCCGACGAGCAGCTCGCGGCCGTCACGATCAGCGCAATTGACGTTGTTCGCAGCCCCCGTCTCATGGCCCCTTCATCGCGCTCAGCTTCTGCTTCTGTTCCGCCACCACCGCGTCCACGGTCTTGGCGTCGTAGCCCTTCTCGGTCAGCTCCTTTTTCTTGAGGCCCAAGAGGTTGTCGAGCTCGTGCGGATCTTTCTCGAGATCGTAGAGCTCGCGCACGACGTCTCCTTTGGCCCGCTCGGGCACCTTGCGCTCGACGTCCTCGTAGTGTTCGACGTACTTCCACTTCTTCCCGCGCACGCCCGCTGTGGTGGGTGGGTGCGCCTTCTTACCGGTGCCCCAACACTCGATCAGGATCTCTTCGCGAAGTTGCGCGCCCTTGCCGTTGATCAGCCCGGCGAAGCTCCGGCCGTCGAGCGGTTTGTCGGGTTGGAACTTGAAGCCGAGCAGATCGGCGAAGGTCGGCGCCAGGTCCACGTTCATGACAAAGGCGGGCTCTTTGCGACCGCCGCCGGGGAAGCGTGGATCGTAAATGATGAGCGGGACTTTGATGCACTCGTCGTAGACGCAGTTCTTGCCCTTGTAGCCGTGGTCCCCCCAGGCAAAGCCGTTGTCGCCGGCGTAGATGATGATCGTGTTCTTGTCGATGCCGAGCTGTTTGAGCTTCTGCGTCATCTTCTCGAGCCCGTCTTCCACAGCCAAGACCGAGATCAATTGTTTGCGCCGTAGCTCGTCGAACACGCGCTCTTCGTTGTCTTTGGAGACCTGCTTCACCCAGCGCGGTTTGTCGCTGACGTCCTGCTCCATGAAGCTCGCTGGCCGGTCTTTCCAGTCGTAGAGCGAGCAGTCGGAGATGCGCGTAAGCGCCTGATCGGTGAAGGAGTTGCTCTTGGCGTCCGGCTGATAACGCTTGGGGGAGGTGTACGGACCGTGCGGCGCCTTGGGCGCGTAATAGAGGAAGAACGGCTCGTTCGCCTTTGCGGCCGCCTCAATCACCGTGAGCGCGCGCTCGGTCAGCACGTCGGTCGAGTAGTTCTCGTCCTCCGCAGCCGTCTCATCGGCGCCGTTCGCGCAGCCCGGCGGACCTTTGCCGAGCCCTTTGCCCGGTCCGTTCGTCGGGTAGCAACGCGTGACGGCGCGCTCCGCGCCTTTGGGCTTCTCCACCAGTTGGAAGTCGAAGTACTCGGCGTGCGGAAACACGTACCAATCGTCCCAGTGCGGCGGCACGTAGCCGGGCTGCTTCTCGAGCAGCTCGTCGTAGGCGTTGAGGTACTTGCCGATCAGCGCCGTGCGATAGCCGGCCTCTCGGAAGTAACGTGCGATCACCCGCTGCTCGTTGTTGTTCTTGTTGAAGTCGAAGACGCCGGGCGTCTTCTCCTCGTCGTCGGCCTCGAGGTCGCCGTTGTGCAGAACGCCGTGGCTATGGGCGTAAAGGCCGGTGAGCAAGCTCGAACGCGCTGGGCAGCAGAGCGGGGTAGGGGAGAAGGCGTTCTCGAACTCGATGCCTTGCTTCGTCACGAGCTCGCGCAGCTTGGGCATGCAGCTGGCTGCGGCAGCGCGCTGGTCATCGACGAGGACCACGATCACATTGGGATGAGCTGCGTCGCTCGCGGCCTTGGGCGGGCCAGGCTCAGCCACGGGACCTGGAGCCGCGCTGGCGCTCGCTTGCGCGCTGGCGCTCTTGCCCTGTTTGCGCTGGCCGCGCTGCCCGCGCGCGGAAGCCGACTCGGCAGCCTCCTGCTCATTTGGCCCTTTGCTTTCGCAGGCTGCGTTCGCGACCAGCAGTAGGCTTGCAATGCCCGTGAGCGAGCGCACGAAAGTTCGACCCCAGAACATCGCGCGAAGGTACAAACTCCTGCCCGCGAAAGACACCGGCTTGCGACGTTGCAAGTCGCGCCTCGCGTGATCGGCCCGCGTTGCAAGCAGGGCAGGGCTCGCTGTAGGTTGCGCCCATGCGTTTCCTCCTTCGCTCGCTCGCCCTTTCATCGCTGCTCGTAGCCTGTTCCGCCACCACCCCGGACGTGCAGAGTCCGACGGAGCCGTCGAAGGGGCTGCAAACGCCAAGTGTGGTGGAAGCGGCGCCGGATACGTCGCCAGTCGCCGCGCCGGCCAACTTGGTGTTGGTGCTGCGCGCGACCAACCCGCGCAAGTCGTGGGAGACCATCAATCGTTGGCAGCCGCTGCCGGTGGACCCGGAGAAGGAGCTGGCCAAGAAAACCGACGGAGTAAGCAACTACCTCGAGTGGTCGGACAGCTTTGATCTGGCCGTCACTGTGGAGCCCGCTTCGCTCAGCAGCGGCAAGCCCGAGTTCCGTTTTGCCGCCAGCATCCCGCTGAAGGGCAACGCGATCGAGCTGCTCGATCTGGTGGAGAAGAAGGGCGATAGCGTGGAGTCGCTCGGCGGAGGGCGGTATCGCATCTCGAGCGGCAGCAAGCTCTCCTGCGAGCTTTGGGCGCTGCCCGACCGTGCGCCGCGTGTGATCTGCTCCGACGAAAGCAGCTCGCTGCGTGAGCTCGCTCCTTGGTTGGCTCGCACGTTGCCTACCCAAGCCAAGCCGGCGGAGGACCTGATGCTGACGCTGGACGTCAATCCGACTCGCGAGTCGCTGCTAAAGACCTCCAAGCCAATGGTTGAAGAGGCGCTGGGCAAGCTCACCGAGGAGCTCGCGCGTGATGGCATGAGCAGCCCGATCATCGAATCCGGTCTCAGCAGCCTTGCTCGCAACTCGCTCGCTCTGCTTGCTGACCTTTCGAGTTTCAAGCTCGGCCTGTCTCTGACGAACGGCGCCACGCTCTCCGGGGAACTAAGCTTCAGCAGCCGCACCTCCTGGTTCACCCAGCTCTACACGGACAACTTGAAAGACGCGCCGGCGCCGGAGCTTTTCTTCCGTCTGCCCAAAGACGCTGACGTTGGCTTTTTTGGACGCGTCGCGGACCCGGCGAAGTTCGAGGGGTTTCGTGAGTTCGCCGCCGAATCCATGCGAATAGGGTTTGCCGCGGCCGAGAAGGAATCGGTGCCTCTCCTCCCGCAAGACAAGGAGGCGTTTGGCGGGCTGCTTTCGGCCTGGCCCTCGAGCTCGGGCATGTGGGTGTTCGCACATGGCCCAACGCCGGAGCGAGCGGGCGTGGCCAACAAGGGCAAGCCGTTGACCCCGGCTGAGAAGATCAAAGAGGCGCAGGCGCGCTTCAGCAACGCTCTCGGCTACACCTTGGCGGCCGGGGATGGGAACGCGGCCGAGTTCATCAAGTTTCTGCGCGCTGGGATCGTAGCGGAGCAGCGCTTCGTCCTTCTGCTCAAGGCGGAGGCCGAGCAGAAGCTCAAGAACGCCGATCCTTCGATGCGTAGCTTCTACAAGGCGCAGCGTGACGAGCTCAACACCAAGGAGCCAAAGCTCAAGCTGACTCAAGATCCAACCGGTTACCCCAAAGGCTCCGCCATGCTCGAGGTCACCTTCACCTTCGACAGCTCGGACGTACCGCGCATGGGCGAATACGAGGACTTTAGTGTCAGCGAGGAGCGCCGTCCCGCAGCTAAACCGCTGCCCAAGGCACAAGGCTCGCTCACCATCTTCGTCGCTGTGGTTCCGGATGAAGGGGGCAAGGTTGCCTACGGCTTTTCGGCAGACGCAGCCACGCTCAAGCGCAAACTGCTGGGGCTGCGCGCGGGCGCCTCTTCGCTCGATTCGCTGGCGGCGCGCTCGGATCTCGGAGCCCTTAAGACGCCGATGTCCTCCGGTGGTTTTCTGACCGTGGGTGGTCCGCTGCGTCGGCTGGCTGGCCTCGATCCGCAAGACCATGATTCGCGCGATCTGCTTGAGTTCCTCAAGCTTGCGCCGGGCGTTGCTTCGAGCCCGATCGTCTTTTCGGTCACTGGGCGTTCGGGGGAAACACCGTCGCTCAAGGCCAGCGTCTCTATGGACAAGAGCTTCTTCACCTCGCTCGCGCAGATCTTCCTCGCAGAGCAAAGCCCCAGGCCACGCAAGGAGCCCGCGATCGCCTCGCCCGTCACTGAGGTTGTAGAACCGTCGCCTCGGCGCTGAGTCCTGCCACGTTCACTCGCGTTCCTTCTCGCGCTGCATGAGCTCACTGCCGGTGAGCGCGTGCAGTTTCCACTCCCGATCCGGAAGAATCACGAGGTGTCCTTCCGGATCCGGGGCGTTGATGCGCACTGACAACATGGGCCAGGCGTAAGCAAGGATGGCCGAGCGCACGATCCGGCCTCGGCCCCGATAGAGCTGGATGACCGCTTCTTTGGCTTGATCGTAGGCGTTGTCAAAGTCGAAGCCGTGAAAGTTCGGGCGCTTCTTTTCTCCCATCTCGCCGCGGTACGCCGCGCTCGCGCCCGTCTCACGCAAGTCTACGCATTCGAGCTCGGCTGGAGGTACGGCGGGGACCAGCTCTTCGATCGCGCTCTCCACGGCGAACAGCGATGGGTTGTTCGTAAGCGTGCTCGAGACGAACACATCGCGAAAGTCCTGCGTCTTGTCGGTCACGTGCTCGAGGATGCTCATCCCTTGTTTCGAGCCGGCCAGCCAGACGCTGAAGCTCCCGGGCGACACGGGTGGAGCTTGCAAGGGAAGCCGGCGCAGATCATCGGCCTCGAGCAGCTTGCTTTCGCGCCAGGTCTCTCGACGAACGATGCGGGCGATTAGCACGATGGCCGCCAACTGTTTCAGCTCAAGAACCTTGTAGTCGGCGGGAATCAGGCCCGCGTCGATTGCGTCTTGGAGGGTGGGTAGCCGTTGCAAGAGGCTCATTGGGCCGAGGCTAGAGGGCCTTGTGGGTGGTACGCCAGCTCGCTGCTATCCGCCGATGGTGCCAGCTCACTCGGCGATCACAGGCCTCGAGAGGCTTCCAATTAAGCCCTGATCGGTTCTAACGTGTTCAGATGCGCACGTTACGTACTTGGAGCGTAGACGCGTCGTTACCGCGACGCTGGTTCACCCTGACGGCAACACTTGTGGTCCTGGCAGGTACCTCGAGCTGTTCGTTGATCGCCAGCCCGGATGCGTCGCTGCTGAATGGCGGCTCCGACTCGGGGGCAGGCGGCGTCGGTGGCGTTGGGGCCGCGGGCGGCACCGGCGGTACGGGCGGTGACGCTGGAGGTAGCGGCGGGCTCGGCGGTAGCGGAGGTTTTGCCGGAGCCGGCGGCATGGGCGGTACCGGCGGCATGGGCGGTACGGGTGGTGCCGGCGGTGCTGAGTGCGTCCCAAGCGACTGCCCGGGGATGGACACCGAGTGTCGAACGCGCATCTGCGACGCTGGCCTATGCAGCTTCGAGAATGAACCTGCAGGTGTGCCGCTCGGAACACAAACGCCAGCGGACTGTCTGCGTGCGATCTGCGACGGCAGTGGTGGTCTCACCACCGAGTTTGACGACCTCGATATCTTCGACGACAACAACGACTGCACCGAAGACAGCTGCGACGCAGGCTCGCCCAGCAACACGCCGAGTGCGGTTGGGTCGATGTGCTCGACCAACGGTGGCGCTGTCTGCGATGGCTCGGGGGCTTGCGTCGAGTGCGTCGGGAATGCGGACTGCCCCGCAGGGACCTGCGACCAAAACATCTGCGTGCCCGCTGGCTGCAGCGATGGCGTGTTGAACGCGGATGAAACCGACATCGATTGTGGCGGCTTGGTTTGCGCTGCCTGCGACAACGGCGAGACCTGCGCGCTCGCTGCTGACTGCGTAAGCGGTGTTTGCACGGCCACCGTGTGTGCCGTTCCAGCCTGCAATGACACCGTCGAGAACGGCAATGAGACGGATCTCGACTGCGGTGGTGGTACCTGCGGGGGCTGCGCGGCGGGCGAGGGTTGTCTCGTCGATGGCGACTGCGTTGGTGGAGATTGTTCGGGTAGCACCTGCTTGCCGACCTGCACCGACGGTGAGGCCAATGCGAGCGAGACCGATATCGATTGCGGCGGACCAACCTGTGGCGCCTGCGCCATCGGTGACACCTGCTCGGTTGGTTCCGACTGTGTCAGCTTGAATTGCGATACCGGGGTTTGTGCGTCGCCGAGCTGCTCGGACGGCGCGACCAACGGCAGCGAGACCGACATCGATTGCGGCGGTCCGACCTGCCCCGATTGCGCGACAGGCGACACCTGTGCAGCGCCCTCCGATTGTGCGAGCGGCGTTTGCTCGAGCAACGTCTGCGTCGCCGCCAGCTGCGGTGATTCGGTGATTCAGGCGGGTGAAGCGTGTGACGACGCGGACTCGACGGGCGGAGACGGTTGCTCGGCGAGCTGTCAGATCGAGAGCGGCTACAACTGTGTTGGGACGCCTTCTGTCTGCACCACCAACTGCGGCGACGGCTTGATCGCTGGAGCGGAGCAGTGTGACGACGATCTCAACGCTGTGGGAGACGGTTGCTCTCCGACCTGCACGATCGAGGCTGGTTGGACGTGCTCGGGCACCCCTTCGGTTTGCGATGAAACCTGCGGCGACGGGCTGATCGTTGGCGCAGAGACTTGCGACGACAACGACAACTCCGGCGGTGACGGCTGCTCGGCGACCTGCACGGTCGAGCCTGGCTACACTTGCGCGGGTACTCCGAGCGTCTGTGCGACTGGCTGCGGTGACAACGTCGTGGCCGGTGCCGAGGCCTGCGATGATGGCGACCTCACGGGCGGGGACGGCTGCTCGGCTGCTTGCACCATTGAGCCGGGTTTCGCCTGCGTCGGCAACCCGAGCGTCTGTGCAACCCTCTGCGGCGACAACGTCGTGGCCGGTACGGAGGCCTGCGATGACGGCGATCTGACCGGCGGGGACGGCTGCTCGGCTGCTTGCACCGTCGAGCTTGGCTTTGCTTGCGCGGGGAGCCCGAGCGTCTGTGTCACCAACTGCGGAGACGGTATCCCCGCTGGCACCGAGGCCTGCGACGACGGCAACCCAACCAACGGAGACGGCTGCACCGCTTGCGCTATCGATCCTGGCTTCAGCTGCTCGGGCACACCGAGCGTCTGTTCGGTGATCTGCGGTGACGGGCTGATCCTCGGTCTAGAGGAGTGTGATGACCTGAACACCACCTCGGGCGACGGTTGCTCGTCGGCCTGTGCCATCGAGGTTACCTGCGGCGCGGGGCAAACGCGGGTGGTCCAACGCAACAGCACCGCGCTCGCGATCCCGGACAACAACCTCACCGGTGTTTTGAGCCCCGTTTCGGTGGCTCAGGTCGGTGGCGTCGAAAGAGCCGTGGTCGTGATTCACTCGCTGGTTCATGCATTCGACGGTGACGTCGATCTCTTCTTGGTCTCGCCGCAGAGTCGGACGCGCGAGCTTTCGACCGACAACGGCAGCTCCGGACTCGACTATCGCAATACGACCTTCGATGACGCTGCGGTCACCAACGTAACCGCGGGTGTTGCGCCCTTCGCTGGCCGCTTCCGCCCGGAACAATCCTTGTCCACGACCTTTGGCGCAGACTACAGGTCGCTGCCGGCGACTGGCACCTGGAACCTGCGGGTGGCAGATGACGCTTCGGGCGACGTGGGCACGTTGAACGCGTGGTCCCTTGTGCTGTGCTTGGACCCTGCTGCGTTCTGTGGCGATGGCACCGTCAACGGCCAGGAGGAGTGCGACACGGCAGGCGCCAGCGCAACCTGCTCAGCCACCTGCGAACTGCTTGACGGCTGTGGGGACGGCAACATCGACGCAGGCGAGTTCTGCGACGACAACAACGTGGTCGCGGGAGACGGTTGTTCAAACACCTGTCAGCCCGATATCACCTGCCTCGCTGGTCAGACGCCGGTCGTCATCGTGAACACCACCGCGACCGCGATCCCCGACAACAACACCTTCCTCAACGTGCCGAGCGCCGTGGCCACCACAGGCGGCGTCCGTCGCGCGCTGGTCACGCTGGGCAACCTCCAACACGCGAACACGGCGCACCTCGACATCCAGCTGGTCTCGCCGCTTGGGACCATTCGCAACCTGAGCGACGACAACGGCAGCGGGGCGAACTACCTTGGTACGCGCTTCGATGACAGCGCGGCAACTGCCGTGACTGCCGGCGCTTCTCCGTTCACCGGGGCCTTCCGCCCGGAGGCCTCCCTCTCGACCACGAACGGCACCGACTTCCTCGGGCAAAACGCTGTTGGAACCTGGAACCTCCAAGTGCGCGACGATACGGCGGGCACCGCGGGCACCATCAACAGCTTCGCGCTCGCGCTGTGCATCGATACCGTTACCTTCTGCGGCAACAGCATCGTTGAGGCAGGCGAGGAATGTGATGGAAACGCGGCGGGCGTGACCTGCAGTGCAGCGTGTCTCGTGACCGATGGCTGCGGCGACGGAAATCTCGACGCAGGCGAGGCTTGCGATGACAACAACGTGACCTCGGGCGACGGCTGTTCGAGTACGTGCCAGCTCGATATCTCGTGTGCCGCAGGCCAAACGCCGGTCATCCTCAGCAACTCGACCGCGACGCCAATCACCGACAACGCGCAGGGCGGAGTGCTCAGCTCGATCAACGTCGGCACGCTTGGTGTGGTCCGCAGGGTGATCCCAACCATCAACGTGACGCACGCCAACAACGGCCACGTTGATGTGTTCCTAAGTTCACCGTACGGGGTCCAGCGCGACATCACCACCGACCAAACGGGCGTAAACTACACCGCCACCACCTTCAGCGATGACGCTGCTACCGCGATCACCAGCGGCGTCGCTCCGTTCGTAGGAACCTTCCGCCCCGAGGAGGCCATCTCGACAGCCGCGGGCTTTGGTAACCAGACGGCGACCGGCTTGTGGACCCTGCGCGTGGCTGACGACACGTCGGGGACCACCGGCACGCTCAACAGCTGGACGCTCGCGCTGTGCGTCGATCCCTTCGTTACCGCGGTTTGCGGCAACGGCGTGGTCGAACCGGGCGAGGAATGCGACGACGCCAACGCCACCAACGGAGACGGCTGCTCGACCTGTGCTCTCGACTTCACCTGCGGCGCAGGCGAGACGCGCGTGTTCCAGACCTCCACCGACGGCGGCACGGTCATCGTCGACAATCTGCCCGCAGGCACCCTGAGCGTGGTTCCTGTAGCAACCACAGGTTCGGTCACCAAGGTGGGCGTGGTGCTCAACGCGATCTCTCACCAGTTCGATGGGGATCTCGACATCAGCCTGATCTCCCCCACCGGGACCACCCTCGACGTGTCGTCGGACAACGGCAGTGGCGGGGACAACTACGTTTCCACCTTCCTCGAGGATCCCGCGGTCACCTTGGTCACGGCCGGTACGGCGCCCTTCCGCGGGCGCTTCCGTCCCGAGACCTTGTTCGCGGGTCTGAATACACAACCCGTCAACGGCAATTGGACCCTTCGTGTGGTCGACGACGGAAGCATCGATGGTGGCTTCTTCGGCTCATGGTCGCTCGCCGTGTGCGTCGCTCCGTAAGCAGAAGGCGTCGACGGAACTTCATCGCGGTTGGGTGTCGCGGCTTCACGCACCCAACCGCTGCTGGAATTGTTTGCTACGTCCGCCTTCGGCGGAACTGCTAGGGTCGCCGCATGTTGACCGACTTCGACGCCCTCGCGCGTGAAGCTGAAGCCGAAGGCAACCCCGAAAAGCACCTGCACGCGCTGGCTCGCGGGATCTTTGCGCTCACCCATTGGCACTTCATCGCGCGCGGTGAATCGGCGCGGCCAAACCCGTTCATCGCCTCGCACGCGGGCACCGCTGGCGGCATGCCGATGGTGCGCGCCTTCACCGATACGACGCGGCTCGGACGCTTCGCCGAGGAGCACGGTCTCGTAGAGGAACGAGGCATTCGCGTGATGTCGGTGCCGCTCGACGAAGGGGACGTGGTCGCGTGGCTCGAGCACTACATCCCGCTTGGCGCCGAGGGCCTTTGGTTCAACTCCGACGCCGAAAGCCAAGGCTTCTTCTTTCCACTGCGCGCGCTGCGTGGGCTGCGCGAGACCGCGCTCGCAGCGTTCACTGAAGAGCCCTAGAGCCTGCGATAGATCGACCGGCCAGCACCTTTGACCGGCAGCTCATGGCCCGAGAGGGACTCGGAGAGGCCAATGAACAAGTACCCTCCGGGTCGCAGGCGCGTAAGCACGTTCTCTAGGATCAGTTGCTTCTTTTGTGGCTCGAAGTTGATCAGCGCGTTGCGCAAAAACACGACGTCGAAAAGGCCAAGCGAAGCGTCATCGCGCATCAGGTTGTGCTGGAAGAAGCTGACCGCCTGGCGAATCGGTGGGGCCACGCGGACCGAGTCAGCGAATTTGCCGGTGCCGCGCAGGAAGTAGGCGCGCAGGAAGCTCTCGGGAACGCCGTCCAAACGGGTGTTGGGGTAGATGGCCGTGGCCGCCTTGGCGAGGACGCGCGCGGAGATGTCGCTGCCAAAGACCTTGTCGTTTCGTCCGGCCCTACCGTTCGCCAAAACCATGGCCAAGGAGTAGGCCTCCTCCGGTTCGCCACCGAGTTCCTGGAGGAGCGCTCGAGCAATCAGGTAAGCGAGCAGGCCCGCGACTGCTAAGCCGCCAGCTCCAATCCCAATCAGGTCGGTTTTGCCTTGGGCGACGTCTACAAGCGCCTTCTGGTAGCCCTCTTCGGCCTGCACGCGATTGTCTTCGGCGAGCTTCGCAACCAATTCCTCGAGATGACTCTTCTGCCGGTCCAAGTCCTTTTCCCACAGCGCGACCGCCTCTTGGTATTGGCCCTCGCGCATGTGATTCTCAAGCTTCTGAAGGCTCTCCTGGTACACCGGGGACGAACGATCGAAGTCAGCCATCAGGCTCTTCTCCCGATCGCTCCACGGCATCTTGCGATACTGGTCAATTTGCTTGGTTAACTCGTCCTTGGCCGCATCGGCTTTGCCGCGCAGGTCGTCGAACTGCTTGCTTTCTCGAACCGAGAGCATCTCGGCGTAGGCCCTGGATTGCGTCACCTGCGCTCGACCAGCAGCACCCAAGTATTGAATGCAGATCAGGTTGTTGCTGTAGGTGTTGTCGAGCATGGCCGCGACGTTGGCGACCGACTTGATGCCAACCACGCCCACCAGGACGGTGGCGAGTGAAGAGACGACGATGATCAGTGCGAGCTTTTGAACGAGCTTCAGCCGTTGCAGCCACGACATTGGGAACCTCAAATGGGAAGGCGAGCTTTGTTGCTGACTGTTGAAGCGCCCTTCCTGTCGTTCCCTAAGGGATCTGTGCCAAGACTTTGTCAGGCGTTCGAAACGCGAACGGCCCGCCGATCGGCGGGCCGTTTGAGCCGACTTTGTTCGCCTCAGCTCACTGCGGCGGAACCGAGCCGCATTTGCCGCCGATGCAGGCAAGCGACGGGTCGCAGCAATCCGCAGCGGTCTCGCAGGCCTCGAACTCGTCGGAGCAGGAGCCGTCGGGCTCACCGCACTCGAACACGCCGGGGTTCGTCTCGGAGGGGTTGCAGAAGCCGCCGCAACACTCGTCCCCCGTCTCGCAGGTTTCGCCGTTGGCCTTGCACGGATCGAGCGCCCAGAAGCCACGGCTGTTGCCCGAGCCAAGCTCCTGGCCGGCAATGTAGAAGGCCGGGTGGCTTGCGTCGGCGTCCCCAGCGTCGGCGTCGAAGGCAGCGACCCACAAGCGCTTCGTCTCGTCGCGGTTGCCAGTGAGCACGTTGCCGAAGGTGCGACGCGAGGTGAACACCACCCAGAAGTAACCGCCTGCGGCGATGGGCAGGATGGTGGGCTCGAAGTTCAGGTTCTCATCCCGAACACCACCGGGCATGTAGCCGTCTCCGTTGAGCTTGCCGAGCGGTACCAGCACGCCGGTCTCGACGTTGACCGCGCTGAGCTTGGCTGTGTTGCTTTGCCAGGTTGCCAAGTCTTCCCCGACGCCAGTTTGGAACACGACCCACTTGTTGTCCGGCGTGAAGGCGGGCCAGGAGTAGTGCTGCCCTCCGGGCGGCGTGGCGACCACGCGGTAGTTACTGAACTTGCGCGTGACGGCGTCGTAGTCATAAAGCGATAGCGTGCTGAGCGCAGTGTTGCCGGCGTTGCGATCGGTGAAGGCCAACATGGTGCCGTCGTGCGAGAACACGGGGGTTTGGGCGTACTTGCTCTCGATGCCAGAGTCCGGGATCAGCACTCCATCCCTGGTTCGCAGCTCGCTCGTATAGGGGCCGCTGGTGCCAGGCGTGTTGGGCGGGTAGCTGCCGCCAGGGGCGCCTTGCACCACGAGCACCTCGCCACCCTTCGGGTAGAGCGCAGCAAAGGCTGCGCTCTCCGCCGTGGTCCAGATTAGCGGCGGATTGACTACGTCCCCGGAAAGATCAAACGTACCGCCGGGGCCGGCGTGATTGGCCGCTGCTGCGGTGGAGCCGTCGGAGGCAATGCTGTGGCACACGGTGCAGTTGCCCACGAGCACTTCGGGGACCGTGGACTCGGCCTTGGTGCGCATCAGCGCCCCGGTGCCGGCAAGCGGAGAACCGTAGGTGTTGTAGTAGATGGTGCCGTTCAGTTTGGCCGGCGCAATGCGCCAGGTTTGCAAGACCGGACCAAGCTTCTGACCGTTGGAGAGCTTGGCAATTTCCACCGTCATGTCGGTGCCGTCACTGCAGGTGCCGAGCGCGTGCCATTGGGCTTCGCCCATGGTGAGTTGGGCGGTGGGCGGGAGAAAGCCGGTGTACGAGCAGCCGTTGTTGGCGACCTTGAGCATGTAGGCGGAAGCGCCGCCTCCGTTGACGTGGACTTGGGGAGCCGGGATCGCTCGCGGGAAGACCGTGCCCGTGTAAGGGTAGGGCACTGTCATCGAAGGATCGGCGGCGCCGCCCGGCTGCGAAAGAATGTCCTGCTGATCCTGTGGTAGGGCCGCAGTGTTCTCCAGGATCGCGAGGTTTAGCCGAAGCACCGTTGATGCCACCTCGTCTTCGATCGTCGCAGACACGGTGATGTTGCCACCGGCTGCGCCGTTAGCGGTGAACAGGCCGTTGCCGTCGATGGTGCCCGCCTCCGGCGTATTGAGGAACCAGGTCGGATTGACCGGTAGGCCGTTGCGTGTAGCGGTGAACTGCACCGTTTGACCGGGCGTTCCAAACACTACGTCGAGCGACGGGCCAAGCGGCGTGATGGTGAGCGCGTTGGTTTGATTGCCACCGCCACTGCCGACGAAGGACCCAGTGGACCCGCCACTGCCTCCAGCGTTGTTGGCGCCATTGCTCGTGCCGGCGCCGCTGGCACCTGCACCATCATTGTTCCCGCCGCACCCAGCGAGCGTGCCGAACGACCCCAGCGAAAGCGATAGAAGACCAACCAAGCAGTAAGTGGTTCGCGTCATACGTCCAGCGTACGAGCGCTGCGCCGCGGATACCAACGTATTGTCGCGCAGACCGGCTGAGCTCTCGCGCTGAGCCGGTCTGTCACGGTTGGCTAGCTGATGTTGGTTACCGGGGAAAAGGCCCATTCCCCATTGGGCGGTGGCGGCGGATCTCGATCCATCCGCCAAGCTCCGGGATTGTTGAGCGTAATTCCCGCTCCTTCCTGCGCGGGCTGCCCCGCCGGAGGAAAGGCTTCATCGTCTGGCCGCGAACCTGCGTCGCCGATCAGGATCTCGTACCGACTGCCCTCCAATTGCCGATTGGTGGCGTTGACGACGGCCGTGAGGCTGACGCGGTCCACCCCTCCGCGGAAATCGATGGATGTCAACACCCCTCCGTTGGCGTTGATACCGCGCACCCGGGCCCAGGTCCACGGGTTGGGCGCTCGGATGGTCAAGGTGTCGTTGGCCCCTGGATTGGTGAGAGTAAGCCGGGTTACGTAGTAGCGCGCAATAGCCATATGCAATCTCCTTGATGAGGAACCGTTCCCGGGGAGGCGACCGACGGCGGCACAATACAACGCGTCCTCAACGATTATTTTCTCTCTGCGGTCGGTGTCTAGTCTCGCGCGGTAGGCGCTCCAGGCGCCCCCGAGCATGGCGGCATACAGCGCGACGAAGGCGATGACTCCGAAGAAGGATGACCGTCGTCGTGCGGCGGATGGGCTGCCGTCCCGGCGCGAGCCGAGCATCGTGGTCGCGACCACGGCCCCGAGCAGGCCCCCACCGACCACGTCGAGGAGATAGTGCTGCTTCACGAGCAGGGTCGAGATTGCGATCAGCGCGGCGACCGTCGCTCCCAGCCACCCGAGGGGTCGAGAGACCCGAGCGAGGGCGATCGCCGTGAGCGTGGTGGTCGCGACGTGCAGCGAAGGAAAGCAGTTGAACGGCGCATCGATCCGGTAGTTCAGCGCGAGCGCCCAACCACTGAGTGTGTCTGTCGGGACGTGTAGCGGCCGAAGCTCGGCTCCGCTCACGGGCATCAGGACGAACGCCGCGAAGGCAACGGTTTGCGCGACCAGATGCGCGACGCCAACGCGACGAACAAGCCTGCGGTCTCTGAGGACCACCGCCGGAATGATCGTGATCGCCATCACCCATCCGACGCGCTCGAAGACGGTTGCGTGTTCGGCCGTTCCACACGCGGAGGTTGAGGCGTCGCTCGGCGACGCGAGAGGTTCTCGAATGGACTGCACCTCGTACGTAGTGCAATCGCCTCGCCATCGTGCCTCCGCCCGCTTCTTGCTGAACCAAGGAGGTCGCAGCGACGGGCTCGTGCACGCGCTTGCTCACGTGTGCATCGCGTTGCACAGTCGCAGCGACTGTCCCGAGCGGATCGACTGCAAGGCACAGCGGTCGCGCGCGGGCATGAGGCGTGCTCACGCGCGGGACTGGACGGCGCGTGACGGTGCGTGGAGGCGGCGAGTGTCTGCATGGGCAATCCATCGGCGATGACCTGGTCGTTGATCTGCGTTGCCTCGATTGGGTCGTGGTTAACCCCAATGGCAGGAGCGTGACGGCGAACGGGGGTGCGACCTGGGGCTCCGTCGTTCGCGCGCTGCGCGTATCCACGCTCAGGGCCTACGAGCCGTAGCGCGAGCCTCGAGCGACGGCGCGCTCCGCGTGCAGACTGTCGCGCGCGGCAACACGCTTGGCCGCGGCCACGCGGCGCGGCTCCAGCGCCTGTTCGAGTGGAAACGTCGGACCGATCCAACCGTCCTGCTCCGAAGTCCCTTCTTCGACCACGTGCTGCGGCCCGCTGCGGACTCCATTCCCTTGGAATTGCGCCCAGTGCGCTGTCAGGAGGCTTCCCTCCGTACGACGTGAGGCCGGCGGGACTAAAGCGGCTCTGGAACTCGAGGCTGACCCAGCAGCATCGAGCAATACGTCTGATGGAAGTTCGACCCCTTCTTGGCGTCGTAATGCTGGAGCGCGAGCAGCGCGAGATCTCTCGCGGAGTAGCAGCCCTCTGCGATCACCGCGAGGACCAGCAACTGCTCCGGTTCGAGCTCCGCAAACTTCATGAAGTCCCGAAAATACAGCGCATCAGCCCACAGCCACTGACCGCCCCCGACGCCCTGTTTCCGCCGCAAGGGATCGAAGGTCCCTCTGCCGGGCGGGCTCATCGAGTGCAGCCGCAGCCCTAGCTTGCGCAACGCAATGTCCACGTCACCTTGCAACGGCACACCCTCATACAACGGCATGAACTGCACCTCGACGTGAGCGACGAGCAACGACTCGCACGTCTTGGGTGCGCCCTCGATCACGTCCAGCTCGGCTCCTTGAACGTCGATCTTCAAGTAGTGCATCCCTTGCGCTTCAGGGACGTCGTCCAGGCTCACCGTGTTGACCTCGACCCGCTGCGCGACTGTGTGCAACTCGCTCATTCCGCTGAACCGCCGCAAGAGCTCGGTGTTCGGCTCGTAGAGTGAGTTGGTTGCGTTCCACGTACACTCACGAAAGATCGCAGGGCCGCCGCGGCCCACCACATGCGGGAGGATCACGTGCGACCGACTCGACGCCTTGCGCAGCTTCTCTCGCTCCTCGTCCCCAGGTTCGAACGCGACCAAGGTCGTGCCAGGCAAGCTTAGGAGCGGCGCGTAAGGAGGCGACTCCAAGAGCATCGCGCCCACGTCGACGATCCGTACGGCGGGGGTGAGTTCGTCAAGCAGAAATGGCAGGACTGGTTTGCTCATGAATCGGTGTGGACCTAGTGGCTTTCTAGCGCGGTCGGTCCCGTTATCGCAAGCCGCCGTCAGGATTTCGGGGAAATCAGCCCTGCGAGGGCCCCTGGGGAGCGGAACCTCTGCGCTCGAGGCTTCGAGCTGAGAGCACTACGATCGAGAGCGTGGCCGACAAGCGCATGCACGCAGTCGTCGTCTCCATCTTGCCGCTCGAGATCCGTGCGCAGCGAAAGAGCTACCTCACCGCAGAGATCGTCGCGGGCCTCGCTCGCGGCACCGTCATGACGTTCGTCCTGCTCGAGGAGGCCGCGACGAAGGTGAAGGCCGCGGCGCCCAAGAAGGGACCGCGCTTCGTCCGCGGGCGTCACCACGGAATCATCGCATGCGCCGAAGGCCGGTTCGGCGAGCACCTCGTGTGGACCTCGATTTCGTCGCTCGACCGCGAGAAGCGCGCCGATGCTCCCCTCCACAACAATGTCGTGCGTTGACTGTGGATGCTGCATGACCACACGCGATTCTATGCGTTGACTCTCATGGCGCCCAGCGTCGAAAACGAGTGTCGATGGTCGAGAGCCGCGCCCGCCCTACTTCCCATTGGTGCGTCGTCCAAGAGCTCAGCTTCGCAGTAGCAGTCGCTGGCCGCGATCGGCGGGTCCGCCCATTTTGGCTTAGATAATTTATCTCAGGTCGAATGGGCGCGTTGCTCGCGGCACCAGCTCCGTCCGGCCCCGCACAGCGCTCGCCCTACGAGCCAATAAGTGGGTAAGGAGTCGATTGCGTCAGCTGCGCGCATCCAAGGTGAACCGCGGAGTCGCGTGCGGACCTGCCCATTGTGCCTGAGATAGACTATCTCGGGCACAACGGGCGCCCAGGCACCGGGTGCTGGCGAGCGCCGGAGCCGAAGCAGACCAAAGAGCCGCCGCGACGAGGATCGCGCCGCCGCCAAGCACCGGGCAGGACCTTGGTGCACGCGCGGACGGTCGCCATCAACGTGCAGCACCCATCGCGGAACTCGTTGGTCGCCGACGTGTCGCTCTGTCGCCACACTCGCCCTCTATCCGCTGCGTCTGACCGACCCGCACGACCTCGAGGCACTCGATGCGCTAGCTCGCCCGCTTCTCGGAGGACGCGGTAGAAGGTCGATTCGCTCGCGACGTACTCGCCGTGGTCGGCGAGGAGCGGAACGATCTGCCGCGGCGACCGGTCACGAAACTCCGGCCGATGCGCGATGCAAAGCAGGAGTGCGCGCTCCTCATCGCTGAGCTTGTGACCGGGCGTCGTGGCGCTCTTGCAGCGGCTCGTCGTCATCCCGTCGCGGGAATCTCGAGGGACTCCCATTGTTCCTGGTCGTTCTTCTCGACCGCACCGAAGGTCCACACTTCACCGCCCATCGCGCTGGGCGTTGGCTCATCGATGGTGATGAAGGTCACCTTGTGGAGCGTCGACTCACCGGCATAACGCAGGATGATGGCAGCAAGGTCCTGGGCGAACGCACCGTCGATGCCTTGGCTGGCTAGCAGCGGGTGCACCGAGAGCGGTTCCGATGCAAAGCCACCGTGCGCCTCGCGCGCCTCACGGAGGTCGGAGACCAACGCGAGAAAGGTCGCGTCGTCGAGCGGGTAAACGGCGTGGATCGACGCGTCCATGATGTCCACCGCGGAGCCGCCTTGCGCTGGCTCGGCCACCTGGAAGGTCAACTGAAGTTGGCCGCTACAAGCGTCCTCCTTCAGCGCTGTGTCGTAGGCACAGTTCGCCCGCGCTGCGACGAGATAGCTGTCTTCACGAGCGTTCTCGTGCTCGAGCGGATGGGAAACCACCCTCGGGAGCAGCGCAAAAGCCTCCTCCGGGATCAGCTCACCCTGGTCCCCGGATGACTCGGCGGTGAGCAGACTCGTGAGCTCGTCCAACGAAGGGTAGGGGTAGAGGATGGTGACGTCTTGCGGCTCGAGTTCAGCGCCGCTGGTATTGGCTCCTCCGTCGCCCCCGGCTCCTCCCGTTGAACCTGCGCCGCCGCTGTCCGAGCCGCCGGAGCTCGAACTCGAAGTCGTGGAGCACGCAGTCAAGGCGAGGGTGCTAAGCGCCAAACCGAGCAAATGGCGGGACGTAAGGAAGCTGTCGTTGCGGTCGAACATGGGGACTCCTTCTGGAAGTTGCTAACGAGCTGTGGCTCGCTCGTTCGACTCGGAATCCCCGGTTCATCCCGCTTTGATGTAAGGACCTCGTTTGGCGGCTATGTTCGAAGGTAAACGCAGCTCAGCAGTCTGCGGACGTGACTCGGATGAATCCGCGTTACCCTGCCGCTACCGCCGTGGACGTAACCACCACCTTTGATGCAGGCACACGCCGAGAGTGGCGCGCTTGGCTAGCAGCGCACCACGCGACTGACCGCGAGATTTGGCTGCTCTTGCGGCGCGGTGCTCCCGGCGCGATCACCTACTTGGACGCAGTGCTCGAGGGCCTTTGCTTCGGCTGGATCGACGGTATCGCGAAGCGCCACGGCGATGCGACGGCGCAACGCTTCACCCCGCGCAGGCCGCGCAGCAACTGGACCGAGCTCAACAAGGAGCGCGCTCGCAGGTTGATCCGCGAGGGCCAGATGACCGAGGCGGGCCAGCGCGTCCTGCCCGACCTGCGCGAGCTGCCGGTGGTGGTCCCTTCGGATATTCGCGATCGGCTGATGGCCCTACCGGGCGCGATGCAACACTTCGACTCGTTCCCAGCGCTCTATCAGCGCGTGCGCATCGGCAACATTGAAGAGGTGCGCAAGACCAACCCAGCCGAGTGGAAAAAGCGTCTCGAGAACTTCCTGAGCAAGACCGCCAACGGCACGATGTACGGCAACTGGGATGATTCGAGCCTGCCCACGAGTGAGCCAAGGAGCTGAGAGCGAAAGTGAGTACGGCATTAGCGATCTCCCTCCTCTTCGGCCTGACGGTGCTCATGGCCGGCGGCCTGTTCTTGCAACGGCCGGACCTTGCGTGGCGTTACGCACGTTGGTCCAACCGCACGCGTGGGCTTACGAGCAACGAGCGCACGCCCGAGTGGGAGCGGGCGAATCGCTTCAACGGTTTCTTCTGTTTGATCTCTGGTCTCGTGATCCTTACGGGGACCCTGATTGCGTGGGTGCAATCGGCTGGCCCAACGCTGCCGTTCGCTGCCTTCGATGAAGTCACGGTGAGCTGCCGTCCCGATGGCGTGGAACTCGTGCACCGTGGCTCACGGGCGAAGCAGATCGAACTGGAGGGGATCCAAGCCGCGCCCAAAGGCCTGCAGACCAATCACCTAGACTGGGAGGGCAGGCCGGTGATCGAGGCGCCGGATAAGCAGGGCGTCGTGCCGATGCAGGCCGCAACAGAGACCAGCCTGAAGCTCGCGCCGGGCGAGACGCAACGGCTCCCATTGAGCTTCCCGCCGGGCGCTGAATGCAAAGGCTCCTTCCCTGGATTGATTAGACCAAACGATCCAACCCGTGGCTGTGAGGCGTTTGAGTTTCGCCAGAAGATCGTGGACAGCGAAACAGGGGAGGTCGAGTTGGACGTTTGGCGCCGCTGCGTTTTTGCAGCTCGGTAAGGCTGCCGCTCCCGGCACGAGGTCGCAGGCTGTCACTGTTGGCGACGCACCTCAAACTGGGTCACCGGCTTGCCCGCGACGTAGCGTTGGTCCACGAGCGTAATTTCGAAGCCTTCCCACGAATGGTTGGTGAGGCTAGCCACTCCCGGCGAGGGTAGGGTGAACCAGAGTTCGGTGCTTTTGCCAGCGAACGAGGCGGTCACGGCGATCCGTGTGATCGCTATCGCTGGCGTGGAGATACCAGGTTCCGGTAGCTCGCCGCCGCTGAAGGTGCTGCGCGTGTTGGTTAGCGAAAGCCCTGACGTTGTCATCCGAGGCACACCTTCGGTCAGCTCGATTTGTTCGCCGCTCGCTTGGGGTGCGGCAGGCAACGTCGGCGATGGGCTCCAGTTCGCGGGCCCGCCGGAGGAGGGGCCGCCGTAGTAGGGCGGCGGCTTCCGACCGTTTGCACAAGCAGAGGAGAGTACTGCCAACAATAGGACCGCAGATGAAGGTCGGCGCATTGTCGGCCATCAATGACTCGGGCGAGTCCGAGAATCTAGTGGTCTTGCCTCATTCAACTGGCCCTTCGCTCGACCTCGATCCAGTCGTCGAGCGAGAGTTCACTGCTGTAGCCCTGCACGACGTCACGATCCTCGCGTTCCTCGAGCTCCTCGATGGTCGTGGTCAGCCAACGCACGGGGAGGGCGTGTTCGAGCTCCCGCCCAATGGTCTCATCGCGCGGCCGGCCTCTGCGCGAGGCGCGGGCCTTGAATTCACCCAGCAGCTCCTCCTCGATCACCTCGGCCAGCTCATCGAGCGAGAGCCGCCAAGACGAGAGACGCAGCTCGCGCAGCCGCGATAGTCGTGGGGCGGCGGCTAGTAGCGTACGTAACGACGCCTCCGAGGCGTCCCAACCCCCCAAATCGAGCGTCTCCAGGGCTTCCAACTGCGGGCTCGCCAAAAGTGCCGCGATCACCGCGTCCCCTTGACGGCTGTTCTTGGTGCGATCGGCGATCAGGCCCAGATGTCGCAACGGCCCGAGGCCCTTGCTCTCGAGCAACATGGCGACGTCTTTGGCGCGAGCCACACGCACAATCAGCGTCTCCAGCGCAGGAAGCGAACCTCGTGCAATGGCACTGAGCACCGGGCCCGCCGAGCTGCCCATCACCAACGTGCGCAGCTTGGGCGCGACCACTTTCCCAAGCTTGAGCTTGGAAGCCTGCGCAACGACCAGCTGTTCGAGCTCGGGCGCTGCCGCCCAAAGCTTCGACAGGTCCCCGGCGTCGATCACCGCTGGGCCCGATTGCCCTTCGCGCAAATGCGAAAGTTGCGGCACGGCGTCCCCGCGCGACGGCGCGCGCGGCATGATGTGCCCGTCGAGCTCGAGCAGGCGCAGCGCAGGTCGCGACCGCTTCAATAAGTGCTTGAGGAAGGCGGCGTGACTGCCCCACGAGCCGTGATTGCCCTCCCATTGGACCGGGCACTCGAGCACGAGCTGCTCGAGCTGCGCGGCCTCCTTCGAATCGACGAGGCGGTAAAGCTCAGCGCCGGGGAGGGAAGCGAGCTTGCCTTCGCTGGGATCGTAGTGGTCGGGATCGTAGCCGCGCAGCTCATCATCATCGTCGTCCGGGCCCATGGGCCGAAAGGCGATCGAGCGGATGGCGTCTCCTTCGCAGACGACCTCGAGTTCGTCGGTCATGCGCTAGGCATACGGGATCGGAGTGGGTGACGGAAGGGCGCCGCGGCGAGGACTCAGCTGGCGGTAGGCGCAACGAGGAACTCGCCTCGATCGTAGACCACCGCTTCATCGAGCAGCACGCGGTCGGTAATGACGAAGGAGTCCACGTGATAGCGGTTCTCGCGGTGATTGAGCTGCGGCTTCTTGTATACGCCGTGACGAGCCCCGAGCGAGAGGTGCACACCACAGACCCGCTCGAAGGCGCCTACGTCAGCGACCGTGCGCTCGCGTGAAAAGGCGCGGTTCATGCCGAAGCCGAGCTCGCGCACCCATACTTCGCCTTCGCCCTCGCGGATCAGCGCCAGCACTTGATCGAACTCGCTGGTGGAGTTGACGGTATCGACGATGCGCCCAGCTTCGATCACCAGGGTGATCGGCTCAGGCGGGAGGTTGAGCTTAAAGGCTGTATCAGCGAAGCCGTAAATCTTGGTGCGGCCGTGAACACTCTCGAGCTGGCGCGCCTCGGTGAACACCTCGCCGATCGGGAACTGACTGCCGACGTTCTTGAGCCCGGCGAAGTCGCCGATGTTGAGCTTGGCCTCTTCCAGCGCGCCGTAGTACAGCGTCTCGCCCTCGCTCTCGATCTGGGCCGAACGCGCGACGTCCACCCGCGCCTTGAGCGCATGCCCGATGCCGCGATAGTAGGCCGGATCGTAGGCCATCGCCGCGACGTAGTGCTCGAACTCGTGCGGCTCCATCCGCTCCAAATTGGAGTGCTCGATCACCTTCACCCCACGACGATAGAGCTCCACCCGGGTACGAAACTCCGGCATGCGCAACACGCTCGATTGCACGAGCACCACCAACGCTTGGGCCTCGAGCGCCTCGAGCTCGGCCTTGACCGCCTCCGGTGCCATTTGATCGAAGGAGATCAGCCGAGCCGTGGGCAACCCTTCGCTGTAGGCGCGAAACAGCAGTCGCGACAGCTCCGTGCGCTCGTCAGCTACCACGATGGCAGGGTGCTCACCGTTATGATCCATCGCGATCGCGAGCGTAGCTCTAACGTTTTTTGCTGCCAGCTCAGACAGGCTCATGGTCGGCCTTGTAGCACCTCGCGCTGGGCTCGTAGCCGCTGTTTCGCCAACCGGCCGCTCGGCATGACCGCCAAGAACGAACGGCGTGGCCTTCCAGCGTTGTGTGAAGGGGTCAATCCGTCCGGCGCTCTGCCATTCGGTGAGGACGGAGCGGTCATCCTCGGCGTACGCAGCGTGCTGATCGCGCGGGCGGAGGCGTGGGAGTTGCCGCCATCGGGAGCGCCGCACCCGATGCCCGAAGTGGTTCGTTCGGGGGATTCGCTGCCGGGACCACGCGCGGCCGTGAACGGATAAATCCAGTTTTCGTCGAGTTTGGAGGCGGCGGGTCGGGGCTTGCGGCACGTTGACTTCGTCCACGCGGTTGACGCTGAAACGACGTGGCTAGCGCTGTTGCGCGGAAGCGCCGGCTACTCTGGGGACTTCGTCGCGGACATCTGCCGTTGGACGCTCGCCGAACTCTTGAACAGCGATTCGTACGGTCCGCGCTTGCCGAAGATGCGGCGGAAGCCGCCGCTCCCGGCGCGCAACTATCCGGGCCACTGGACGTCATTCCTTTTAGATCGTTCACCGCTACCAACGAACCCGCAGGCTGCCTTGGACGCACTGGCCGAGCGGCTCCACGGTGTGCTCGAGGCGATGAATGCCGCGGATCCAAACACGGGCGCTGGTGCCGAGGGCATCCTCGCGCTAGTGTCCGGAGATCGAATGTACGTGGTGTGTCGCGGAATCGCTCGCGTGGTTCGGATCCGAGCGGGTGCGCTGGAGACGGTGCTGTACGAGCACAGTTTGGGTCGTGAAGCGGAGGCCCCGTCCGAGGGAATGCCCGCTCATCGGCAACACATCCCGGTTTCGATGTTCGGCCTCGCGAGCTCGCCGACTTCAGCGGTGGAGCTCACACTAGCGCCCGGTGACCGCTTCGTGCCGCTCTCCGGCGAAGCGCTCGGCGCCGCCGAGCCAGCGCTCAACCAGGCTCTGCTCGACCCGAGCGGAAGTGCGCTAACCCAGCTGCTGAGCGAACTTCACGAGGACTCGGACCAGGGCTTTGGGACCATTGGCTTGCAGATTCTAGGAACGGCGAAGGCATGAGCCGCGAGAGACGGGAGCGTCGCTTCTCGCGACGCGACTTCGAGAAGCTAGGCCTTGCAGCAGGAGTTTCAGCGGTCGCCGGTTGCTCGGGCGCGCCGGTGAGGCCCGAGCCGATCGCTGTCGCCTGTGGGCCGGAGGCCGGGGAAGAAGCCGACTATGTGATCGTTGGTTCGGGGGCGGGGGGCGGACCGCTCGCGGCCAACCTGGCGCGCGCCGGCTTCAAGGTGGTCCTGCTCGAGGCCGGCGGAGACAGCCCCAGCTTGGTGCGCGATGTGCCGGCGCTGCACGCGGCCTCGGTGGAAGACCCCGACATGCGTTGGGACTTTTATGCCCGCACCTACGCCGACTCCACGCAACAAGCGCGCAACGCAAAGTTCGTCGCGGCGCAAGACGGCGTGCTCTATCCGCGCGCCGGTACCCTCGGCGGTTGCACCGAGCACAACGCGCTGATCACCATCTACCCGCATAACGCCGATTGGGACGAGATGGCCAAGAGCCTCGAGGATCCGAGCTGGTCGGCGAGCGAGATGCGCAAATACTTCGAGCGGCTGGAGCACTGCAACTACGCGCCCGAGCCTGCTCCGAACGCGGCCAACCCGAGTCGGCATGGGTTTGGTGGTTGGTTGCATACCGAGGTCGCCAGCGTCTCGTTGGGGCTCTGGGATCGGCGCTTGGTCGGCATCATCGATGCCACCGTCGAACATGCGGCCGAGACCAACCCTCACGTCTTCGCCGACGCCTTCACGATGGCGCTCACACCCGGGCGCTCGCTCTGGGATCCCAACGACGCTCGCTCGGTCGCCGCCGTGCCCGAGGGCGTGGTCTTCGTCCCGCTGCACGTCAATCACGGCACCCGCAGCGGCCCACGTGATTACCTGCAAGCGGTTGCCGCGCAGTGCCCGACGAACCTCGAGATCGTGCTGCATGCGCTGGCGACGCGGGTGCTCTTGGACGAAGACCAGCGCGCGACCGGCGTGGAGTATTTGGTTGGCCCGAAGCTCTATCGCGCGAGCGCTGATGCAGCGCCGGGCGACCTGCCGACCGAGCGTCGCACCGTGCTCGCGAAGCGCGAGGTGATCGTATGCGGAGGGGTCTTCAACAGTCCGCAGCTGCTCTTGTTATCGGGCATCGGGCCGCGAGCCGATTTGGAGGCGCTCGGGCTCGAGGTGCGCGTGGACCTTCCCGGCGTCGGCAAGAACCTGCAGGACCGTTATGAGCTCGGTGTGATCAGCGAAATGGATCGCGACTTCGACGTGCTCGACGGCACGCGCTTCGATCCCGACAGCGCAGAGCCGGACGAGCG
>CAITIQ010000379.1 GCA_903892415.1 uncultured delta proteobacterium | reverse complement strand
GCCTTGTGTACGTGTAACTTGGCGGGGCAAAGCTCGAGCAAGCGTGCCGCGCCTTGGACCGAGAAGCCAAACATCGACCCGCCGCAGTGGTCCGGATGATAGTGCGTTATCAAGGCCCCTGTAACTTTGAGGCCATCGGACTCAGCAGTCTTTACGAGCCCGTCGACATCCCAAGCCGGGTCGACGACGAAGCACTCGCCCTTGTCCCTATCGCCAATCAGGTAAGCAAAGTTCATCATCTGGGCCGCGGCGCGGTCCTGCTTTGCAAAGTCTCGTCCGGCAAGCAATTGGCGGAAGTAGAGGCTGGCCATCTCCTCGGTCTAGCAGACGCAGTCGCGCCCAGTCGCGGAAACCTTCGCGGCTTCGGCTTGGTTCCAAAACGAGGTGGTTCCAGACTACGATCCGCGCGTTTTGAGCACTGAACCCGAGGCAAGCAGCAAAGTCGAAGGCGATAGCCGGATGACCGTAAGGCCGTTGATGTTTGCCACCACGGCGGGGGAGGCGATGGAGACGGGGGCGCTGCTGGCATCGCTCAAGCAGCGGGAGCAGCGCAGTGCGGAGGACACTGGGTTCACCCTGATGGGGGAGCTTGGCCGGGGTGGCATGGCTCAAGTGCTGCGTGCGAGCCAGCCCGTCTTCTGTCGCGACGTCGCGCTCAAGCGGCTAACTCTTGGCGGAGCCGTGGCGCGGGCAGCCTTTTTTTCCGAGGCGCGCATCATGGGCCTGCTTGATCACGCCAACGTCGTTCCGGTGCATTCGTGGGTCCCGCAGACCGACGGGCCGCCGATGTTGGCGATGAAGCTCGTTGTGGGGAAGAGCTGGCGCGAAGTGCTTACCGCTCGCGAGATGCCCGACCCGAACATGGACGAGCATGTTCGAACGCTGTTTCAGGTAACTCGTTGTGTGGAAGCCGCTCACGACCGCAAGATCCTCCACCGGGACCTCAAGCCGGACAACATCATGCTCGGCGCGTACGGCCAGGTGTACGTGATGGATTGGGGCATCGGCGTAACGACCGATCGCCAGCTCGCCGCCGAGACGGGCATCCTTCATATCGATGAGGCGCCGGGACCAGCCGGCACGCCCGCGTACATGGCTCCAGAACTTGCGGAGGGCACCCTCGAACAGGACGAGAGAACCGATGTTTTCTTGTTGGGTGCGATGCTGCACGAGATCGCAACCAACCGTCCGCTACATCTGGGGCCGGATCTGGATACGATCCGAAAGCACTGTCTCGCGGGCGTGCGGGCACCCTATCCGGATTGGGTTTCCGAAGAGTTGCGCGCGATTATCGAGCAAGCGACCGCCGTACGAGCAGATCAGCGGTACCGGTCCGCGAATGCGTTTGCTGCGGCGCTCACCGACTATCTCGCGCACCGGGAGGCGCGCGTGCTGATCGACCTCGCCGAGAAGGCGCTAGGTCGAATGGTTCAGGCTGTCCAGCGAGCGGCAGAGTCGGCGACCGCGACCGCTGATGATGAGCGGGCGATTCATTCGTTGTTAGCCGAGCTCAGTTTTGCGACGGGACGGGCTACTGAGCTGTGGCCAACCTCACGCCAGGCTGGGGAGCTCCGCGCACGCGCAGTCTCGACCGTATTTGAGCACGCCATCCGCTTCGAGCAGCTTGCATTGGCCGAGCGGCTGGCCGGCGAGTGCGTTGATGCCTCCGCAGCACAGCGTGCTGTCGCACAATTGCGCGCCGCAGTCGCGCAGCGAGAAGACGAACTCGCTGCCCTTCGGAATGCGAGTCGGCGCCGGGACTTCAAGACCATTGGGCGACCGCTGGGCGCGGTCTTCATTGTCTCAGGTCTGCTCGGTCTAATCGCAGCGTTCACGAGTGCGTGGGCCATTCGCGCGCAGTCCGACCGGGCGATGAGCATCATCGCTGCCGTCTGGTTACTCGTTACGCTCGTCCCCGGCGCACTTGCGCGGTTGCTGCTTCGCCGGCATGCGCTGCCCAACAGTCTGGCCTCTCCTCGAGTGTTTGGCTTGTGGGCCGCGGTTGCCTTTGCCTGCTCATTGCACGGTGCAATCGCTTGGGGGATGGACGGGGATGCGTTCGCAGATACGCACAACCAAGCCGCCATGCTTGCTGTCGGTTTTGTGGCGATGGGCTTGCAAACCCGACGTTGGCTGCTCCTTCCAGGGACGGTCTGCTTTGCGTCGGCCCTGG
>CAITIQ010000378.1 GCA_903892415.1 uncultured delta proteobacterium | reverse complement strand
TGCTGCGCCCGTACTTTGGCCGACAGGCGCAGTCGCGGCCTCGCGATTCTCTTCACGCTGGACTCGGAACCGCCGTTCATCAGTGGCGGTACAGTGGTCGGCGGCGTCAAGCGACGACGGACGGACTTGCTTGTGGAGCAGTTCGAGTCGCGCGCCAGGCGCAGCGTCGAAACCGAGCAGCGCCTCTTCGCCGCAGCTGCGGCCAGCGTGCGCGCTTGCCTCGCCACGATGGCGGCCGAAGCGCGACGGTTCGCGGCGCTGCTCCTCAAACTCGCTGAAACTCCGCGCGTGACCACCACCTCGCGGCCCAGCGGGCCACCACCGCGAGGCGCAGCGAGGGAGGCCGCGGTCGTCGTGAAGCAGGAGGCTGCGGCGCGCGCGGAAATCGTGCGCACGGGAACACTTGTGTTCACACTCCTGCGGCGGTACATGGCGGGGGTTCTCGAGCTCGCTCGGAAGTCGCAACGCGAGCGAGATCTTTTGGAGGCAAAGAGTCGGCGGGAACGCACCATGGCGGAGCGTCGCAGCGCGCGCGCCCACCAAGCGGCGCACAAGGCGGGGCTGCGGCGGGAAAGCGTCAAAGTCCGGCGGTACACGGCTCAGCAGGCCATCGAGGCGCTTCGAGCGGTAGTCCGACCGCGGGCTGTCCGAGGACGGCAAAGGAAAGCACCGGTGGCAGGGTCGCGACCGGTGACGACGGCGACCACCGGTCCCGGGGTCACGCAGCCACAAGCCGCCGCTCCCTCGGCTACTCGGGCCCCCGCGCGCGAGAAGGCCTTCGAGGAGATGAGCAAGGCGGAGAAGAGGGCAGTGCTCGTCAGAGGCTTCGACCCCAGCCGCAACTTTATCCAGAACGACCTTGGCCGGTACCTGGGGGCGGTGGCGGCCGCATCCTCAGATGAGCAGCCGACGGCTGGTACACCGGTCTCGTTCGAAGGCCAGCAAGTGGTAGACGAACCACAGCAGGTCCTCCCGGCGCGGCCCGCGGCATCCCCTCGCCCGAGGGAGGAAACAACGACCGCTACGGCTGCGAGCCCACGTGCTGCGGGCCCGCCTGAGGCGCGAGCCCCTGCGCAGGACGAGCCCTCGGCCGCGCCCGTGCCCGCTACTCCCGGGGGGGCGCTCGTCGCCATTGGCTCGTCGCCCGCGCCTCCGCGAGCTCGGCTTGACACCGCGGGCCTCGCCGGAGATGAGAGACTAGCGGCGGAAGCGATCAACGCGCGCGGGCGCCCATACGACGTACTATCCCTGGGCGGCGCGCGGCTCACCGCGGCCTCGACCATGGAGGACATCAGGGCGGCATACAAACGCCTGGCACTGGTGTTCCACAGTGACAAGGGGCGGTGCCCGCTCCATGGCAATGAGGCGTTCGCGGCGCTCACCGAGGCCTGGAACACAGTTCGCGACGAGAAGAGGCCCAGAGACACGGCCGTCGCAGACCCAGCACCGGAGCCCAGCGTTGACGCCCCGGCGCAGGAACCTGTCGTCAGAGCACGGAAACGTCGGAGGACTGAGCGACTCCACCCGCATGACTCCGGGGTGGAGAGCGTGACCGCCCGACCGCGCTCAACTCCTGTGGATGATGATGTGAATACAGTGACACCAGCTTCGGTGCGTGCGCAAGGCGCAAATCATGATGTGAATGCAGTGGCACCAAGCACAGCAGTGCATGGGAATCCAGTGGCGTCGGCGCATGTACACGGTGATGTGAATTCAGTGACACCAGCGGTGCGTGTGCGCGGCGATGTGAATATAGTGGCACCGGTGCAACGAGCCCGCGCTCGAAACCGAGGCAAACGCACCCGCGAAGCGCCGAGTGGCGAGGTAGCCTTGCTCTCAGAGGAAGAGCAGCGCCGCGTCATCCGCCAAATGGGCGGGGCCAGCCGCTGGTTGGAGGCGGTCTGGCGCCACGCACAGTCGAGCACGGATGAGGAACCCTTGTCATACAAGTGGCTCGGGCACCTCACGGGCAAGGGCGGGCGGTATGCACAGGTGCAGTGGCTCTACCGTGAGTCACAAGAAGAGGGCAGCGCCGACTATGTGGACGACGCGGGTCAACGTTGGGAGGAGCTGATTGACGATGATGGCGATGAAGCCGTATTCGTCACCAGTGTCCCGGACGTCGACCGGCGCATAGAGGTGCTCGGCCTCAAAGTGCACAGCGGTAGCCCGAAGCTACGCACAAAGCGCGCGGAGGACTCAGCACGAGCAACTTTTTTGTCGTGCACGGCGGTCCGCCGCCTCGCTCTGGATCCCTTTTTTTGTTTCTCCTCACCCTTTCTTTTCTCT
>CAITIQ010000377.1 GCA_903892415.1 uncultured delta proteobacterium | reverse complement strand
GGCCTGCCCTCGTGGATTCCGACCTCCCTGCCGACGACGATCCCGACCGCGTTGCCCACCGGCTTCCCTTCGGCGTTCCCCTTCCCCACTGCACCCAAACCCACGGCGACGGCCAAGCCTGCCACCAGCGGTTGATGATGAAGTACGAGCTGCCCTGCTTCGCCTTGTTGATCGCCATCGCTTGTGGCGGTTCACGAGTGGGGGATGAAGAGTACTTCGCCGGCGCACCGCTGCCCGAACCAGAAAAAGAAGAAGCGCCGCAGGCCGCAAAAAGCGCCGCGCCAAGCGTGCTCACCGCGCCCAAACCACCCTCCTGCGACAATCCGCCGGAACGTGGGTTTGCGCGCTGTAACAAGGAGCGCAGCAACGTGCCCTGCGTGTACGGGGATATCGGCGGTTGCTTGGTCCGTTGTGAAATCTGTAGTGGCCAAGAAGGCTGTACTGAGCGAGCTCCGATGCCGTGGGCCTGCCCCGCTGCGGAGAACCTGCCCGGTCGTTGATGGCCTCGCGTAAGCGGCTAACCCGGCCGCGCGTTTGTTCGCAGCTCCCGCGACCAGCCCCAATAAAGCAGAACGAGAAAGCCGGCGAATAGGCCGCTGAAACCAAGCGCGTTAAACGCTTTGGGGCCGCTCAAGAGCTCCGCCACCGAGAGCGCGACCCGGCTCGGCGAGGTGAGCAAGTCCCAGCTATTCAAGCGCAGGAAGCGGCCCAGGTAGATACCGAAGGAAGCGAGCAGGCACAGCCCGCACAACGCAGGGAAGCGCATGCCGCCGCCCAAACGTGAGCAAATCCAAGCCAGCACCTCATCGAGCGTGCGGAAAGCACAGAACAGCCCGGTCACACCGAAGGAAAGCAAGAGCAGCACGTCGAACCACAACGGCGCGCCTGACGTTCGCTTCAGGTGCACCAGGTCCGTTACGAGGTACGGCGCGTTCGGAAAGAGGGCGAGCCACACCAACAGCAACGCCACCACAAGCCACGTACGCCGCGGTCGCAGCAACGCGACGCGACCGACCCAAAGCGGCAGCAGCGCCAGAAACAGGTTCCAGAGCAGGAACAGGAAACGCCCCTCGCCGGTCCGCACGATGCGTACCCATAGCAACAGACACGAGAAGCTTGTCAGCACCAGCATCGGTAGGTCTTCCGGCCGAACCAACAGCCGCGCTTGAGCGACTGCACGTTCGGATCCAACGGGAGGAGCTTGCGATGAGGGCGGAGAGGCGTCGGGCAATTGCATGCCTCGCCATCAAAGCCTACCGATGTGAAGCATCCGTGAGCCTGCGGTGGAGCTTCTCGGGAGCTTGAAGCGGAGCTACCTGCGCGCGCTCTTTTCTTGGGCGGCAGAGGAAAAGACGCCGCGCGCCATCAACGAAAGCTCGCCTTTCGCGCGAGCCGCGTAGATCGCTGAACGCGCTTCAAACACGCTGGCGCTATTGGGCTCTGCGGCCGCGGCGATCTCGATCAGATGGCAGGCGAGCTTGAGGTCGCCTTCGTCTCGCAGCCGGAGAGCGCGCTGAACGAGGACGCTACCACCGCCCACGAGCCGACTGAGTTCACGCGCGAGCACCTCCTCACGCGCAGGCTTCAATTGAGCCGGATTGCCGTCCCACCAGCCGGCGTAAAGCCGCACGATGTTTCGAACGATGAACTCAGGCTCATCGTAAACCGGACGCAGATAAGGCAGCTTCGCAAGCTGCGCGGGGGCGCTCACCTCCGCCAGAATCGTATCCAAGCGCACGCCCTGATTGAGCAACGCAAGCACGTCGTTCACCAGCGAATCGAGGTAGTCGGCGGTGTTGATGAGCGCTGCGTTTACCGCCTGCTTTCCCCAAATGGGCACGCCGTGACCGGGGCACAGCACCTCCGGCTCGAGCTCCGCCATCTCGCGCAAGGCGGCCGCCCACTCGCGCGGGTAGCGCTGGGCCTTCTGCGGGTTACCGCAGTTCGGCGAGGCCCAAATGAAGAGATCGCCGGTGCACAGGACTTTGCTTTGTGGCTCCCAAACCCAAGCGTGATCGTCGGTTTCACCGAGCGCATGACGCAGCTGAAAGGTGCGCCCACCGACGCTGAATTCGAGCGACTCTTCGAAGGTGACGCTCGGCTCGCGAAACTCACCCGGAAACTCGTGACCGACCTGGAACTGACGTTGGTTGATGTGCGTGTTGTAACCGCGCGTGAGCTTGTAACGGTCGAACCGCCTTTTGACCGCCGAGTGAGCGACGATCTGCACTGGCTTCGCCGCAGGCTCTGCCTCGTAATGCTCCACACCGAAGCAATGGTCGACGTGGCCGTGCGTGTAGATCGCCGAGTGCAACGGCGCCTTCACATCGCTACGCAAAACCTCACGGGTACGCTCGGAGAAGAGGAAGCTCCCGACATCGACCATCACCAGGCCGTCCGCCGTCTCGAAGGCCACCACGTTGGCGAAGGCCGAAACGAAGTGCACCCCGGGAGCGACTTCCTCGCGCTCAAACCTCGGCACCATCGGCGGGCACTCTTCGGGGTTCAGTGCGCCGGAAAGCAGACTCTCTGAGACCTCGCGGATAGCACCCATATATTGACCTCTGGTCAATAAAGCCACTGCGCGGGCGGTTTGTCAACCAGACATCGCTGGGACCCTTAATTGGGTCGAGCGCCTGCGAGGCAACGATCGGCTCAAGAAACTTGAGGCTCGATGGACTAGCCTGCCACGCCATGTCCGGCTCGGACAATGAGGACCTCGAGATCTCCCAGGCACGGGTGGGAACCACCGTGCGCGAAATCTGGAAGTTGGACTCGCTCTTGGGAGTGGGCGGCATGGCCGCTGTGTACTCGGCCACGCACAAGCTCGGTCACAAAGCGGCGATCAAGATCCTGCATCCTCAGATCGCCGTCTCCAAGGAGCTGCGTGCGCGCTTCGAGCAAGAGGCCCAGGCCATCTCGAAGCTTGGCCATCCGGGGACGGTGCAGGTCTTCGACGTGGACGCCACCGAAGACGGCGCACCGTTCATGGTGATGGAGCTGCTCAACGGAGAGTCGCTCGGGCAGCGCGCTTATCGCTTGGGGAACATCGCCGAGGACGACCTGCTGCGGTACGTGGACGGCGTGCTCGATGTGATGATCGCAGCACACGCCGCAGGTATCGTGCATCGCGACATCAAGCCGGACAACCTGTTCGTCACGCGCGAGGGCCAGGTGAAGGTGCTCGACTTCGGCATCGCGCGGATGAGGGAGAGCGGCGGCGGCGGGGTTCGCACGCGCACCGGCGCCATGCTCGGAACCACGCCCTATATGGCGCCGGAGCAGATCCACGCAAAGCCAGTCGATGGGCGCGTGGATTTGTTCGCCATCGGGGCGACCATGTTTCGCATCCTGACCAAGCGCCGCATCCACGAGGCCGAGACGGATGCGGAGCTTTTGATGAAGATGGGCTCGACGCCGGCCCCGTCGATCTTGCTGGTGCAGCCGACCATCAGTCCGCGCTTGGCCAAGGTCGTCGACCGAGCGTTGGTGTTCGACCGCGACCGACGCTACCCCGACGCAGTCACCATGCAGGCCGACGTTCGAGCGGTGCTGCGAGGCGAAGACCCACCCCACGCCAGCGCAGCAGCGCTCGTGAGCGAGGAGCGAACAGCGCCTGAACGTCAGCTCGGGTCGAGGGGCGCCTCGCCCTCCGCCGGCGCAGCGACCGACAGGGCCTTCGCCAAGACCGCTCCCGGTGTCGCGCGCAATCCGGTCAACACCGGCCTGGTCGTGCTGCTCGGCTTCATGATGCTCGCGGTAGGCGCGGCCGGCGCGTTCTACTTTTGGGGACCTCCCTCGCAGAGCAGCCAGCGCAACGCCGCCGAGGCTGAGAGCGCCGAGACGCAAGAAGACGAGCGTGAGGCCGCTTCCTCGAGCAAACCCGCCCTGGCCAGCCAAACCCCGAGCGCGGTCGAGAGCGCGCCACAGGCTGTTTCCGCCGAGCCCTCCGCCGCGCCTTCCGTCAGCGCCTCAGCGGCCAAATCAACAGCGGCGACACCGCTACCTCGGCCTACCGGCAGCAAGCCCAGCAGCACTGGGCTCGTCAAGCCGAAGAAGCCCGCGCTCAAGACGCCCGGACGCAACTGAGCCTCAGCAGGGACGCGGGGTGACGGTGCCCTCGAGCTCGAGCGGCCCCAAGAGCGTGCCCTCCACCGAAAGCACGTGCTCGCTGCCACGCCGACTCACTTCAGCCTTCCCGCGGAAGTCGCTGCTGCGCGGGCTGGCCCAACCATCAATCGACACCGACTGGCCCTGCAACCGCAGTTCGAAGTCCCCCTGAAGCTCATCACTGCACGTGAGCGGCGAGGTGCTGAGCCTCAACACACCATTTTTGGTCGTCGCACCCCGGACTCGTAGCCGGGCGCCTAAATAACTAAGTAAAAAACTTGGAGCAACGTTGTCTTTGCCGTTCGGCGTCGGCGGAAGACAGACCTCGGCCTGGATCTGGCCGCGAATCGCGAGCGTGGCATCGGCCGCATCCACCTGGCCGAACATCAACGTCGCCGTCGTCGGCTCGATGAACGGCTCGAGCCAATCGAAGGGCCCGTCCACCTGCTGATTCCCCACCTTGAAGAATTTGACCCGCAACGGCCTGCGCGAGGGCTCGCCGCGCTCGGCGCTCAAATAGCGACTGACGAGCATCGACGCTACGAAGCCAGCCTCACCGGCGCGCGGCAGCGAGCTGCAATCAACGGCCGCCCGGTCCACGAGCGTGAAGGTGACGGCGTCCGAATACGGAAGTCGTTGGGAGAAGACGCGGGTGACCGCAAGCTCCTGCCCTGCGCGCTGCACCGAGAGCGCCGAGCCCTTCGTCGGTGCGGCGGCGAGGTTCGGGAGCGCGCCGCTACTGCCGGCGACCTGCGGCGCTGCGATGGCGCGCGCGCGTTGCGACGCAGAGTCAGAGGAGCACGCGCTCGTCTGGGCGAGCACGCTCAGCAAGCACACGCTCAAAGCCGATCGCACCTCAGTAATCTTCTTCGCCGACCGAGGTCTTGGAAGGCAGATTGAGTGAGATCGGTGCGACGGCAGCGTCCCCGCCCGAGAGCCACTGATAGCGCTGCAGATTGGTCATCACCTTCATCGTGTAGTTGCGCGTTTCCTCGAAGGGGATCCGCGCGACGAACACGTCCGCTTCGAGCTCCTTCGCCGTTTCCACCCAGCGCGAAACAGCCTGGGGCCCGCCGTTGTAGGCCGCGGCAGCGAGCGCCGCGTTGCCCTCGAACTTGTCGAGCATCTTGGCGAGATAGAAGCTTCCGAGCTGAAGGTTGACCTCGGGCACGGTCACCTCGTCGGCGCGGAAGTTCTCAAGCTTCGCTTCGCGAGCAGCCTCCTCGGCGGTCGTCGGCATCAGCTGCATCAGCCCCATCGCGCCTGCCGGCGAGCGAATGTCCGGATCGAACGTGCTCTCTTGCCGCATCACCCCGTGAATCAGGCCGGAGGGCAGTTTGCGTTGTTGCTCGAGTTCGCGCACGCGCGACAAGTACGGCGACGGGTATAGGCACTCCCAGGACCAACGCTCTTGCGGAGCGGGCGCACGCATCAGGCTCTCGAAGCTGACCGCCTGCGAGCCGACCTTGAAGCGACGTTTGGCGCGCGAAAGCTGACCGTACATGGCGCACAGGGCCTCGGTCTCGCGCGCGGGATACGGCTGGCTCGCGAGGGACTCATTGGAGGCGAGCCAAGCCTCAGCGTCGCGGTCGAGCCCGAGCGACAAGAGCGTGCGAGCCTTGGCAGGCAGCACCACCGGCAGCGGCAGCGCCTGGCCCCCTTCGGCCTTGCCGATGAGCGGCGGTAGCGGCTTGCCGAGTTGCTCGAGCCGCGCGCGCGACATCGCCGAGGCCCAAGTCAAGGGTTGCTCGCGGGCTACCTCGTTGAAGAGCCGCGTCGCGGCCGTCTCGTCTTTGGCTCGAATGGCCGCCACGCCTTCGAGCTCTTTGAAGAAGCCCCAGTCGGTCTTCTTGGCGCGCTCGGCCATCTTGGCGAACACCTTCTGCGCGTCCGCAGGCTTGTTCGCCGATAGCAGCGAGAGCGCCAAGCCGTACTCGGCCTCGTCGCGATCAGCGCTCTTGCTGAACTTCGCCAGGAAGGTGGTGAAGGCTTTGGACGCGTCTTCGTAGCGCCCTTGCGACTGCAACAGCGACGCACGTTGAAAGGAAGCGCGCTCGGCCCAGGTGCCTTTCTTGAACCGCTTCTCCACCTCGGAGTAGCGCTTCAGCGCCTCGTCTTCACGCTTGCTGCGCGCGAGCGAACGAGCGGCAAAATAGAGCTGCTCAGCGGTGCGAGGGGAATCGCTGCGCGCCGCAGCGAGGAAAGCGTCGGCTGCGGCCTTGTACTTGCGCGCCTTGTACTCGGCCATCGCCGTTTGATGCGCGAGCTCCGGCTTGCTGAAGACGTCTGCGTAAAGCTTGAGCCGTGCGAGCGCCTCCCCGCCTGCGCCGGCGTCGAGCAGAGAGTCGATCACCTCACGCTTCTCGCTGTCGGTGAGCGCTGCCGGCGGAAGCTGCGCGAGCGCGTCTTTGCCTTCACGCGAGTTGGGAAAGCGCGTAGCGAGCCACTTGAGGCTGGTGACAGCCTTGGCGTCCTCGTTTTTCTCGTGCAGCGCCTTGCAACGAAGGTCATGCGCTCTGCGCTCATCGGTAAGTCGCTTGGACTTCTGCGCCGAGACCAACGCGCGATCAGCGAGGGCCAGCGCGCGGGTCGCGTCCTTGGCGCGAAGGGCCGCGCGCGCTGCGTTGACCAAGTCCCCGGCCGCACCGCGGTTCTCGTAATAAACGATTGCCTCGGCATACGGACCGACCTCGAGCGCGGCCTCGGCGCGCAGCGCCAGCACCTCGTCGGCGAACATCGGCAACGTCAGGCCCTCGGTCAGTGAGTAGGCGAGCTTGGGCTCCCCCGCCTCCTTGGCCACGCGAGCGCGTAGAAAGCGCATCTCGGGGCTAGACTTGGCCGCGTCATCCAGCTGCTCCAGCGCATTGTGCGCCTCGCGGAAACGCTCCAGCCGAACCAGCTCCACCCAAGCCGGCGAAGGCTCGGCAGCGGGCGGCGTCGCTGCGCTCGAGACGACGCTGGTCTGAGCGGTTTCGCCGGGCGTGGCGGTGGAATGAGCGGGGGGCAACCCAGCGCGACCGGCGTCCGAACATGCAACGAGCAGCGCGAGCACGCTCCAACGGGCTCCGCGAACGCGATGACTCGGGCCTTCTTCAACAGAAACAGCCACAGCCCCTGTGGTCCTTCGACTTTGGCACGAGTCATTCGCCATGTTAGGAGTCTCCCATGATCTCTAGAGCCCGCGGAGCGTTCATCATCGGACTCACCTGCGCAAGTCTGGTCGGCTGCGTCAAGAAGGAGCTCTATACCCAAGCCCTCGCCGACCTGCAGTTTGAGCGCAACCGCTCGACCGATCTGGCACGCAAGCTTCAAGCCGCTCAAAACGATGTGGCCCGGATCCAAGCGGAGATGCGTAGTCGCGACGGCAAGATCGAAGAAGCCAACGTCGCGCAGGCCGAACTCATTCGCAAGCTCGACGAAATTTCGGTGATGAACGTCGCGCTGCAAGACCGGCTCAAGTCGGCCGGCGTCAGCCTCGACCAGCTCTCGACCGAGAAGGGCAGCCTGACCCAGGCCTTGACCGATATGCGCAAGCAGCTTGAGGAGCTGCGCAAACAACAGGCCGCTGCCGAGGCCCGGGTCGCGCAGTTTCAGGAGCTGATCAAGCGCTTCCAAAAGCTGGCCGATGCCGGCAAACTGAAGGTGGTTTTGCGCAACGGGCGCATGGTGATCGAGCTCCCCACAGACGTGCTTTTTGACTCTGGCAAGGCGGAGGTTCGCAAAGAAGGTCGGGACACCTTGGCGGAGGTCGGCAAGGTGCTCGCGGCGATGCCGGACCGCCAATTCCAGGTCGCCGGCCACACCGACAACGTCGCCATCTCGACGCCGAAGTTCCCGTCCAACTGGGAGCTCTCCACCGCCCGCGCGGTCGAGGTCGTCAAAATCTTCATCGACGCGAAGGTGCTCGCGAAGAACCTTTCGGCCGCCGGCTACGGCGAGTTCGATCCGGTGGCGGCCAATGACGCGCCGGAAACCAAGCAGAAGAACCGCCGCATCGAGGTAACGCTGGTGCCGAACCTGGAAGAGTTCGTCCGCGTGCCCGGCAAGTAGTAGCGGCCAAGGACTTCGGCTCGACCCTTCAAGCGGGCTGACCAGCGATCACGGCCGGTCAGCTCGCCCTACAAAACGCTCAGCTCTCGGTGATGGCGACGAGCGCTACTTCCTTCTCGCGCTGCTCGACGCGGAAGCGCACCGGCTTACCCGTCTTTTGCGTCATCTCGGCCTCGCTCGAACGCAGACGCTCGAGGAAGTCGGTGAAGGTGATGTGATCGGTCGGGTCCCCAACACCGCGCTTGGCCGTCAAATACTCGTCGAAGACGCGCTTGTGATAGGCCTCGACCGACTCGCTGAACAGCGCCCCGCTGGGATCGATCGCCGCTTGGGTGACCACCCGCTCATCGACGCTCAGCGCTGCAGTCAGCCCTTTCGCGCTGGGAGCCCGCGAGGGACGCCCTTCCTCGTCGGTGTCGTCCTCGGACACGCCGAACAGCTGGTTCAACAGCGAGTTGATGCGAAACACGATGCCGCCGAGGACCGCATGCTCAAGATCCAGACGGCGGTTGGTTTGACCGTTCATGATCGCGAGCAGGCCGTCTTCAATCTCGGCCACCGGCTTGGAGAGATAGGCGTCCATCAAGTAGCCGGCGATCACCGCGAGCAGCAGGCCGAAAAGCGCGGCGCCGAGCGCCGGCCAAAGCAACGCCGAGCCTACGCTCTTCGCTGGGGGAGCGCTGATGGCGATCAGCACGGCGCGCTTACCGTCTCCGTAGCCGCCGAGGGCGCGGGCCAAGCCGACGTGGCCTGCAGGCAGGCCGGGAAGGTCAATGGCCTTGGCGGCGCTGAGCGCTTGCATACCGGCCTCAGCAGCCTGGTTCTGTGCGACCGCGCTGGCCAGCTCCCCGGAGAAGCCGTTGGACTTTGCCACCAGCTCCAGCGCATTGCCCGACTTCACCGCAATGGCGATCGGATTGCCGCTGGTCTTCTCGCTGGCCGAGGTCAACCGCTCATCGGTGATTGAGCTAGCGAACACCACCGCGCCGACGATCTTGCCGTCTGCCGCGCGAACAGGCGCGAAGGACGCGAACAGCTGCTCGTTGCGTTCACGGTTGACCCAGATATCCGTCGAAGCGACGCCGCCCTCGAGTGCGGTCTTCAGCGAAGGGTAAGCCACAGCGAGGTTGTCCCCGCGAAGTTGCTTGGACCCGTTGCGACCGAGCACGACACCCTGAGCGTCCACCAGCAGCACGAGCGAGGCGCGTACGCCAAACAGCTCGGGCGCGCTCGCAGCAGCCTCGTTGATCTTGTCGGCGACGCTGGTCGCCGCCTCGGAACGAGCGTTGGCCGTGCCCGCGGCGAACGGCTCACGCGCCGCGGGGTCCGCTGCTCTCCCGGAAAGCCAGCGTTCGGTCGAAAGCCCCTCGACCTGCAGTTGTGCGCTCGCGGCCTCGAGCGTGCGCGGTGCGGCGGCAGCATCGGGCGCAACCATGGCGGTGACGGCCGCGCGTGAAAGCGCGAAGGCCAACCCGGCGACCGCGAGCACGACCAACGAAAAGATAGCGACGATCTTCAGACGCATCCGGAACGATCTCCTCTGCACCCAGCAAGGTGTTGAGCTTGAGCTCGGCAGTCACGAGGCCTTCGGCGGTTCACTTGGCAGACAGCAGGAGGCACAGCGCCACGTTATCAGGCGCCCCCTATTGCAACAATCTTCCGTCGCCAACCACGCGCAACCCCTACGTTGCCCGCTCATTCGAGCTGCCAGCTCCTTCGAGTTGGCTCGAGTCATGCTGCCAAACGCGGCTGCAGTGAACTCGAGTCATTTGATCCGCACTGCAAGTCATGCGAAGGGCCTTCGCACACTGATGAGGAAGCCGTGACCCCTCCGGACAAGCTCAATGAACCTCGTCCGCCGCGGCTGGCCCTCGTGGATGACGCCCTGTTCGACGAACATCGGGCACGGGGCTATCACCCGGAGCGCCCCGAGCGCCTCGTGGCAGCCAGGCGAGCCGTTGAGACGTGCCGTGCACGCGGCATCGAGTTCGTCAGACAGGGCGCCCGCGACGCCGAGTCGAACGAAATTTTGCGCGTCCACGACGAAGCCTATGTCGAGCTGCTCGAGCGCAACAACGGCCTGTTTGCTGCGCTCGACGACGACACGTATCTCACGCCGCGTTCGGTCGCAGCAGCCTATCGCGCGGCTGGAGGGTCGCTTGCGCTGGTAGATGCGCTGCTCGGCCCGGGAGAGGTAAACAAAGGGTTGGCGCTGTTGCGACCGCCAGGGCATCACGCTCGTCCGGATCGAGGGATGGGGTTTTGCCTGCTCAACAACGTTGCGCTCGCGGCGCGCCATGCGCGCGCGCGCGGGGTCGAACGGGTGGCCATCGTCGATTGGGACGTTCACCACGGAAACGGCACGCAGGAGGCCTTCATCGATGATCCCAACGTGCTTTTCGTCTCGCTGCACCAGTACCCGTTTTACCCAGGAACTGGCCGCGCCAGCGAGGTCGGAACGGGTGAAGGCAAAGGCTTTACGGTGAACGTTCCACTATCGGCGGACGCAAGCGACATCACCTATCACTCGGCCTTCGAGCAGGTGGTGCTACCGGTGGTCGCGCGCTTCGAGCCGCAGCTGATCTTGGTCTCGGCAGGGTTTGACGCCCATGCGCGCGATCCTTTGGCCGGCATGACGGTCAGCGCAGCCGGCTTCGGGTGGATGGCGCGCGAACTGAGCAAGCTCGCCGAAGCCACCGCCAAAGGGAGAATGGCGCTGTTTCTCGAGGGTGGCTACGATCTGGAGGGTCTCGAGACCAGCCTCGAGGCTGCAGTCAGCGCGATGATGGGCCTCGAGAGCTGGGACGAGAGCACGAAGCAACCGCTCTCGTCATCCCACGCGCTGGAGATCGCCGAGACCCGATCAATCCTCAAGTCGGAGTGGCGACTCTGAGCTTCCCCTTGGCCTGATTGGGGTCGCCTTTCGCTGATTGAAGATTTTGAGGTTGCTTGGCGCGTGAAGCTCAGTATGATTCAGCGCGCTGGTAACGGCACGGTGGGTATAGCTCAGTTGGTAGAGCACTGGTTTGTGGTACCGGTTGTCGCGGGTTCAAGCCCCGTTACTCACCCCAAAAAGTTCGCTGTCCCTGATGCGTCTCGCGCGAGAGCGGCGCTTGAACGCGGGTGGTTTGAAAAGCAGCTGACTTAAGCCCCGCGGTGAAGTGCGAATATGGCCCACGACTTGGACATGGTGTACACCTCCACCATGCTCCGAGCATCGACCTGTTCTTCCTTGGCTGCGCTCCTCCTCCTCGGCTGTGAGGACCCTCCCCTGCCGACCCCGGCAGGTGCGTTCTTTCTTCAGTTCCGAGACACTGGCTCGAGCTGCAGCCTGCTCACCCATGAAACTGGCGTAGGCGTCATTGGCAACTCCGGTACGCCCGAGATGATCGCCGACGGAGCTGCGGACACCACCGTGACCTGCAGCGTGCTCAGCGTCGGCGGGGGCTTCGACGTCAACGCCAAGATCGACGAGAAGCCGTTCTTGCAGGTCAAGGTGAGCGGCATCTCCAGCAGCAACGATTCGGAGGCCAACGCGATCGAGGGGCAACTCAGCTACGCCTCGGTCGATACTGGCGGTGAGCTTTACTCCGCTAACAACTGCCTCTTTTGGTTCAACTCCGAGGATCAAGGCGCTGTCGGCGGGCAAGCGTGGATGACCTTCAAATGCGCAGGTGTCGAGAGCGAGGGCAAAGTCTGCGAGATCTTCCAGGGCTTCGTCTCGGTTGAAAACTGCGACGGCGCCGTAACCGAAGAAGAGTGAGCCCGGGCTCCGCCTCAAAGCCACGAAAAAAGCCTTCGGCCCAGCCCTCCACCAGGAGGTCTGAGTCGGAGGCTTCGTCGTTCCATGCGCTACCGCGCGGCTCCGCTACTCCGAGCGCTGCAGCGTTGAGAAGAGAGTACGAATCATCAGCTGCACGACCTGCTCGCGGCTTACCTCGTCCTTGTTGTTGAGCCACTCGACGCTTGCCGCCTCGACGAAGCCAACGAAACCGCGAACGGCAACGCGCGTCACAGCGGTGGCTACGTAGGGCAGGCTCGAGAGAATTCGGTCGACGAAGGTTCGACGCACCGACTCGACGATGTTGACGACCTCCGGATCGACTCCCACCCCGCCGGTGAGGAGCGACGTGTAGCCACGCCCTGCACGCTCTGCGTATTCGAGGTAGCGATGAAGGCCCGCGGTGAGCCGCTCAATCGGTGCCATCGCCGTGGCATCGGGAACCGCAGAGGCCTGCATCAAGTCGGTCGCGCCTCGGCCGATGATCTCGACGTAGAGGTCTCGCTTCGAATCGAAGTAGTGGAAGATCAAACCCTTGGAGACGCCGGCTCCCGCCGCGACATCATCCATCGACACTTGGTCGTAAGGGCGCTGTTGGAACAACTCACGACCGACGGCGATCAATTGTTCACGTCGAGCGGCAGTATCGAGTCGCTCGCGTCGTTTCGGTTGCTCGCTTGTAGCCATCAGTCCTCGCTTAGTTCTTGCGCGTTCCGCAAGGAACACCTTCGTGAGAATAGAGCGCTGACTCGAGGTCAACAAGTCGTTCTTTCGCGCGCAGGCGTGTACCGTGACGCAATGAAGCTTTCGTTTGGCGCACTCTTTTCGCCGAAGTCCTTCAACTCGGCACCAGTCATTGCAGCCATCCTCCTGATCGGCTGCGGAGACTCTTCGTCGAGTAGCAATGCAGGCGGACAAGGCGGCTCCTCAAGCAGCGACAGTGGTGGCGGTGGAAACACCAGCAGCGGCGGAAGCAACAGCGGTAGTAGCGGCGGGGGCGGGGCAGGTTCTTGCGGGGAGGACGTTGATGTACCGTTTGAGGAGCTCGGCGGAGGCGCCGATCCGGAGAGCAACGACTTCACGCTTGATGAAGCGCTGGCCGAGCTGCCCGAAGGGCCTGGCCCGCTGCGCGCGATCTTCGACACCGACTTCGGCACCATCACCTGCGAGCTTTTTCCTGAGGTGGCACCGATTGGTGTCGCCAACTTCGTGGGGTTGGCACGAGGTCGGCGCGCCTTCTTGCACCCGGAGACCGACGTTTGGACGCGCGGAGTCCGCTTCTACGACGGCCTGACGATCCACCGCGTGGTGGACGACTTCGTCGCGCAAGGTGGAGATCCCTTGGGCAACGGCTTTGGTGGTCCGGGCTACGAGTTCGTCAATGAGACGGCTGACAAGAGCCATGTCCCCGGAACGCTCTCCTACGCCAACGCTGGTCCAGACACCAACGGCAGTCAGTTCTTCATGGTGGCGGAACTCGAGGCCTCGTTCCTTGATGGTGGCTACACCATCTTCGGCCTGTGCTCAGAGGTGGACGTGATCAAAACCATTACCGAGGTGCCCGCCTCCAATGAAGAGCCGAACGCGCCGGTCATCATCCACTCGGTCACCATCACCCGCTGCTGAGGCCGCTCCCCGTCGAGCGCCATAGCGGTGGCGCTCGCGCCCTTTAGCGTCATCGCGCTGTCGCTAAAGGGCGTCGGAACCGCTGGAAACTACTCGCTGGAGTGAACGGCGCCGAGTTTGCTTAGCGAGCATCATGTCCGCTACACAGGCCATCCTCCTGCTGGTGGGGCTTGTCCCCTTCGTGTGGGTGAGCCTTTCGCTCATGACGGCGCGAAAGGTCGACCTCACAGCGTTGATCATTTTGCGCGCGCCTTGGAATCAGCTCGCGTTCAAGCTTCGTCGCCTGATTCGCTTCAAAGGTCGGGTCGTAAGCTTCCGCAACGAGGACAAGACCGAGCTCTTCAGCTATCTCGAGGGAGAGGAGCGCAGCGCCAGCGAGGCTCGCGAGAAGGAGCTTCGTGAGCAATACAAACTCGAGGACCTGTACCAGCGCTCGAGCCGTCACCACTATCGAGACAATCTGTACGTGCTCGACGTGCTCGATCGAGCCAAGGAGCTGGTGCGACCTTGCTTCGCCGAGTTCGACGGCAGCGAGCTGCGTTCGATCGATGTCGGCTCAATGGACTTCCGCTACGCCTACGCGTTGCGAAGCTGGCTTTCGGCACGCGCTAGGATGAAACCGATCAGGCTGTCGGGCGTGGAGCTCGATGGCGACGTCATCTACCGAGACCTCTCTCTGCGACGCGATCATGGAGAAGCTCATGCGCGCGAGGCCGCAGCGATGGCTAGCTCGCACGAGCGCAAGGACTCCGTCAGCTACCAAGTCTCCGACTTCTTGCAGCGTGAGGACGAAGCGCAGGACGTCATCTTCTTTTGGTTTCCGTTCGTCTTGCGTTACGCGCTCTTGCGCTGGGGACTCCCACTTCCCCACTTCCTCCCCGAGCGAATGCTGCGACACGCGTACTCCCTGCTCAAGCCGGGCGGCCTCCTCTTGATCGTCAACCACACCGAGGAAGAGCGCCACGAACAGCTGGCCCTCTTGGGCCGGGTGGGCGGCTTCGCGATCCTTGGAGAGAAGCCGGCGGCGTCGCGGCTGGTCGACTATGCCGACTCGACCGAAGAGCGGCGCTTGATCGTTGCCATGCGCGCGCGCCCCGAAACGGCCCGTCGGCCGATGCTGTTGCCCCCGTCGACCGAACTTGCGTTGCGTGAATCCCCCAGGCTCAAGCCGCTGCGTGCCACGCGCACCCGAATTGACGGGCGGCGCGTCAGCCTTCGGCAGCGTTCCGCCGACTCATGAGGAAGCTGAAGCCCGCCGCCGTACCGAACATCAGCACGCCGTAGACGGCGGGGGGCACCGCCATGGTCGCGTTTCCGAGCACGTTGTTGGCGATGGCAATGGCCAGCGTCGCGTTGTGAATGCCGATCTCCATGCCGATCGCTACCGCCTGTTTGCGAGGCAGCTTCACAGCGAGCGGGACGAAGTAGCCGACGCTGAGGCTGAGCAGGTTGAAGACCAACGCCGCCAAACCGATTTGCTGGATGTAACCGCCAACCTTCGCGCCCTCTTTGCCGATCGAGGCAATCACGATCAGCGCTAGAAAGATGGCCGAAGCGATGCGCACAGGCTTGTCGGCGCGCAGGGCCCACGGCTCTCTCACTCGCCGAATCACCATGCCGATGATCACCGGCACCAGCACGATGGCGAAGACCTGGATCACCTTCTGCGGCTGAATTGGGATCTGTTGATCCGAGGCCATGAAGGCCCGCAAACTGAACGACACGATGAAAGGCAGCGTGAACAGCGACAGCAAGCTGTTGGTCGCGGTCAGGGTGATGTTCAGCGCCACGTCGCCTTTGGCTAAATGGCTGAAGAGGTTGGCGGTTGCTCCGCCAGGCGACGCCGACAACAACATCAAGCCAACGGCTAGCTCCGGAGGAAGCCGAAACAGCACTGCGACGCCGTAGCAGACCGCCGGCAACAGCAGCATCTGGCAGAACAAGCCAACCAGGACCGCTAACGGAATACGCGCAACCCGCAGGAAGTCCTGCACCGTCAGCGAAAGGCCGAGCCCGAGCATGATGATCCCGAGCGCCAACGGAAGCAGTACTTCTGCGAATATCCCCGACATGCGCCAACTCTATCGGAGCTCGAGCGACTGGTGCAGAGCCGCGATCGGAAAGTCGGCGAAAAGCTGCTCCCAGGGTCGAGAACCTGCTCGCTCGAATGAGAAAAGGCGCGTCGATGCTACCCGTTGATGCATGTTGTACCGCCGCACGAAGAATCTGCTCCTGGTCGGCCTCTTGGGATTGCTCGTCGCAACGGGCTGCCGCGGGCCCAAGGTGGCTCTTTATGCTGACGCTCCGGTCGTTGAAGACGGCGTAAGCATCACCATTCGCGACGCGTACGTCCGCGGCGACCGCGTGGTGGTACGGGCCCAGGTCGAGAATCGCGGGGCAGAGGCGCTGCTCGTCGCTCGCGACGACTTCGCGCTACGGCTCGAGGACGGCTCGAAGGTTCCGAGTCGCGCGGGCAAGCGTACCCACAAGCCGGTGCACATCCCCCGGGGCAGCAACGCTCGCATCACCGTGGAGTTCCGCAGCGAGGAAGTCCGAAACCTCGACGCAGCCACGCTCCTCTTCGCGGGCAAGAGCTTCGAGAAGTCGGAGTCTCTCGGTGAGGTCAGCCTAAGCGCCGATCGCACGGTGAAGTCGTTGGCCAAGACCAAGCCGCACAAATCGCGCCGCAAGCCCCAGCCTGCTGCAACCACCGAGAGCGAACTGGAGCCGTCAGAAACGATCGACGAGGAAGAAAGCGAGACCGTTGATTCAAGCGCAGCAGAGGAGGCCACCGCGACGGAGGAAGCCGCTGAAGAGGCCGAGGGCGAAGATTGGGTGATCGGCGAAAACTAGGCCGCCACCGCCCGCAGGCCTCAGAGCGCGTAACGCACGAGGAAACTGCCGAGCAAAAACAGGAACCCGAGGATGAACCCGATCACACAGATCGGGTCGTCACGCCAACGTATCTTGAGCGGCACGAGCTCCTTCTCCGGCAGCACCACCCCGCGCAAAAAGCCATGCAATGGCAGACCGCCGGGCCGGCCTGAGCGGTTGGGATCGTACGGGTTCTGAGAGAGCCCCATGTTTGCAAAGCGCGCCATTCCCGCGCGAATGCGGTCACCGGCGCCAGGGACCGAGCTGCCCAAGATCGTCGACCGCAGCCAGGGCGCTCGCTCATAGGCGCTCGAGAAGGAGAGGATCTTCAGCACCTCGAACAGGCGCTCAAGAAACACCCGCGACTCCACCAGGTGTTGGAACGAGCGGATTCTTTGCTCAACGCCGTCTTCACTGGAGAGTTTCATCAAACACTGGGCTTCCACACGAGCCGTGAGGCCGCGCAGGCCCTCTTGCGCGTGCGTCCACGTCTCTTGGCTCGGGATCGTTGGGTGAACGAGGAAGCCCCACGAGTCTTCTTTTGCCCGGTCGGCGTTCCACGAAAAGACCTCGGCGAAGCCCCACAGCGTGTCGTAGCGATTGATCACCACGTACACCGGAATATCCACCTGCAGCGTGCGACAAACCTCGATCAGGTAGCTCCGCAAGTGTTGGGCGTGCTCCTCGAGAGGCTCCTCCACGCGCTCGGCGATGTCGGTCGCGCTCATCACCAAGACGATGCCATCGAGCGGCTCCCGAGGTCGTAACTTGAGCACACCCTCGATCAGGTCACGCAGCAGCGCGAGGTTCTTGTTGGGCCCGACGAGCGGCTCGCGCGCTTCGATCATCACCGCTTCGTTGGCCAGCCAATAGTGGCAATACTGGCCCTCGATCGGGGCTTCACGCATCGTCAAATTGGACGTGCGTAAGAAGGTGGACTTGCCCACCAGAGGCTCACCGAGCACCAGGTACCAAGGCACCGAGTAGACGCTCTTGCCGATGCGCGACTGAACCCTGGCTAGCTCCGCGGAAAATGAGCCGCTCATCCTTTGAGCCTCATGTACGCGTCGAGCGCGTACCCCAGCAAGATCCCCCCAACGAACAGCAGAATCACCGCCACGAGCCGGCCCACCCAGACCGTCTTCCAGATCGGCTCCTTGGGCAGGAACTCGGCCGGCATGGCGTCATAACGGTAGGCCTTGATAGCGCCGGACATAACGTCTCGATCGGCGTCCACCCCGAGTTCGCGAGCGAGCTGCGCCCGCAGCTGATTGAGCAAATACGGATCGCGTCCGGGCAAACCGTACTGCCCAAGGAAGCCGCAACCGAGCACGACGACATACGTGGCCAGGATGGTTTTGGGCCCTTGCCTCACCCGGTCGAGCCGTTGGTAGAACTCAACACCGGCATTGTTGGTGTTGAAGCGGCGCGCTTGCAGCATGTTCTGGCTCCACCACGGCCGAATGTCGGGCAGCGACATAGCGATCTCGTCGATCAGTGCGGCCACGGCGAACATGCCGTCCTCCGCGCTGGTGATGGGCAGGAGCTGCGCCTGCTTCGATTGGCGCAGCTCGTCGAGCAGGAAGTTGGCTTGTCGATAGACGTGATCAGCTTGAGGGCGGCGCGGAGATTGCCGCAAAATGCACACCCAGAGGATGAGCTCCTCACCGAATACGCCGATGGACTCTGTCTCGCTCACGAACGGGGCCGGAGAGTACAACAGCCGTCGAAACCCGCGTGAGAATTCCGCTATGCTGCGCCCTCGCTGCGAGCTGGGAGCGCTTGCGCCCAGGTGCGTTCGAGTGTTCCTGGCCGGTGAGGCAGAAAAATAGGAGATTGCACATGTCCGAGATCGAGAACGTCCTTGCTCGCGAAGTTTTGGATTCGCGCGGAAACCCGACCGTCGAGGTCGAAGTAACCACGACAAGCGGTTGGGGACGAGCCGCCGTTCCGAGCGGTGCGTCGACGGGAGCGCATGAGGCCGTGGAACTTCGAGATGGCGACAAGAAGCGCTACCTCGGTAAGGGTGTCCTGGGTGCGGTCAAAGCCGTAGAGAACGTGCTCGGCCCCGCCATCTCAGGGATGGATGCGCTGGACCAAGCCGCCATCGACCGCGTCTTGTGCGACGCCGACGGCACACACAACAAGGAGAAGCTCGGCGCAAACGCGATTCTCGCGACCTCGATGGCCGTCGCGCGCGCAGCTGCCGACGCAATCGACCTGCCGCTCTGGCGCTACCTCGGTGGCGTTCAAGCGCGAACCACGCCCACCCCGCTGATGAACGTCCTCAACGGCGGCGTTCATGCGGACAGCGGGCTCGAGATCCAAGAGTTCATGATCGTCCCCCACCGCGCTGACAGCTTCGCCGAAGCTCTGCGTATGGGCGTTGAGGTTTTTCATGCGCTCAAGTCCATCCTCAAGAAGGACGGCATGGTGACCGCAGTTGGAGACGAGGGCGGCTTCGCGCCGCGCCTGGCCGATAACCGCTCGGCGCTGGAGGCGTTGATGCGCGGGATTGAAGCCGCCGGCTACAAGCCGGGCAAGGACATCAGCCTAGCGCTCGACTCAGCGTTGTCTGAGTTCTACGACGAGAAGAAGGAACGCTACACCTTCGACAAGAAGGAAAAGACGCGCGAGGAGATCGTCGAGATCTACAAGACCTGGTGCGACGAGTTCCCGATCGTGAGCATCGAGGACGGCGTCGCCGAGGGCGATGACAAGGGCTGGAAGCTGCTGACCGAGGCGCTCGGCAAGAAGGTTCAGCTGGTCGGGGATGATCTGTTCGTCACCAACCCCAAGCGCTTCAAGAAGGGCATCGAGGCGGGCATCGCCAACGCCATCCTGGTTAAGTTGAACCAGATCGGCACCGTGACCGAGACCCTCGATTGCATTCGCTTGGCGCAGCGCAATTCCTACGGTGCGATCATCTCTCACCGCTCCGGGGAAACCGAAGACTCATTCATCTCCGACCTCGCGGTGGCAACCAACGCTGGCCAGATCAAGACCGGCTCGGCCTCGCGCTCGGATCGAACGGCCAAGTACAATCAGCTGCTACGCATCGCCTACCAGCTCGGGGACGCTGAGCAGTTCGCAGGCAAGCAGCCCTTCGCGCGCTGAAATCGATGGCTGAGCTCACCGCCACACGCAAGCTCTACTTCGAGCGTGAGCTCAGCTTTTGCTCCGAGATCGTCGCGATCCAACAGGAAGGCGGTCACACCTACCTGGTGCTTCGGGACACGGCGTTCTACCCCGAGGGAGGCGGGCAACCTTCGGATCGCGGCACGCTCACGCTCGCTGGGCGCGGCTTGAACGTTGAGGACGTCCAGATCGACGAGGCCGGGGTCGTGCGCCACCGCGTGAGCGGGGAGCTCGCCGAGCTAGCCGCACACTCGGCCGTGGTCGCCCAGGTCGAGTTGCAGAGGCGCCGCGAGTACACGGCGCTTCACACGGCCCAACACTGCCTTTCGCGAGCCCTCGAGCTCGAGGGCTGCGGCGCCACCGTTTCGGCTCGCCTTGGTGGTTCCGCTGCAACCATCGACGTCGCGCACAACGAGCTTTCAGCGGCTGCTCTGGCCCGCGCTGAGAAGCTCGCCAACAGCATCGTGGATGACAACGTGCTCGTGCGCGCTTGGTTCCCGGACCCGCAAGAACTCGCGACTCTGCCCTTGCGCCGAGCGCCCAAGGTCGAAGAGCAAGTGCGAGTGATCGCCATCGGCGACTTCGACTTCACACCTTGCGGTGGCACGCATTGCACGAGCAGCAGTGAGATGGGCGTCATCGCCATTACCGGGACTGAGAAGCACAAGGGCCTCACGCGCATACGCTTCACCGCTGGCCCACGCGCACGAGGCGAGTTCAGCGAACAGAGGCAACAACTCGCGCGCCTCGCGGTGCTGCTTGGCGCTGGAGGGGAAGACGCCGAGAGCGCTGTCAGTCGGCTTCGCAGCGAGCTCTCCGAACTTCGGCGGGAACGTGGGGAGCTGCGCGCGCGCCTGACCGAATCCTATGCAGCTGGGCTCGCAACGGCTTCGCTGGTCGTCTTTCTTGCCGAGTCGTTTGATGCGGCCATGGTTCGGGAGGTCGCCACCCGAACCGCAGCTCGCGAGGGCGTGCGCGGGGTGGTGGGGGTTGGAATGGACGCACCTCCCAGCGGAAGACCGTTGGTGGTCGTCAGCGGCAAACACCAACCGATTGAAGCGCGCCGACTGCTGAGCGAGCTCACCAAAGAATTGGGCGGCCGCGGTGGCGGTCGCCCAGATTTCGCCGAGGGAAGGCTGGCTTCCCCCGTCACCGAAACGGTACTGCGCGAGACGGCGCAGCGGCTCGTCGAGAGCGCTTAGGGCTCGACGAACACAGCGCCGTTCATGCCGCCGATTGCGTGGATCTCGCAATAGAAGCCGTAGTTCCCTTCCGCGCTAGCGGTGAAGTCTTTGGTCATCCCGGAGCTGGTGGCCGGAACGAAGGGACCGCTTGCCGCTTGCGCCTTCACTCCGTTGACCACCTCACCGCCGACGAAGGGGTGCAGAGAGAAATCACCGTTGAAGGTGATGACGGTTCCCTCGGAAACCCGAACGCAACGCGGGTTGTAGTTGTTCCCGTCCGTGCCGCCAAAGGCGATGGCAACTTCCGCCTGGCCAGTCAGGTCCACCGAGGAGGTGGGATCACAGTCGTTGACCTGGCCGCACACCCCTTGTTTGCAGATCGTGCTCGAGCAGTCTGCGCCAACCATGCAGTTGTTGCCAAGGGCGCAGGCCGGACAATCCCCGCCACAATCCTCGTCGGTTTCAGTGCCGTTGCGCTCGCCATCTTTGCAGGTTGGGACTTGGCATTCCCCGCCTTCACACACATCGCTCTGACAGTCGTTGCCCTCATTGCATTTGAGGCCGTCAGCACAACGGGCACACGACCCACCACAATCGACGTCGGTCTCATTCCCGTCCAGCACACTGCTGCCGCAGTGAACAGGAGCACACTCGCCGTTGTCTTGGTTGCATACCATCGACTCGCACATCGCGTTTTCGATGCACTGAACGCAGTCGCCGTTCGCGTTGCAGAAGCCATCTCCGTTGCATTCGGAGCCGAACTCGGCAGGCGCAATCCCAGGAAGTTCTCCCTCGCACGTGCCGACCTCACAGGAGTCCAGGTCGTTCGTCGGGACGTCGGTCGAGTCGACCTCGAAGCGGAGTGCGCCTGCGCCATCACAAACCTCCAACTTGCAATCCCCGCCCGTTTGGATGTCAACGGCCGTGCCATCAGGCTTGGGCTCCGTACCGCAAACCCCGTCCGTGCACGTCGCAAGCTCGCAGGGGCTTTTCGGGCATTCAGTTGCGGCCTCACAGGGCGCCGGGGGATTCCCGCCAGCCCCGGTACCACCCGTTCCCGTATCATCACCACAGCCAGCGAGCGTCGCGCCGAGAACCAAAGCAGAGCCCAAGGAGATCGAAAAAATAGTGCGAAGAGCCATGAGCAGAAGCGTAGCCGAGGACGCTTGATTCGGCTCGAGATCTTCGCCTTCCGTTGGGGGACGTGGGGATGTCCAGTGAGCGTTGAACTCACACGATCCGGCCTTCGAGCTCCAAGTTACCGGAACTCGCTCACGTGCGGCGTGTCCGACGTCAGCGTGAAAGCGATTCGGCACGGACTCCCGCTAGGACTGCTGCTCCTGCTTGCATGTCGTAGCGAGCTTCCGGAAGCCAAGCCACTCCCGGCAAGTTTGGAACGAGCACCACGACTCGTCGAGAGCCCTGAACCCAAGATTTGCTCACGAGAAACGCTCGCCCGCGCCGCGCCTTGGATAGGCACCATCCTGAGGAGGGTCGAGACCACCATTGAAGTGGATAGCAGCCCTCGCGTATCGGAGCAGTGGGTCATCTGCGGCTTGCTCGACACAGAGGCGTGCTTGCAGTGGGCCAACCTGGTGAGCGGGGAGCATGTGGCGCGCGAAGGCCTGCTCGCAGAGGTCAGTCCCGGTAAGCGGATGCGCGGCAAACTTTGGACGTTTGATCTCGGAGACCGCACCGAGAGTCGACTCTTTAGCAACAACGGGGCTGCTTCTGCTTACCTGCGAACCAGGCCAACGAACGAGCTGCGAACGTTTGTGTCGAGCAGCAGCGTGACCGAGCCGCGCCCTTACCGCGTCGAGATCGCCTATCGAAAGCCATGGCAGCGCGTTTCCCGGCCGGCAGTGGTTTGGACGTGGCAACTACCGAGAAGCAAGGTCGCGGCGAGCGATGCACTGTTGGCGCTGGAGGACCTAAGGGATCGCGGCATCCAGCTCGATGCTGATCTTTGGGATATGCGAGCGACGTTCGAAAGCGCAGTCGGTGAGCCCCTGGGCCCACCCACCGTTGGGGCCCAGGAAGTCACCGACAAGACGTTTCAAGTCACCGTTCAAATTCGCTGCGATGACAGCGTATGAGCCGGTGATGGCGCGTTGCTGCCGCCCTCAACGACAAGCGGCAGGGATGCTCGCCCCGGCCAACGCCGCGCGAACCTGACCGAGCGCCGCACGACCCTGGGGGTTGCTACGCAGGTTGTTACAGGTCCCGGCAGCCATCATGTACATCGGGATTTGCTGGGGGGGCGCCGACTTGGCGTTCTGTGCGAGCGCCGCGCAACAAGCACCGATCTCATCTTTGCCACCGACGGACTTGGCTGCTGAGCGGAACGCACCGAAGACCGTGGCGCTGTCACCGTCTTGGTCCCACGAACCGAGGGCCAGCAGATTACCGACTGCCATGTAAGCAGCCTTCACCTTGCCGGCCCCGCGGGTGCAAACGCCGTCTGCAGCCACAGCGGGGAGCTTGTCTTTACCGACCGTGACCTGCTCAGCGGGCCCGAACTCACAAGCCGAGAGCCCAGCGGCCGTTGAGAGGGCCGTCATCTTCGTCATCGGATCGCCCACGACGCCGGTGGTCGCCACGCGCGCCTTGTCGTCTTTGGACTTCGACACCGAGTTGTCGGCGGCAGCCAGCGTCCACTCCTTGGGCGAGTTGATGGTCGCCACGGCCCCGGGACCGGACATCGGCTTGCCCTCGATACCGTCGGCGCGCTCGTTGATCTCGGCCTTGATCCTCGGCTCGATACCCGCGGGCACCGGGGCCGTCTCGGTCGTTACCGGAGGCGGGGTAGCAGCCGTCTTTACGGGGGTCTCCGATGTGGTGGTCGAAGTCTTGGTGTCCTTGCTGTCCTTGTCCTTCTTGTCCGTCTTCTCGTCGGAGCTTTCTTCCTTCTTTTCAGGGCATCCAGCCAACGAGAGAGCGAGAGCAGCAAAGATCCATCCGCGAACCTTCATGAGAATCCTCCGAGAAAAACCTGGTTGTGCGGCGCCATTCGGAGCCGAAACGTTCGGCTTGTCAAGCAGCCTCTTCGGCCCCGCAGGCGGGCCGAGAAGAAAGTGGTCGGGGTTTCCGGCACAGTGTAGTCCGTTCTGTTGGACGACGCCCAGCAAGCGGCATTCGTTCCTCATTCGAGCTGCCACCAATTTCGTCGTCTCACTCTGCAACGGCCGCAGCGACAGCAAAGGCGTCAACCCCGCCTACAGGGACGCTCGAGCCAAACACCAAGGCGCTGCTTCCGCGCGCGTGACGCACCTGCGAACTCGCCCCGTCGATATAGAGCAGCTCGACAGCGAACCCACCCAAGCCAGCCGTTACGCTTGGCGTGCTGGGGGTAGAACCCAAGCCAGTGGATACGGGCAGACCGAAGCTCCCCATGCCGGAGTTGAACAGCGCAACGTAGGAGAGCCCGTTGGTCCCCCGAAACGCCAACGCAGCCCCGCCCGACGGCAGCGACGCAAGGCTCACCGGCGAGTCGCTCAACACTGAGGGCACATCGGCCACCGCGGACCAGACCCCGCCGCTATAACGCTGGAAAGAGACGACCGAGCCACCCGTGCGATTGAACACGAGCAGCACCGTCCCGTTCGAGAGCGCGGTCAATGCGGGCGTGAGCCGAACCGTGCCGCCCAAGCCTTGCGCAACCGCGGCCTGCCACACGCCCGCCACCCGGCGTTGAGTGAAGAGGTCACCGTTGTCCCCCGTGTAGGCGGCCCACACCTCGTCCCCAACCGACACCACGGCAGGCGGCTCTGGTCCGAAGCTTTGCGGATCGCCCACTTGCTCTGCCGCCGGGTTAAACGACGAAGCGCCGAACGCGCCAAAGTAGTGTTTGAAGTCATCACCGTGGAAGAGGACGTTCACGTTCACTGGCCCGCTCGATACAGCGGGCGTTGCGCGCGTGGTAATGCCCGCTCCGACAACCAGCGGAGCGGCCCACCCTCCCGCATCGAACGGGGCATAAAAGAGCTGGCCCGAGTTGCGAAATGCTGCAAGCCCGTCAGCTGCCCCACGCAAGGCCACCGCTGGCCTGGCCGAGGGTTGCGCTGGAAACTCCTCGACGGTCCAACTCTCCGATGCAGGGTTGAACTGACTCAGCGAGACGCCGCTAGTGCGCAGGCCAACGGCGACTAGCGTGCCCGAAGCGGAACCGCCCTGCCCGCCGGTGCCGCCGCCACCTTCAGCACCGCCTGCGCCTCCGCCACCTTCAAGCGTACTGCCCGCTTCACCGCCTCCACCAGCCGACATCCCGCCACTAGCACCACCTCCGCCGCTAGCGCCCCCTGCTGCCCCTCCGAGGCCGCCGGCACCAGTTGATGTCGTCCACGGTAGCTCACCGCCCGTCCCTCCCTCGCCCGCGGTCCCATCATTGCCAGCGGCGCACGAAAGCGAAGTTAGGACAGAACTGAATACCAAACTACGCAGGGACTTGCTCACGTCTCTCGCGTCTCATAGTGGGACCGCCGCGTGAAGTGAGAACGCGACTGGTAGGCCCAATTTCAGCAGAATTTCGCAACGCAGTAGCGTCAAAAAACCGGCGCGCCTCTTGCTCCAGGAATCGCGACCGTGGACATCCAAACCGACGTCGAAGTGGGCAGCGTATTTGCGAAGGACTTTCGCATCCTACGTAGGCTGAGATCCGGGGGCATGGGCTCGGTGTTCATCGTTGAGCAAGTCTCAACGGCGAAACAACGCGCGCTAAAGCTACTCGCACCAAGCCTGGCGGATAATCCCGATATTCGCGAGCGCTTCGTGAGAGAAGCGCAAGCCGCCAGCGCAATCGATAGCGATCACGTAGTCGAGATCGTGTGCGGAGGGATCGATGAGCCCACCTCGACGCCCTACTTGGTAATGGAGCTGCTGCGGGGTGAGGACCTCGCCGACCGCATCGAACGCGGCGGCCCTATGACGGTTAGTGAGGTCGAACTCGTGATGTCGCAACTCGGACACGCGCTCTCCTTGGCCCACGCCAAAGGTATCGTCCACCGCGACCTCAAGCCCGAAAACGTATTCCTCGCGACCTCGCGACGCGGAGATGCGGTACTGTGCGCTAAAATTCTCGACTTCGGTGTAGCCAAGCTCCTAACCGAAAACGCGTCTCAAGCTGGGACGCTGCCGGTTGGGTCTCCTGCCTACATGGCCCCCGAACAGACGGACGCTTACGGTAATATCACAGCGGCTGCAGACGTTTGGTCGCTAGGACTCTTGGCGTTCTTCCTATTGGTTGGTCGCTCCTACTGGGTAGCGGGAGACAACGGCAGTGTGCCCGCTTTGTTGCGGGAGGTCTGCTTCGAGCCGCTCGAGCCTCCCACAGAACGGCTAGCCCGCTTCAATGTCTCGGCGACGCTCCCGGAGGGCTTCGATGCCTGGTTTCTGCAGTGTGTGGAGCGCGACATCAGCCAACGCTTCGCGACTGCGCGAGAGGCAATCGCGGCTTATCCGAGAGAGCCCAAGTTGGCCGCCCCGACCAGCGAGCGACCCAATGAGCGTAACGATGACTCCCAGCGCTCAAGCCAACTCGATGGCGTCATGTTGTCGAAGAGCCCAAGCGTCCCCCCGCCCAAAGCTACACTCAAACGACTACGCAACGCTGCGCTCCTCGTGGTGGGTGCAGGTGTTGCGGCCGGAAGCATCGGGGGCCTCGGGGCCTTCGCAATGACAAGGCAGCGTCCGGCGCCAGCAAAACAGAGCGTCGCCTCTAGCCAACCGGCTCCGCAAAAACCATCTATCAACGTCGAGGCTGTAGCACCGCCGCCGCTGCTAGAAGATCTCGACGACGAGCCCAATGCACCGGCAAAACAGCCGCGGCCGTCCGCAGCGCCCGCTAGCGCAGCAGCTTCTGCTCCTACTGCGCCCGTCCAAGGGTCGTGCAAGCCTGGGCAAGCCCAACTCGAGCGCGGGCTATGCATTGATGTACACGAAGCGACGGTGGGTGAGTATCTACGCTGTGTAGCCGACCACAAGTGCCCGCCGCTCACTGGCATCGTTGCCTATGACGGGCTGCGGCCAGACCTGGCACAGCGCTATCAGGTTTTGTGCAACAGGGATGCTGACTCGCCCACGATGCCAGTCAACTGCGTCGACATCGCTGCGGCCGAAACCTTCTGCGAATGGAGAGGCGCTCGACTTCCAACGAGTGTCGAGTGGCTGGCTGCAGTCCGCAACGGTGGGCACACCCCTTACCCCTGGGGAATGGAGCCTCCCTCCGCTGGGCGAGTCAACGCTTGCGGGGAGGAGTGCGAAACGTGGGCGTTCGCTAATGGCATATTCGTCAAGCACCTCTATGAGGCCTCCGACGGGCACCCAAAGACAGCTGCCCCCGGTTCGTTCCCTGCCGGAGCCAGCAGTGATGGGGTCCAGGACCTAATCGGCAATCTCGCTGAATGGGTGGTCACCCCCGACAAAGGCGTAGCAACGGCGCGTGGAGGTTCTTACCTTTCAAACCGCTTCGAGCACTTCGTCGAGCCCACCACCTTGAGGCGAACCGCGACAAGCCACACAATCGGCTTTCGCTGCGCCGGCAAGTAAGTCACATAAACCGTTTGCATCGCGCCCGCTCGCGCGGCGAATGAGCCAGCCCAGCCTCGATCGAGGCGGTGGGCTGGTCAAGCTCGAGCGTGGACTCGCTACTGGTTCAATCCGACACTCGTAACGGTCACGTTATCTCGGGTTTCGCCAAAGGCATTCGTACGGTCCATCGTGTTGGTCACAGCGCAATCAGTGGCCTCCGGCGTACCCGTCATGTCCGCAGAGTTGTCGGTCGAGTACTTCGGAGAAGCGTTGTCCTTCGGCCCGGAGAGCATCGTGGTCGCGCTGTACTTCTCCGGATCCAGGATGATCTGCCAGGCCTTGCGGCCCTCCGAGTCGACGACGATCGGAGCGAGCAGATTGGCGCGTAGGCTACCGTCGGTCTTGTCGACGTGAACCACCACGAGGATCGCGAGGTTGTCGACATTGGTGCCCACCGTATTGGCGAGTTCCATACGTGAGCCTTCCGGGTAATCGGGCTTGAGCAAGCTCGCGTCCAGGATCGGCAAAGCAAGCTTCGGATTACGCAGCGATTGCAAGTAGGCGATCGGCCCGTTGGCTCGCTCGAGAATTGCAAACTGGGTCTCCTCGGAGAATCCAATAATCCCCCTCGGGAACTCGATAGCAGCACTATCCTCGATGCTGATGTTTCCAAAGCGGGTGTTAGTTAGATGAATCATCGTGGTCCCTCCGATTGACGCGGTTCTTGATCTTGATTGAGCACTGTTGAAAATATTGACGTGCGAGTCGCCGCTGCCGCCGCATTGGAGAACGCGACAGCGTCGTGAACCTCCCCGCGCGCAATGACGACATCCCTTGGAGCAGTCACCGCGAGTCGCACACCCCCTCGCGATGTGGAGACCACCGTTACTTCGATGCCCCCGCTTAGGACGATTCGCTCGCCTACTTTCCGGTGAATCACCAACATGTTGCCTCCGGTCCCAGCCTTTGCAGATTGAATGCCAACTCAGCCGAAGCTCTTGATGTCGAACGATTGCAGCGAACGGCGGGCAATTTCGAGTGCGCGCTCATAGGCCCCATTGGCGGATACCAGCTCGGAATAGGCCTCTGTGATGTCGGCCTCGGACTCGTGTTGTTTGGCCTTCTCGCTAACGTTGAGCGCTGAAACGGCCAGTTCTTGAGCCATATTCAGCCTATCCAGGATCACCCCTGCGTCAGCCCGAGCGCGAACGACCTGGGTATGACCTTGGCCCATGTTGCTGACCGCCGACTGGATGCCCGTCAGATTATTGGTGGTTAGTGCGGTCTCCAAATCCGCGAGATCCTGGAAGATGTCGCGCCCTCCGGCGGCCGTGAAGGCCATAGCGCCAGAGGAGTTGGACCTCATCGTCAAATTGTCGCCGATCTCGACCGCCAGCGAGGCGTCGTTACCGCTGAATACGCCGGCCGAGCTGAACGGCGCTGAGTCGACGCTCGCGCCAGCGAACAGATAGCCCGCAGACCCTTCGGCGTTCGCCACACCGACGAGGGCCTGACGCAAGGCCGCCACTTCCTTGGCGCCGGTAGTGCGCTCTGCCGCAGAGATGGAGCCGTCGGCGAGCTGGACCGCGAGATCACGCGCACGCGCGACGATATCCGACGCTTGCGCAAGAGCGGACTCGGCCGCGGTAGCGTTCGAAGCTGCGGTCTCCAGGTTCTTGTGGCGCGCCGTAAGCCGCGCAATTGCCGCGTCATGAACAGAAACAGCGGCAAAAGCCGCTGGATCGTCTTCGGGCCTGCGCACGCGAAGACCGCTCACTGCTGTTTCTGTAGCGGAAAGGACGTTCTCGCCAGCACGTGCCTGTGCTTGCCGTATCCTGTCCTGACGAATGGAATCCGTGACACGCATTTGAGTCCTCCTGAGAGGGTCTCTCGTGCCACGGGCTCTCCGGTAGCAGCTTCAGACCCCTCGAATGAGGCCTTCCAGCAATTCATCGGCCACACGCAAGACCTTCATCGAGGCCTCGAACGCGCGCTGATAACGGGTCAAGTCGACCATCTCCTCTTCAATCGACACTCCGCTGGCCTGCTCGCGCATGGTCTCCGCCATCGAGACGGTGTCCTCGCGCAAGGATTGAGCATTCGAGGCCGAGTTCTGCAGCGTACCGAGCTTACCGGCCAGCGCTCCGAAGCGCGCGCCAGGCGCACCTCCCGCCCCAAGAGGAGTTGAAGATAGCGAGGCGAGAAGCAGCGCATTACCGCTTCCACCCGGCAGCTCCGCCGCGCTCGCACTCGCCGCAACCCGATCGGGTTGGCCCTGCACGAGAGCCGAGACGCTCATCGTCGCTGCGGCGCCAGCCACCGCGCCCGGCGGAGTAAAGAGCGGCCGACCTGTGCCGCCGTCGAGCCCGAAGCCAGCCGAGTGAGCTGAATTGATAGCGCTGGCGAAGTCGAAGGCGAGCTGGTCGAGCTCGGTTACCATCCCCGCTACGTCTGAATCGCGAGCCTCGGCGATGCCGCCAAGCTCGCCTGACGTCATTCGCGAGGTGATGTCGAGCGGGGAGCCATTGCCACGCTGCATTTCAAACTTGAGCTTGCCTTGGGCATCCAGCGTGGCAGAGAGAGTGCTGCTCTCTTTACCGGAGACCAGCGACGCCCCCGCCGCGGAGACGCTGACCATCCCGTTGGACTCTCGCACAACCGCAACCGGTGCACGCTCAGCCACCTCGCGCACCAGAAGGTCGCGACGATCATGCAGGTCCGGAACAGGGTCACCGAGCGCTGTGGCCTCGGCGATCTTGCCGTTGAGTAGGGCAATCTCCTTGGCGCGCGAGTTGACCTCCTTCGTGACGTCAACCGCCTGCTGCTGCAGATCGGAGCGCCGCGCATTGAGCCCATCCGCAGCGATGCGGAAAGACTGCGCGACCTCCTCAGCCCGCGCCAAGAACTGCGCCCGCTTGGTCGGGTCGTTGGCGCCCGTCGAAAGGTCCGTCGCGGCCCCAAAGAAGGCCCCCATTCGACCACCCAGACTCCCCGAGCCCTGCGGAGCAAGCATCGCTTCGAGCCCCATGAGGCCCTCCGAACGAAGCCGGGCCGCACCCAACAAGCTGCTCTCCCCCAAGAGCCGGCTCTCAGCAAAGCGGTCGAACATGCGCTGGGGGCCCTTGAAGAGCACGCTCCCTGGCCCACCTCGACCGAAAACCTGATTCTCGATTAACGCCGTCCGCCGCGAGAAACCGGGGACATTGGCGTTGGTGATGTTCTTGCCCACGATATCGAGGGCACCCTGATTGGCCGTTAGCGCATCGCGCGCGACGGACATCAGCGACGAAAGCGAACTCATTACTACCCCGTAATCGACAACCGAACTGCGCGTCGTGCGCCTGATTTCACGCCCGAAAGCGTAGCCACCTCAGCCCGAGCAGGATCGAGTGCCGCAAGTGCACTCGCAGTTAGATCACGTGCGTGTGCGAGCAATAGGCAGTTATGCCGCGCCGCCTCGAGCAACTGAAGGATATCAGTACGCTGCGACGGCGAAGCGAAATGACCTATCTGATCGAACACTTCCTGCTTTTCGAGAGACAGCCGCTCAACTTCTCCGATGTCGAGCAAACGTATCGCCTTGCGTTCCTCATTGAGCAGACGCTTGGCCCGCTCCAGAACCTGTTTTTCCGTTTCCACTTATAGCTCCTCCGCGATCTTCGCGGCGATCTCCGAGGCATTGGGTATCAGCTCGTTCTGCGCGATGCGCTGCTTGAGCTGTTCGACCTTCTTTTGGTCTACTGCGGGTAAGCGCTCACTGGCGGCTTGCGAAAGCACCGCTACGTCGGCAAAGGCTCGCTGCGAGCTCCCCACTTGCTCTTCCTTGGCTGGCGTCGTCAGCTGAGGTGCCGCCCCTTCGAGCGGCCGAGCACGAGTCAAATAGGGATTCTCAGGAGCGCCCCAGACTCTCATGAGCTTGCCTGCTTGCGTGCCGACTCAGCCACAGCCACGCGGAAGCCGTCTCGCAGCGGCTCGAGCACTCGCCTCACCTCGAGGATGCGGTCAACATCGCGATAGAGATTCGCCTCGACGAGGCGATTCATGCAGAAAAAGTAGACCGACTCCAAGTTCTCGCAGAGTTCGGGAGCATGACTACGGTTCAGAGTCGCAGCCAACTCGCCGAGGATCGCGTGGGCACGGCTGATCCTGTCTCCGGTTCGAGCGCGATCATCGCGGCGCACGGCCTCAGCAGCTTCATCGAGAAACTTGAATAGCCCATCGAACAACATGACCAACAGGTCGCCCGGAGTGCTGGTCTTTACCTGCACAGACTTGTAACGCTCGAGCGCTGACATCACCGACATGATTACCTCGTCTCCGACTATCTATTGTTGGTACTGGGCAATCCCGCGAGAGCGTTGCCCTGAGACTTGTACTGTGTGACCAACATCTCGAGCGCCGTGAACCGCTCCCGCAACTGCCTCTCCATGAGATCCGCGCGGCGCTCAGAGGCGGCGATGTCATCATCGAGCCGCTTGGATTGGCTCGACAGTGAATCGCTCTTTGCCTTGAGCAGAGAATTGCTGTTGGTCGCAAGCTGATCAACCAACGTCATCACACCGTCCATCGCTCCGGTGGAGCCCAAGAAGCTGTCCTTAACGAACAGTTTGGTGACCGCGCTCGGGTTGGCCGTAAGAGCCGTGGTCAGCTTGGCTTCATCGAGCTGAAGCTTGCCGTCTCGATTGCTCGAAAGGCCCACGCTACCGAGTGTGGTGTAGAGGCCACTCGTGCCAGGCACCGCGTTGCCAACGGAAGAGGCCAGCTTGTCGAGCACCGAGCGCAGAGTCGAATCAGCAGCTAGGGCCGTGTTTCCTGGCTTGGTGGTACCCCAGCCGCTAGCGGTCTGGGAGCTGGTGACGACGTCGTTGTAGGCGGTCACGAAGGATTTGATCTTTGTCTTTAGCGAATCCGGGTCGGGCTCGACCTGGATGGTTACGGGTGAAGCCGTAATTTTGGTCAACGCCAGCGTGACACCAGGGATGACACCCACCACTTGATTGGTAGGCCGAGAGATGAGGTTGCCATCGATCGTTACCTGGGAGTTACTGGCGGACTGAACGGTGTTTGCTGGGACGTTCAACCCGAGCGAAAAGCCTGTCTCGGTCAGCTGCACAGTGTTCGCAGCACCGGTATCCAGACCGCGCACTTGGAGCTTATAATTGGTTCCATCGTACAGGACCGAGGCTCCAACACGTAGCCCGCTACCATTGATCTTGGACGCGATGTCGGTCAGGGAGTCAGTGGCCGAGATGCTGAGTGACTGCACAGCGCCCGCACCGACCTGAAGATCCAGTGTTCCGGCCATGTTCAGCGCCGAGGTACTCGAGCCAACGGCATTGGAGTAGGTGCGTTGCTCTTTGGCGAGCTGATTGACGGTTAACTCGAACGAGCCAGGTGAGGCTACGCCGCCCACCGAGGTAACGACTGCAGAGTCCGAAGAGGTCGCCTTGAAGGACGAGAAACCGAGCGAAGTCGATAGCGCCTGTGCGGCGGACTTCAGCGTGCCGAGCTTTGAAGAAATCCCATTGATGGTCGTCAACGCCGAATTGAGCGACGTCTGTTGGTTCTTCGCGCGAGTGATGGGAATTCGCTCGGCAGAGACGAGAGCGTCGATAATCGCATTTGTATCGAGTCCCGAAGCTAGTCCACCGAACGTGAGCACAGACATTAGTGCCTCCCCTGTGAGGTATTCGTTGAGGCGCTTTGCGCCGTACCCTGCAAAGAGCAGGGATTAGAACAGAAGGTTTGGGTGGGGCGCCTTCATGGCGCCCCAATTCCCAACGGTGTCTCGACGCTTCGCCGACGACTACCGGAGTAGGCTCATGGCTAGCTGCGGGGACTGATTAGCTTGTGAAAGCACAGAGACCGCTGCCTGCGAGAGAACCTGGTTACGTGCCATCGACGCGGTCTCTTCAGCTACGTCCACGTCCGCAATACGGCTATGGGCAGCTGACATGTTGGTCCGCATCGACTGGAGGTTAGAAACGGTTGTCGAGAGACGGTTCATCGATGCACCGAAGCTCGCTCTACGCGAAGAAACAGTGCTAATGGCCGCATCGATCGACGTGATTGCGGCCTGCGAGTTCGTAGCCGTAGCGCCTGTGACGTTGGTGGCTGCGAGACCCAGTGCGGCAAGATCCACACCGCCGAATGAGACGTCGATACGGTCGCTCGTGGTGTTGTTGATACCAACCTGGAAGGTGATGGTGGTCGCTGCGCCGGACAAGAGTTGCTTGCTATTGAAGATCGTCGAGTCACTGATACGCGTGATTTCACTGCGAAGGCTCTGGAACTCCGTGTCCAGGTAGCCGCGATCCGTCGCCCCGAGATCACCGTTGGCGCCTTGAACCGACAACTCGCGCATACGCGTCAGGATTGTGCCCACCTGGCCCAGCGCCGACTCTGCAGTCTGCGCCATACTGATTGCGTTGTTCGAGTTACGTTCGGCGACCGAGAAGCTCTTCACCTGCGCGTTGAGATTCTCTTTGATCGCCAGGCCAGCGGCGTCATCCGCAGCACTGTTGATTCGCATGCCGCTCGACAGGCGCTGAAAGTTCGTTGCTTGATCTTTCTGCGTCTTCGAGAGGTTGGACTGTGCTTCGAGAGAGGCGACGTTGGTATTGATGTAAAGTGCCATGTGTCAGGCTCCTTCCTTGGAGTTGTTTTTTCGGCTTCATGCCGGCGACGCTGTCAGGCGTCACATCTGATTACGGCACCCGCTGAGTGGCCTTAAGCCTCCTTGGGAGCGGGTGCCGTAAGGTCCATCGAAGCCGCAGCTGCCGCGCCCTGTACAGGGGCCACGGCTGCCGAACTAGGAGCTGAGGAGGTTTTGAAGGAGGAGAAGCCGAGCGACGTCGAGAGCGCCTGTGCGGCGGACTTCAGCATATCGAGCGTCGACGAGATCGATTCGATCGTCGTCAGCGCCGAGTTGATCGCAAGTCTACCGAACGTGAGCACAGACATTACTGCCTCTCCTATGAGGAATTCGTTAAGGCGCTTATGCGCCAAACCCTGCAAAGAGCAGGGTTTAGAAGAGAAGGTTTGGGCGGGGCGCCTTCATGGCGCCCCTTTTCCCAACGGTGTCTCGGCCTTCGCCGACGACTACCGGAGTAGGCTCAAGGCCAGCTGCGGGGACTGATTGGCTTGTGAAAGCACAGAGACCGCTGCCTGCGAGAGAACCTGGTTTCGTGCCATCGACGCGGTCTCTTCAGCTACGTCCACGTCCGCAATACGGCTATGGGCAGCTGACATGTTGGTCCGCATCGACTGGAGGTTGGAGACCGTTGTCGAGAGACGGTTCATCGACGCACCGAAGCTCGCTCTACGCGAAGAGACAGTGCTGATCGCCGTATCGATCGATCCGATCGCAGTTTGCGAGGTAGCGGCGGTCGCGCCTGCCACGTTGGTCGCTGCGAGACCCAGGGCGGTAAGATCCACACCGCCGAAAGAGACGTCGATACGATCGCTCGTGGTGTTGTTGATACCAACCTGGAAGGTGATGGTGGTCGCTGCGCCGGACAGCAGTTGCTTGCTATTGAAGATCGTCGAGTCGCTGATACGCGTGATTTCACTGCGAAGGCTCTGGAACTCCGTGTCCAGGTAGCCGCGATCCGTCGCCCCTAGGTCGCCGTTGGCGCCTTGAACCGCCAGCTCGCGCATACGCGTCAGAATCGAGCCGACCTGGCCCAGCGCCGACTCTGCGGTCTGCGCCATACTGATCGCATTGTTGGAGTTGCGTTCGGCGACCGAGAAGCTCTTCACTTGCGCGTTGAGGTTCTCTTTGATCGCCAGGCCAGCGGCGTCATCCGCTGCACTGTTGATACGCATGCCGCTCGACAGGCGCTGAAAGTTCGTTGCTTGATCTTTCTGCGTCTTCGAGAGGTTGGACTGTGCTTCGAGAGAGGCGACGTTGGTGTTGATGTAGAGTGCCATGTGTCAGGCTCCTTCCTTGGAGTTTTTTTTCGGCGTCATGCCGGCGACGCTTTTCAGGGCGTCACATCTGAGGACGGCACCGCCCGAATCGGCTTAAGCCTCCTCGGGAGCGGGTGCCGCAAGGTCCACCGAGGCCGCAGCCACTGCGTCGAGGACGCGAGCTACGGCTGCCGAGGTGGGATAATTCGCGAGGTTAGAGCCCGTGCCATCAGCGAAGGACGCGAGGTCCCTTCGCTGAGGCGAGGACATGGGCTCATAGTGGGACCGCTCCCCATCGAAGCCTCCGGAGAGGATTCCGCGCATCGAGGATGCGTAGAGGTCAGCGTCCGCTGTGAAGTAGCTGCCTGACTTGAGGCTGCGTACGAAGGAGTCGACATCTCCCTCTCGAGCGGCATCCACGGCATGGGGGAACCGCCGCTCGAGGAAGAGCAGATAGTCAGTAGCGCCGGCGACTGGGTTCGAATAAGCGCGGAACCCATCGGTGAGAGAAACTTCCTTCCCACTCAAGACCTCGCGCGTCTTGAGGCGGGCGGTAGTGCCTTCGGGGCTCGTGCCTTTGATGCCACCGAAGTTGAAGTTGTACATGCTGGCGCCGTGTCCGGTCTCGTGACAGACCTGCGCCGAAAGTACGTCGAGCAGTTGCGGCGGAATAGGCTCTCCGCGCAGATTCTGGTGAGCAGTCGCGATGGCCCGGCGAATCTCGCCGGGGGACATCGAGGTATGGCGGGGCGCAACTTCTCGAGCACCGTGTTCCGGCCGGTGGCTGGGAACAACCGGAATTCTAGAAGAATCGAACCTGACACGCATGGGGACGTGCTCCTTCAACGAGAGAGTTGCATCTTCGCAATCGGCTCATGAGCCGCTTTCGCGCTCAGCCCTTGAGTAGGCTGAGTGCAAGCTGGGGTGACTGGTTGGCTTGCGACAGGATCGAGGTTGCTGCCTGCATCAACACCTGCTGGCGAGCCATCTTGCTGGTCTCCTCAGCCACGTCGACGTCGCGGATACGGCCGTGAGCTGCAGACAGGTTGGTACGCATCGACTGCAGATTGGAGACCGTTACCGAAAGTCGATTGAGTGACGCACCGAAGCCGGCTCGCAACGTGTTGGTAGCGCTGATCGCGGTGTCCACCGCGCTGATGGCAGCGTTGGCGTTGACGGCAGTCGCACCGGCGAGCGTGGAGGCGTTGATGCCGAGCGTGGTGAGCGACTGACCACCAAAGATTACCGAAAGGCGATCGCTCGTGGTGTTGTCGATACCGACCTGGAAGTCGATGGTGGTCGAGGCGCCGGCGAGCAGGTTCTTACCGTTGAACTTGGTGTTGTCGAAGATGCGGTTGATCTCTTCCTTGAGCGCCGTGAACTCCTGGTCAAGGTAGCCACGGTCGGTAGCTGCCATATCACCGTTGGAGGCTTGGACGGTCAGCTCGCGCAAGCGCTGGAGGATGGTCGAAACCTGTCCAAGCGCGCCTTCAGCCGTCTGCACCATACTGACAGCGTTGTTGGTGTTGCGCTCCGCCATTGTGTAGGAGCGGATGTCGCCCTGCATCTGTTCGGCGATAGCGAGGCCGGCGGCGTCGTCGGCAGCCGTATTGATGCGCAGACCGCTGGAAAGCCGTTGATAGGTAGTGGCTTGAGCAGCCGAATTCATTGAGAGGCTGCGCTGGGCTTCGAGCGAAGGGACATTCGTATTGACGTAAAGCGCCATGGTCTTTGGCTCCTGCTATTGATGATGGATTGCGGTGAAATGACTCGCCGGCCCTTCACAATCGGCGCGGACGAGAAAACTTGTTGTTTAGGTTTCGGGAACTTTAACGATGCGGCGGTCCGCATCGCGGAACGTGTCAATTGCTCGTTGGTAGGCGTCAAAGATGCGAGAGGTCGTGAGCAGTTCAGTCATTGCGACCACAGGCGTCGCGTTGGAATCTTCGAGCTCTCCGACACGGTATTGGCCTGACGCCGCCTCCGGTCCGCCGGAACCGGCAGAGCTCGCGTAGAGCGTGGCTCCCTCAGGGGAGAGCGCTCCAGGCTCACGAAAGGACACTAGCTTGATTCGTGCCAAGGGCTCTCCGCCCGAAAAAACCTGTCCGTCCTCAGAGACCGTGGCAGTTTTTGACGGATCAACGACAATCGGTTGACCGTTATCGTCAAGCAACGGGTAGCCAGCTACCAGGAGCTCCCCCCCGGCCGATTGCTCAATAGCCCCAGCGCGTGAGTAACGTTCGCCGCGCGGCGTGGAGACCGCGAGAAAGCCCTCCTGCGGCGGCACGATGTCGAGCGCGCGCCCCGTCGCCCGCATGACGCCTGGCGACATATCGATGACAGTGCCGGTTGGCGCAGAGAAGCGCGCCGTAGCGTCGCGACCTTGCGCGCTTGCGTCAGCCAACGCCTCGCGAAAGAGCGGACGTAGCCGTCGGTATCCGGCCGTGCCGGCATTCGCCAGGTTTTGAGCGGTAGTGTCGAGCTGGATCGAGGCAGCTACGGCTCCACTCAATGCTGAATAGACTCCCTTGGACATATCATTCCTTTCCGATGAGTGCGCGCACCCGGTGAATTGCCTCGGTGTACACGGTGATCGCTCGGCTCTCGGACCAGCCGAGCACCGACGCCGCTTCAGCCAGCGAGCAGTCAGCCTGGTAAACAAGCATCAGCACGCGCTGACAGGTCTGGGGCAGTGCTTCCACCGCGAACGTGAGGGTGGCCACGGGGGTATTGTCGACGCTGCTCGTCACTGGGCCAGCGCTGTCAAACGCGAGCACCTCGATGCGTGCGATACCTGCCTCCCAGATGGTTTGCAGCATACGGTCGTAGTCAGGCAGAGTCAGCTTGAGTGCGCTGGCGATCGCTTCGGAGGTTGCCGACGCTGCACCGAGGAGCTTCATTGCTCGCGCAACCTGGCGAGACTGCGCGCGAACTTCAGCCACGCCGGGATTGGCCATCTGGATCTGCTCAACCATCGCGTTGCGCACCCGAGCCATCACGTATTCGTGAAGGTCCATATCGGGGGCGAGCGCCTTGGCTGAGCCCAACGCTTCAAACAAGCCCGAGAATCCGCGCACGCACAGGTCCGAGACGCTAATGCCCGGCGGAGCCCGACGCGCAAGCACGATGGCCTGTTTACGTATTAGAGGCGAATACTCCTGGAACTCCGCTCGGGACAGTGTGCGCTTGGATGAAGCTTCGGCCGGAACACTATCGGTCACGACGGCACCGGCTTCGCCGGGCTTCGCTTCGTGGAAGTAGCGAGGGCATCGATAATCGCCTTGGGGTGGGCCGGCGCAAAGTCCTCAGGGACGCGCTGACCGAAGCAAAGCGTGGAGATTGGCAACTTGGAAGCGAACGGTGCGTGCACGAGACCGCTCGGGGCGGAGGTCTCGTCCAGCTTGGTTATGCATAGTTCCGTTGGCTGACAAGGCGCGAAGTTGCGCGCCAGCCGCCGGGCATCCACCTCGCGCAAGGCGGCAGGCACGCACAGGAGAGTTCGGCGAGTGGCCTCGAGTTGCTTGCCCACCTTGGAGAGCGACATCTCTATATCGTCGCGACCGTCGGGGCGCCCAGCCGTATCGATGATGATGACGTCGGTGTTCGCAGTTACCAGCGCCTCTTCGAGCCCGTGCCGCGTCTTGACCAAGCGGAACTCTGCGCCAAGAATCTGGGCGAAGCGCTCGAGCTGGGGCGCCGCGCCCACCCGGAAGCTGTCCGAGGAGATGAGCGTTACCGTACGCTTCTGTTCGATGATCGCGAACGCGGCGAGCTTGGCTGCGGTGGTGGTCTTACCTACGCCGGTAGGGCCGACCAATGAAACGATTAGACGGCCTTCCTGGGACAGTGGGAAGCTGGTCGTCCGCACTACCTCGCACAGCACGGCCTTGAAGGACTCGGCTACTGCCATATCGTCCCCGCGTTCACGCACCATGCGGGCGACCGCTCTGGCCGACTGCCCCTCGATGCCGGTGCTGGTCAGCAGCCGCTTGAGATGCTGGGAAGGCTCCCGTTCACGGTCAGCCTGAATATCCAGTAGCATCTCCTGAACTAGCCCCAACTCCGCCTCGATCTCTTTGGCAAAGGGCTCGATGCCACGATCCTCGGGCTGAGTCCGCACGAACAAGTTGCGCAAGGCGCGCACCTCGTTACGAACCTCTGAGCGAATGGCATCCACCTCTTGTGTGGCAATCTCGGCGCCGTAGCGAGCCATCGGCGAGAACGGGTGGGTACGTTCGGGCGGTGGGGCTAGCAGATTTGTCTTCGGCGCGGCGGTAATCTCGAACTCGAGAGAGCTCGAGAAGCCAAACAGCGTGGGCTTTTCTAGCTTCTTGGTGGAGACAACGACGTAGTCTTTACCAAGCGTACGCTCAGCAGACCTTCGGGCTTCTTCAAGCGTTTGCCCACGGAATGTTTGCAGGCTCATGCAGACCTCGCAGTTACCTGCGGGACGGATCCGGCAGGGGAGCTCAGGGTTTCAATCACGCGGAGCTGGAACGACGGTTCCACCTCACGAAAGGAGATGACAGATACTTGGGGAATCTTTCGCTCGAAGATCGCGCGGATGAAGCGGCGCACATCGGGCGGGGAGACAACGCAGGGATTGACAGCTAGCGCGGCGAACTTGGGCAGGGACTTCTCCACCATCGTGGTGACGTGGCGGATGAAGTCTGGGTCGATTGCGCCCCCAGTGCCTTGCGCAATATCGCGTAGTGAACGCCGTAAGACTTCCTCCACGCGGGGGTCCAGCGCCATGACGGCGACGGAGCGGTCACTACCCGCGAGGCGAGAGGTGATCTGAGCGGCGAGCCGCTCGCGAACCAATTCAGTGAGTTGCTCGGGGTCCTTGGTTTGGGTGACAGCGTCGGCAATGGCCTCGAGGATGGTGCGCATATCGCGTACAGAGACGCGCTCAGCGAGGAGATTACGAAGTATGCGGACCACTTCACCGAGAGGTAGCAAGTTAGGGACCACGTCATCGACGAGCTTGGGAGCCGTCTTAGCGAGCACGTCCAAGAGGTGTTGAGCTTCCTGACGGCCCAAGAGCTTGGCGGCGTTGCTACGCAGTAGTTCCCCGAGATGCGTGGCAATAATGGTGTCGTGATCGACGGTGGCGTAGCCGAGGGCCTCTGCCATCTCCTTGTCGCGCACCGGCACCCAACGGGCGGGCATACCAAACGCGGGGTCCTTCGCCGGCTCGCCGTCGATGGGGGGCGCCACGCCCGTGGCGTCGATCGCCAAAATCCGGCCGGTCCGACACTCCCCGCGACCGATCTCATTGCCAAGTAGCAATACGCGGTAAACAGCCGGACCGAGGTCCAGGTTGTCACAGACGTGTACGGGCGGCACCACGACGCCGCATTCAGTCGCAATCTCCCGCCGTAGATTGGTGACGCGTTCCATCAGCATACCGCCGCTCTTGGTATCCACCAAGTGCACCAACTCAAAGCCGAGCTCTAGCGTGAGCAGCTCCAAGGAGAGAGCTGCGTCGATCTCTTCGGCGGGGCTGCGGCGCGGCTCACCGGAGGCGGCCGTTGACGTTTGCATTGGCGCTGACGAAGCATCTCGCCCGCTGTCCTTGAGAGTGGACTCCGGAGGGAGCTTTCGCGCCATGTAATAGAGGCCACCGGCTAGCACCATGCACGGCAAGGCGGGAATTCCAGGCAATAGGCCGAGAACCCCCATGATGCCCGCGGTAACCAACAATGTGCGTTTGCGGCCAGCGAGCTGAGAGACGAAGGCGCGACCTAACTGGTCACCCGTTGCACTGCGCGTTACTACGATACCGCTAGCCGCCGAAACGAGCAGCGCAGGAATCTGCGATAGCAACGCATCACCAATCGAGAGAACACTGAAAGTCTCTGCGGCGTGCGCTAGATCGAGGCCTGCGGCGACGCCGAGAATGAGGCCGCCGATCAGGTTGATGGCGGTAATCAGCAAGCCCGCGACGGCATCACCGTGGACGAACTTGGAGGCGCCGTCCATAGCACCGTAAAAATCTGCCTCACGTTCGAGGTTGCGCCGTCGCGAACGGGCCTGGTCCGGATTGATGAGTCCGCCGGAGAGGTCGGCGTCGATAGCCATCTGCTTGCCGGGCATAGCGTCGAGGGTGAAGCGAGCCGCGACCTCAGCTACGCGACCAGCGCCCTTGGTGATGACGACGAAGTTGATGACGACGAGAATCAGGAAGACCGCCAAACCAACGACGATGTTGCCGCCAACGACGAAGCGGCCAAAGGCCTCGACCATCTGACCGGCTGCACCTTCTCCCTCGGTGCCGTGCAACAGAATCAGCCGCGTGGTCGCCACGTTGAGGCTCAATCGAAGCAGCGTGGCCACGAGCACGAAGGCCGGAAAGGCAGAGAATTCGAGCGCGTCCTCGATGAAGAGCGCGGTCATGAACACGCCACTCGCGAGCGCCATGCTCAGCGTGAGCATGGCGTCGAGGATGACGGCTGGCACCGGCAGCACCATCATCAGCACGACGGCGATGATGCCGACCGGGACGATCAGATCCGCCCGAGTATGATTCTGCGCCTGTGGAAGGGCCGGGGAGCTCACAGGCCCCCCTACGCAGCATATGTGCCAGCGTTCAGCCTAGGTCGGGCTTGGGGCGCGCCTGAGCCGAACGAGGCTTGCGGCGCAGCTGGTAGACAAAGGCGAGCACCCGCGCGACCGCGGCAAAGTGCTCGATCTTCACGGGCTTACCGATGGCCACTTGCGCGTCCAACGTTCGCGCCAGCGGCCGATTCTCGAGAATTGGCACGCCGTGCTTGCGAGCCTCGCGACGGATGGCGAGCGCGACATCATCATGCCCCTTCGCAACCACAATGGGCGCAGGGTCGGATAGGCCGTAACGAAGGGCGACCGAGATGTGCGTCGGATTTGTGACGATCACCGCCGCTTGTTTGACGTCGCTCATCATGCGTCGCCGGGCCATCGAACGAGCTCGAGCACGTATGCGAGCCTTCACCCGAGGGTCGCCGTCCTCGGAACGCATATCGTCTTTGAGCTCCTGCAGCGTCATCTTGAGGTCTTTCTCAAGGCGAAACCAAGACTGGGCGTAGTCCACGACAGCGATCCCAGCGCTGGCAATCAGCGTCTTGATGGCGACGATCAGCGCGGACGAGAGCAGCACCGTAGCGCTCTCGGGGAAAGGCACCCGCACCAAGCCCAAAAGCGCTGGGGCCTCATCGCGCAGGGCAAAACCAGCCACCGTTAGCACGACGCCGACCTTTAGCATCGCTAGCGCGAGCTCGGTGCCAGCGTGGCTCAGGCTAAACATCTGCTTGAGTTTCCCGAGCGGGTCGAGCCTCTCCCATTTAAATTCGACCTGGTCGAGATTGAGCGTTAGGCCGTTCTGCGCTGCTCCCAGCGCAATGGCGCCGATACAAGCCGCAACGATTGGCGGAATCAATAAGGCAGCTAGCGCGAAGCCGGCCGCCTCGCGCGGGGTCTCGGCTTGGCCGCGCGACAGGCTCGTGAGGTCGCCAATCGTCGCTTGGAAGAGGCGCGCCACGGCAGTCTTGGTGGCGCTCTCGGTTCCTACGATCGCGCCCACCGCCAGCATGCAACCGGCGATCGGCGCGGCGTCTCGCGCGCGCGCAATCCGGCCGTCTTTGCGGAATTTTTCGCGCCGTTTTGGGGTCGGATCGTACTTGCGATCCCCATCGTCACTCACAAGCGGAGAGCGGTTGCAAACGTCGAGCCGACGCTTGCCCCCGGGATGACATCAATCGCCGACGATCGGGGAGAGACAGCTCGCGTAGCGCTTGCGGGCCTCGCTGACGCTGACGGCCAGCTCGTTCGAGCCGGCGCGCAACACGAGCTGAGCACCGCCGCTGACGCCCAACTTCGTAAACGGTAGGCCTGCGGCCTTGGCGCGGCTCTCGACCTCGCCGCGCTTCGACGGGGAGAGCCCGAGGACGATGCGGCTCGGCGCCTCGCCGAAGAAGGATGCAAGAGCTGTTTCTCCCTCCGGCAAAGTCGCTTGGAGGCCTGTCATTTCGCGTTCGTCCGCGCAGGCAATCGCGCATTCGGTGAGGGCGATAGCCAAGCCGCCTTCCGACACGTCGTGGGCGACTTCCACCAACTCGGCGCGGCACAATTGGCGGACGAACGCCTGAACTTTGGCCTCGACAGCGAGGTCGAGCGTTGGTGGCGTGCCTTGCACCAAACCGGTTAGGTGGGACATCAAGGCTGAGCCGCCCAGAGAGCCGGGAGCGAGCGGACCAACCAACCAAATCTCAAGCCCCTCTTTACGGAAAAAACCTCTGGGCACCGAGCTCGGCTTATCCACCAATCCCACAGCGCCCATGGTTGGAGTCGGCAGGATGGCGCGACCGTCGGTCTCGTTGTAGAGGCTGACGTTGCCGCTGACGATGGGCACGTCCAAAGCGCGGCAGGCATCGGCGAGGCCGTCGATCGCTTGGGAGAACTGCCACATGATCTCCGGGCGCTCGGGCGAGCCGAAGTTCAGACAGTCAGTGAGGCCAATCGGCTCGGCACCGACGCAGGCGAGATTGCGACAGACCTCCGCGACAGCCCACTGACCGCCGAGGCGAGGATCGAGCTCGACGATGCGGCTGTTGCAGTCGGCAGCGAAGGCCAGGAACTTCTCGATCGTGGGACTCCCAGCGGACTCGCACGGGACGCGGACGACCGCTGCGTCGGCGCCGGGCCTGACCAGCGTGCCGCCGCGTACGATGCAATCGAATTGGCGATAAACCCAGGCGCGCGAGCCTAGATTCTCCGAACCCACCATATCGAGGTAGAGGGCCTCCAGCGTGCCCTTGGGCTCGAGCGTGCGGCCATCGAAGGCAAGCCGGGCGTCGAGCTGGGTGTCCCGCGACATCGGCCGCTCGTACTTGGGTGCAGCGTCGGTGAGGAAGTCGACCGGCAGGTCGCAAACGACCACCTTCTCCTCGGCGCGCACCTCACGCGTCTCGCGGAACGGATCGTAGTTAGGCGTGGCGCGAACGATCCATCGACCGCTATCGGTGACTTTACCGATGATGGCGCAGTCGAGCTCCCACTTGCGGCATATCTCGAATACGCGCTCCTCCATGCCAGGCTTTGCCACCATCAACATGCGCTCCTGCGATTCGCTAAGCAGCATCTCATAGGGAGTTAGCCCGCGCGTTCGCCGCGGGACTTTGTCGAGATCCAAGTCGAGCCCGCTGCCTGAGCGGCTCGCCATTTCGACCGAGGAAGAGGTGAGACCGGCCGCGCCCATGTCTTGCACGCCGACTAGCACGTTGGCCGCAAAGATCTCGAGGCAGGCTTCGAGCAACAGCTTCTCCATGAAGGGGTCGCCCACTTGCACCGTGGGCCTTTGGCTTGGCCCGCCGCCTGAAAACTCATCCGAGGCCATGGTCGCGCCGTGAATGCCGTCTCGACCGGTGCGCGCTCCTACATACAATACATTGTTACCAACGCCTGAAGCGCGCCCATAGAAGATGGCATCGCGATGAACGACGCCGCAGGTAAACGCGTTTACTAGGATATTGCCGTCGTAGGCTGGGTCGAAGAAGAGCTCGCCACCGACCGTGGGCACGCCCATCGCGTTGCCGTAACCCGCAATACCTGCAACCACTCCGCGCAATAACTCAGGCGTACGCGGGTGGGCCGCTCGACCAAAACGCAGGGAATTCAGGTTCGCAATCGGTCGCGCGCCCATGGTGAAGACGTCACGCAAGATGCCGCCGACCCCGGTAGCAGCGCCTTGATAGGGCTCGATGTAGGAGGGGTGATTGTGCGACTCCATCTTGAAGACCGCCGCAAAGCCGTCCCCGATGTCCACCACGCCAGCGTTCTCCCCGGGGCCCTGAATCACCCGTGGCCCCTTGGTCGGCAAGCGCGCTAGATGAACGCGCGAGCTCTTGTAGGAGCAGTGCTCGCTCCACATGACGCTGAGCACTCCAAGTTCAGCGTAGGAGGGCGTTCTTCCGAGGGTGGCGAGCACACGTTGGTACTCGTCGTTGGTCAGCTTGTGCTTTTTGACGAGCTCAGGCGTGATCGGCAGGTCGCTGGCGAGCGTGGCAGGGTGGGTCACGCAGGCGTGGTAGCAAGGGACCCGCCGGAGGTCTACGGAGGCAACCGTCCGCAGGCGTAACTGCGGAAACTTACGCGGTGGTACGGTGTCAGCCGTTGCCCATGAACCTGCGCGGTGTTTCGCTTCGAGTTGGCGGTGTTTGCGGTTTGCTTGCGCTCAGCCTGCTCGCAGCGCCAACCGCCAGCGCGCAGAAAGTCACGACGGGCCGGGGAACCTCGCTCGATCCGGCGGCCCGGGGAGTGGACCTTTGGGTACAGGCGGTCGCGTCGGCGCGTAGCGGTGAGCCGCTGCTGCTCAACCTCGTGGTGCTCGGCTACCCGACCGCGACCACGCTGGTGCCGCTCGAGAACGCGACGGTCGAGGCGTCCTGGGAGGCGGCTTCGCTGCTCGAGGAGGAAATGGAGCCCGCCAAGGTAACGATACCAAGCCCCGTGAGCGGAGAGAGCGGCGCTGGCGGCAGCCTCACGCTCGCGGTGCCCGTGCCGATAGGACCCCCAAAACGACTCAAGCTGCTGCTGCGCGTCGTGGCCCAAGGGCACGAGCGGACCATCTCTCTGGCGGTCGAGCGCAGCTCCCCCAGTGAGGTGGACCTGTTCGTCTCGGATCGCGCGGTCGTGCCCGGCAGCGAGCTGATGGCCTGGGCGGTCTTCAGCGGCAAACAGGCGAGAAAGCCCGACCGCTCGATCGAGTTCGTCCTTACGCAAGGCGGTGTCGTACGCGCCCGCGCCGTTAGCAAGACCGACGCGAGCGGGACTGCGTCCGCCAAGTTGGCCGTACCGCGAGACGCAGGCGATGCGGCTTCCTTCACGCTCGAAGCGCGACCGCTCGATCGGAGCTCCGTTGGTGCGAGTACGACGTTGAAAGCGCGTGAAGAGGTCCCCGGACAACCTTCGCTGCGAGCCTTCTTCGAGCAGAGTTCGGCATTGGCCGGCGGTGAGGTCAGCTACCGCGCGCGGGTACGAGATGCGTCCGGAGAGCCGCTGCGAGCGCAAGAGGTGTGGGTTTGGAGCGGCCCACGCGGAACCGCACCGCCGGAGGATGACGCCGCATTTCGACGAATCGCGACGCGCAAGCTGAGCAACGAGAACGGCGAGGTTACCGGGACCGTAAGCACGCCGAGCACAGTCCCGCGTCGAGGAACCCAACAAACCTTGCATGTGCGGACCGAGCTCGAAGGTCGCATGCAGAGCGACGACGATCGGATCGCGGTCGGGCAGGCCCGCGGACGCGTGATCCTCTCGCCGGAGGCCGGAGCCCTGATCCCCGGGCTCAAACAGAAGGTCGTGCTCGAGCTCAGTGACGGCCGAGGTGCACCGCTTTTGGGTGAGTTCCGTGTGCGCGGCGACAAGCTCGATCAGCGCGCAACGACCAACAGCCACGGCGAGCTCGAGTTCGATTGGGACGTGCCCGTGGGCATCGGCGCAGCGCGGAGTATCGGGCCGTGCCCCGGTCAGGTGGCAGCAGCCGTCTCGGTGCAGGCGCTCCTACAACCGAAGAGCGAAGGCGCCCCGCAACAAGCGCTCGAGCTGCTCGGAACCGATGGCGAAACCGCATGCGTGCCTGTGCAACGAGCGGGCAAGCTGATCGTCCGGCCGGCCAAGCTGATCGTCGAGGAAGGCGAGCGACTGCCGATTTCGCTGCTTGGTGCGAGCGGCCCACTCACGAGCCTGCTGCTGCGAGACCAAGACGGCGGCAGCGTGGCCGCGTCCTTCTGGCGAGAGGGCCAGGGGCCTTTGGGCCTCGACATTCCGTTGGGCGCCCAGGGGCCGATGGACGTCGTGCTCTCCGTCCCAACGACGTCGGGTGCATCTCCCGCCGCGAGCGCCCGCATCTTGGTACTGCCGAAAAGGCTGCCTACGTTGACCGGCCAGATCAGCTCGGGCAAAGCCGCACCATCGAGCTTCGTCACGATCGATGCGGAGCTGAAAGACAACCAGGGCCGCCCGCTGATCGGCACGGTCGCAGCCATTGTCGTCGACAAATATGGCGGCGCCGACCTCGAGCCGCTGTTGCGCCTCGACACGAAAAAGCGCCTTTGTTCGAACTTTCGGGAGGCGCCGGAGCGCTGTGATGAGCTGCTCAGCGGAGGGCCGGACAGTGAGCCGCTGCGACGCGCCCGGCTGCAATCGCAAGCCAACGTTGAACCGCGCATGGATCCTGCCAAGGACGCGGCGGCCGAATTCCAAAGCACCTTCACCAGCGTCGTACGTTCGATGGAGGCCGCTGTGCTCGAATCGTCGATGAGCAGGGAGACCCTAACGACCTTGCGCAAGAGTTCGCTCGGCCGCAGCGCTTTCCCGAGTGAGCTGATGGCTGCAGCGTTAGCGAGCTTGCCTGAGCCGGCCCTCACTCCGGGCGGAGAAGCGCTGACCCTCAACGACTTGACCGCGCTCGACCCTCAGGTCAGCTACGACCGCGTCGCGCTACGGGTCACGCGGCTGAAGCTGTTCGACATCTTGGCGGCGATGCACGAAGAACGCATCCACCCGACGAGCGAGGAGGCGCTCTCCGACCCCAACGCCTTGCTTCGCAAGCTGGTACGCGGAGGGACGCTCAGCGAAGGCAGCCTGCTCGATCCGTGGGGAGGCTCCTTCAGCTTTCAACCGAGCCGTGAGCCCTTCAGCCCGTTCGTCTCCTTCAAACGTGGCTTCGCGCTGCATTCTCCTGGACCGGATGGCAAGGTTGGCAACGCGGATGACCTGCGAAGCCCGTTCCAGCGGGTGCTCCAAGTCGGCACCCCTTACGCGAAAGCTGGTCTCGAAGAAGAGCTCGTGGACGCGGGCTTCGATCTGCTCGCGGCGGACCAAACCGTGCAGCATTGGCAGCAGACCTTCGATCGCGCAACCGGCACCTCGCTCGGCGGGCTCGGCTTGCACGGCATCGGTGAAGGTGGCGGAGGGCGTGGCGAAGGCATAGGCCTTGGCGGACTTGGACTCACAGGCCACGGCGGTGGCCGGGGCACCGGGACCTCCGGCATCACCTTCATGAGCGAGCCGGTTCAAACCGACGAGAATGGTCGCGCACGCGTGCGCGTTCAACTCGGGCCTGAAGAAACCACCTGGAAGATCGCGCTGATTGGCTTGCCGTTCGAGGCGGGAGCCGCGGTCTCGACCATCGAGCTGCCCGTCAACTTGGAGCTCTCCTCCAAGGTGATCGCAGGCACGACCATGACCGAGGGCGATCAGGTCACCGCGCGGGTCCAGCTGCGAAATCGCAGCGAACGCGAACTGACCGTGGATCTCGAGGTGCAAGCGCTGGGAGCGCTCTCCCTGCGGCCAGGGGGCAAGCCGCCGAAGGCCATCGTCCCGGCGAAGAGCGCTGTGCTCGTCGATGTTCCGGTACTGGCCGGGGCGGCCGGAGAGGGCCAGCTCGTGGTCAAGGTCTCCGCTGCCGGGCTCGCCTCGGACACCGTGCGGCATACGCTGGTCATCAAGCCCGCTGGCCGCGAAATGAACATCACCCGCGCGGCCTGGATCGCGAGCGAGCGAACGCTGACGGAGCTGCTCGACAAGCCGACCTTCGACAAACGTGGCCCAGCCTCGTTGCGACTCTTTCACGGCCTCTCGCCGCAACTCGAGCGGATCGCCCAAGACCTCGAGAACAGCGCCTCAGCCTCGCTCGAGGAGCTCGCGGATATCGTCGATAGCTGCGCCCGGCTCGAGGCCTACCTGCGCGAAAAGAAGAATCAACGTTTGGCCGATCGGCTGCACGAGATCGGCCAGGCTGCGCGCGCACGGCTGCTAGCCGGAGCAGAACCGGGAGCGAGCGTGTATTTCAGTCTGCGCGGACGCATCGCAGCGAGCTCGAGCGAAACGGAGGTCGAGCCGCTCTGCCCGGCCAAAGATGCAACGCTCGATGCGAGCGAGCTCGCTGCGGCGCTCGACGCTGAGCCAACTCCGAAGAGCGGGGCGGGACTGCAATGCTTCACGGATCTCGCGGCGCGTGCCGTGAGCGAACTCAGCGAGCAAGGACAAGCAGAGGATCTCGCTCGGGCTGTGGTCGCGCTCGCTTCACGGCCGCATCGAGCGAACGAGCTCTTACCCCTGCGAACCAAGCTGCTCGAACGGGTGAGGCCCAGCGCAGACGGACGACTCGACCTACCAACCGCGAATCGCGCGACCCGCACGCTCGTCTATGCGGCGCTTCTGCTGAGCGCCGAGCCGCACGCCGACCCCGATTCGCTGCGACGCTACTTCGTTTGGCTGCTGGTCCAGCGCGACGGGCAAGGCGGATTTGGCTCGGCGGCGGCAACGCGCGCGGCGCTGCTCGCGATGCTTGCGCGCGAGGCTGAACCGACGCACGCGGCCACGGTCAGCGTGGACTTCGGTGCGGCCGGAGAACGCGAGTTCGTGTTGCAACCCGGCGCTATGCTCGCGCTCGAGGTGCCCGAAGGCGCCGATGAGCTGACCGTCAAAAGCGATCAGCCGCTGCTGAGCGAGGTGAGCCGCAACTACCTTCGGCCATTCGCGCGCGCTGCCAGCGAAGAAAGCAGCTCCGTACGAATGGAGCTGCGCATGCCTCGATCGCCCGTCGGCTCCGCGCAGCAAGGACTTCGACGCGGCGACATCGGGAACCTGCTCGTGACCTTGACCGACCGCGAGTCCCAAGGTCAGGACGCTCGGCTCACGGCGACGATCCCGCTGCCACCTGGGGTTGAGCTGGCGAGCGAGGTGGCCGGCGTGCGACCGATCCCGGGCGCGTTACAGCTATCGATGCTCGTGTCCGGCGGCGAGCGCGAGCTCACGATTCCGTTGCGCTTCAAGTTGGCGGGCAGCTTCACCCTGCGTGAAGCAGAGGTAAGGCGCGTCGACTCGCAACAAGCCTCGAGCCTTACACGCGCCCGCACCTTCCGCGTCGAGGAGTGACCTCAGAAGCTGACGTCGAGCCCTAACGCCACGGCGCCGGGGCCGGCGTGAAGCGTGATTGCAGCTTGGGCGGGCGTGCTCTCGGACGTCCCCGAGACAAGACCGACCGCCAACCCTGCGGCCAAACTCGTGAGGCCCACCGCCAAGAACACGTCTGCCACGATGAACTTGGTTTCAATCGCAGCAACTTCATCATCCGTGCACGTAGGCGCGCAGGATTGCTCGGCCAAACCCAGCCCGCCCACGGTTGCGAAGGTCACAAGACTTGCGCCCCCGACACCTGCGAGCACCCAGGTGATGGGAGAGATCGCGCCACTCGTGCTGCCGCCGCTCGCCGCGCCCAAGGTCAGCTCGACTTTGCGCAGCTTGTCTCCCTCACGTACGACCAATTCCTCCGTCAGCTCGGGCTTGCCGGCGACCACGATGCGAATCGTGTGCGGCCCTGGATCGAGCGCGAGCGCCTTGCCATCGAGCGACTCCGAGTGGAGCTCACCGTCGACGAAGACCTTCGCGTTCGCCACGTCTTTGCCCTGCTCATCGATAAGCACCAGCAAGATCGTTGGACGCAGCGCCTCGACTTCACCAAGCCACTGCACGCAGTCGGACTTGGTCAGGTCGGGGCACGACTCAGCCGCGCACACGGTGAACGCCTCTGCCGCCTTCTTGAGTTCCCCGCGCTTGCGCGCCTGCTGCCCGTCTTCATAAGCCTGCACGCACTGCTCGGCGCCGGACTGCGCGTGGAGCTCGCTCGGAACGGCTAGCGCAAGCACGCTGAGCGCTCCTACGCCAATGACTCGTGCCAAGTTGACGGTCCAATCGGGCCTGCGGCCGTTCTTTTTGAAGAGGGCACGAGTCATTCTGTGACTCGCTCCACCGACTGAGTTGCCCAGGCTCGCAGCACGCCAAGGGGGATATCACATCCCGGCCTACTTCAAACAGGCGGGCCGGATCTTCTTGATTCCGTTCTCGACGAAGTAGCAGTCCGGCTTGCTGAGCGGCGGGCCTGCGGCGCTCGGTTGCGAGGTCCCAGCCGGGCGCACAGGCACGGCCGCCTTCACCACGGGAACCGCGGAAGTGGCGGCCGGCACAGGAGTGGAGCTTGGGGTGGGCGCAGCCAACGCAAGCGCCGTTGAAGCGCTGGGACCAGCCGGGCTGGTGCTTGGGCTCGCACCTAGGCTGACGGGCCCGGGGCTCTGCGCCGACGAGCTCTGGGCCGATGAACCGGCCAGCGCTCGAGGCTCGCTTGATTGGGCGCGGTACAAGAGGATGAGCGAGGTCACGACGCTCAGCAGCAGCATGCCGAGCAAAGCGAAAAGGATCGGCCGCGACGAACGTGGCTCGGCCGCGTTGCCCGCATTGCCCGACTTCGGCGCTGGGGTAGCGCCAGCAAAAGGGACCACAGCGCCCTCGACCTCGGTGGAGAGGTTCTCCATCTCTTGCACGCGGGCAAAGCGCAACGAAAGCGCCTCGTGCGCACAGGAAGAGACGAAGCGACCCACTCGCCAATTGGGCTCGGTACCGAGACTCTGTTCGAGCAAAACGGCCATTTCGAGCGCGGTAGCGAAGCGGAAGTTGCGGTCCTTCGACAACGCCCGCAAACAAATGTCGTCGACGGCACGGGGCAAATCCGGCACGTGCCGACTGGGCGGCGGCACCGGCTTGGTGATGATCTTGTTGACGATCGCCCCTTCGTTCTCGCCCTCGAACAGGCGCCTGCAGGCCAGCGCCTCCCACAACACGACGCCCGCCGCATAAACGTCAGCGCGCCGGTCCAGCTCTTCGGCGGCGATTTGCTCGGGCGCCATATAAGCGAGCTTGCCTTTGAGCTGGCCCTCCCGCGTGTGTTGCATACGCCCGGCGGCCTTGGCCACGCCGAAGTCGAGTACTCGGCTGACGCCGTCAACGCCGATGATGACGTTCTGCGGCGAGACGTCACGGTGAATGATGCCCAGCGGCTCACCGCGCTCGCTGCGAGCTTCATGGGCGGCATGAAGACCGTGCAACATGCCGGTGATGATCGAGCCGACGATGCGCAGCGGGATACGACCGTTGGCCGCGCGAATCTGCCGCAGAATGCGCGATAGCGATTCTCCCTCGATGTACTCCATCACCAGAAAGAGTTCGCCCTCGGTGGCCACCACGTCGATGGTCGAGACCACGTTGGGGTGCTGAATTCGCGCGGCCACCCGTGCTTCGTCGAGGAACATCGAGACGAACTCGGGGTCCTTGGCGAACTGCGGATGCAGACGCTTGATCGCCACCGTGCGCGAGAAACCGACCGGCCCTAACAAGCGGCCGAGATGCACCGTGGCCATTCCGCCAGACGCCAGCTCGTCATAAAGCGCGTAACGACCAAGAATCATCGGCTTCACGAGGTGCACCGACTGGACCGCCCCAGCCTCCACGGCGCACCGAGGCAGACTGTAGCAGCGAGCGTTCGCTTCCGAGCGAAAACTTAGGACCGTACGTTCGGCTAGACCTCCAGCCCCTCTTCATCCGTAGTAGGGGGACAACATGGTGTTTGCACGAGTCATTCAACCCCAAGGGCTTCGAGTTCGAGCGAAGGTCGGCACCAAGGCTCGTGCCGCACGAGTCATCGGCTGTTTGGGCTTGGCGAGCCTTCTGGCTTGCGGTGACAGCGGCGCGGCAGGCGCGGGGTCACAAACCGCAGCCCCCGCGCAGACTTCGGCAGCGAAGTCGGCCAGCGCTGCAGCCCCCTCCGCGGCCCAGAGCAGCGGCCCGAGCGCAACCGTCTCAGCGGCTGCTCCGCCCAGCGCTAGCGCCTCAACTTCCGCTAGCCCCGACGTAGCGCCCAAGCTCTCGGGCACCAGTCAACCTGCACCCACCCCAACCACGACCCCCACTGCAATCGCCAGTGGGACGGCCGTCAGCCCAGCGCCCACGCCCAGCGAGTTGCCGGTGGTCGAGCTCCCGCCCCCAGCGCCCGGCAGCGCTGACGCCATGGCCGCCGACATCGACTCGGTCTTCCAAAACGCAACCCGTTTCACCGCGCGCTTCGTGCAGAAGCACAAGACCAAGGTCGCAGGCGTCGAGCGTGTAATGAAGGGCGTCGTCTTCATCGAACGGCCCAACAAGATCTCCTTCCGCTACGACGCGCCCAACAAGAACCGCATCGTCTCCGACGGCTCGACCTTGCGCATCTATATCGCCGAGGACGAGCAGATGTTCGAGCAGCCGGTAAAGAACACCGAGTACCCCGGCGCCTTCGGCTTCATCATGGGCGGCGGGATTCGAAAGAGCTTCGAGTTTACCTTCAACGAGAAGGCCAAGTTCGACCTGGGCAGCGTGCTGGTGGGCAAGCCGCGCGAGGCCAACCCGCAATACGAGCAGGTGCTGTTCTACGTGCACAAGGAGCGGCTCGAGAAGAAAGATCCGGGCGTGGTTACCGGCGTGCTGATCGTCGACGCCCAAGGCAACCGCAACCGCTTCGAGTTCTTCGACGCGTCGATCCCGGCGAAGATCGATCCGGCTGAGTTCGTGTTCACGGCGCCCCCCGGGACGAACGTCACCAAGTGAGCGGCCAATTCGTTTTGCCGCTGTTCCGCTCCTTCCCGGAGCGGCGGATTCTGCACCTCGACGCGGATCTGATCGCCGTAGACAAGCCGTGGGGCTTGTCTACCCATCCCGCCGAGAAGGGCCGCCGCGATGACGTGGTCACGTGGCTCACGACCCACTTCAAAGAGCGTGGCGAGTCCCCCTATCTCGGTATCCACCAACGGCTCGATAAAGAGACCTCCGGCGTGGTTTTGTTCACCCGCCGCAAAGAGGCCAATCCCTCGTTGGCTGCTCAGTTCGAGGGCCGCCAGGTCGAGAAGTCGTACGTCGCTATGGTGGAAGGGCGCGTACCGGATCAAGGCAAACTCTCGCACCTGATTAGCGATGGAGACGGTCAGCGGCGAGCAACCCGGCCCTACACCGATAAGAAGCGCCCCAACGAACAAGAGGCCCACGCGAGCCTGGAGACGCTCGGGCGCGCCGGTAAACGCGCGTTGGTTCGGCTGACGCCGGAGACAGGCCGCACGCACCAGCTGCGCGCTCAGCTCGCGGCGATCGGTGCGCCGATCGTCGGGGATCCGATCTACGGCGGCGCGCCCGGTCGGCGCATGATGCTGCACGCCGAGCGGCTGACCATCACGCACCCGAGCAGCGGACAGCCCTTCACCGTCAGCGCTGAGCTGCCCGCGGCCTTCAACTTGCAGGTCAAACAAGAGGCCGCGCCGAGCAACAAGGCCGAGTTCTTCGCTGAGCTGGAGCAGGCCGCCGGCCGTCGCTTCGGCATTCCGCTGCCTGGTGAGACCACCGCCTTTCGTCTGCTCAACGGCGAGAGCGACGGCTGGCCGGACACGACGGTCGACCTTTACGACGCCTACGCTGTGCTCTCGCTTTATCGCGAATTCGGCGCGGAGCTCGAGACCGCCATGGTGGAGGCCCTGGTCGAGCTCGGGGTGAGCGGCGTGTATCTCAAGCGGCGCCCCAAGAACGCAAGTCGCGTGGTCTCGACGCGCCAAGAGAACGTCGCGCCTCGCTTGCCCGTCGCGGGTGAAGCAGCGCCTGAGCCACTCGAGATCCTCGAGAACAAAACGCCGTTTGAAACGCGCCTGGGAGACGGCCTTTCGACTGGACTCTTCCTCGACCAGCGCCAGAACCGCGAACGCGTAGCTGGGCTGGCCAAAGGCAAGAGCGTGCTCAACCTGTTTGCGTACACGGGCGGCTTCAGCGTCGTGGCCGCTGCCGCGGGCGCCAGCAAGACGATGACCGTCGACGTATCGGCCTCGGCGCTCGAGTGGGCTCGGCGCAACCTCGAGCGCGTCGGCGCTGACGCGAAGAAGCACGAGATCGCCGTGAGCGACGTCTTCGACTTTTTGGTGAAGGAGCGCGCCAGCACCCGACGCTGGGACTTCGTCGTGGTCGATCCGCCGAGCTTCTCCACCACCAAGAGCTCGGTGTTCAGCGCCGAGTCAGAGTTCGTCCGGCTGGGTGCGCTCTGTTTTGGCGTGCTCAAGCCGGGTGGGCAGCTCTTGACCTGCACCAACCACCGCGGCATTTTGACCGTCAAATTCCGTCGCTATCTGCATGAGGCCGCGCGCGAAGCCAAGGTCACCGTGAAGCAGATGAAGGCCCTGCCGACGCCGGCTGATTTTCCGCCGGCGCCCGGGCATGAATCGCACCTGAAGACGCTGCTGATCACCATCGCCTGAGGCGGCGGCGAGCACTAGAACTTGCCGTTCTCGTTCTTCCATTCGGAGCGTGCCGGAATGGCCTCGATGGTGTCCCAGTGCTCGGCGATCTTCCCCTGCTCGACGCGGAACAGATCGTAGAACGCTGAGTGGGTGCCGGCGAGGCTCCCCTCGCTAATGGCGAGGACGAAGTTGCCTTCACCAAGCACGCGGTGAATCCGGTCGTACTTCATGGTGACCCCTTGTTCGGCCATGGCCTTGAGCGCGCTGCCGAGGCCGGAAAGGCCATCGCCGATCTGCGGGTTGTGTTGCACGTAGTTGTCCCCGTCGAAGTAGCCGGCGAGCTTCTCCATGCGGCCGTTGACGAGGATGTCCTCCACGAAGGCGCGTACCAGCGACTTGTTCGCTTCGGTCTTGTCGAGATCGGTGGGCGTTACGGGCCCATCGATCATGGTGTGTCCGCTGGGGTTCGCCTGCGCTGGCGTCGACTGCAGATTGTCCCAATGTTCGACGATCTTGCCCTGCTCGAAGCGGAACAGATCGAAGCCGATCTTCGGCCCGAAGAAGTCGTAGTCGGTGTGGGCAAAGACGAAGTCACCGTCTTGGAACACGCGCACCGGCCGCGCCCGCGCCGAGCCTTTTGGCAGCTGCGCCAGCACTGCGCCAAAGCCCGCAAGGCCATCGCCGACGGCAAGATTGTGCTGCGTGTATTGGGCCTGGCTGATGCACTCGGCCGCGTGGTGGTCTCCGGTTTCGATGCTGCGCAATAGCGCTTCAACTTGCTGCTTCGGGTTCATCTCGCTTCTCCTCGCACTCGTGAATGGTCAATTTTTGCCTCACTGGGTGAAGCGAGTCGCAAGATGCCAACGAACGCCCTTACTATCGAGGTCAACTCTCGACGCCTTATGGTCATATCTAGACACGCCAAAAACGGTGGCATCGTCGCGGTGGGCTGGCAGCCGCGCCGGCCGGGCGATCAAGTGGAGGTGCTGCGGCTATCCGAGCTCGCCCACCACGTGCCGAGGGGCGTCGTGGAGCGCATGGGGTTCCACATCTTCGTGCTTTATCTCGCAGGGCGCTGCCAGCACGAGGTGGACTTCCAGTCGCATGCGTGCCGGCCGGGCAGCTTGCTGCATGTACGCCCCGGCCAGGTTCACCGCTTCGGGCTCAGCTCCGAGGTGGAGGGGCTCGCGCTGCTCGTCGCGCCCACCTTCCTGCTGCCTCGTCAGCACCGACGCGGAGATCCTTGGCATGAAGGCTTCTTCGACGACTTCGCTTGGCCTACTCGCTTGCAACTCGAGCCCACGCAACGCGCCGAGCTACGCGCGCAGTTCGAGCGAATTCGTCGCATCGCCGCGAGCCAGACCAGCTCCACGCTTGGCCTCACGCTGGCGAGGCACCTACTCGCTTGCAGCTTTCTTGGGCTCGCCTACGCCACCGAAATGAAGGAGACGGCGAGCGAGCAAGCTGCGCCTGAATACGAACGCGGGCGCAGGTTTCGCTTGGCTGTGGAGAGGTCCTTTCGCGTCACCCGCCGCGTGGAGGACTACGCGCAAAACCTCGGCTGCTCCACGCGCACCCTCGACCGTACCATCCAAGCAACGCTCGGTGTTTCGGCCAAAACGGTGATCGACGAACGGGTCGTCCTGGAGGCCAAACGCGCACTCGTACACAGTGAAGAGACGGTCGCCGCCATCGGCGAACAGCTCGGCTTCTCCGAGCCGACCAACTTCGTGAAGTTCTTCCGAGCCCGCACCGGGGAGGCCCCCGGGACCTTTCGCCTTAGGCAGCAACAGAAGGATGAACGGCCTCTACTCGGGCCAGCCAAGCGCCGAACGCAAGGACTTCCACCCAGTGGCAAAGTCATCAAAGCTAAGCAGCGTTAGCCCGAGCAGGTCACAGGCTCGCGAGAGCGTTTGAAAGGCCGCGTGCGCTTCCAGCCGGTCTGACGAAGCAGGGCGACGCGCAAACACGTAAGCGCCCGGCCGAGCGTTGCGAACCAGCGCTCCCTCCACGCGCACCGGACGCCGCGCAAGGAAGCGCGCGCGCTGCGACAAGAGCCACCACAACGTCCACTCTTCACGCGTGAGCGAGAGCCCAACGAACAAGAGCGGCCGCTCGAGCAGCAGCGCCACCCAACTCGAAAAGTCTTGCGTGGGACGAGGAGCCGCGAGCCGCGCATGCTTTTCAAAGGCCGCCTGCATCGCTGCGATTCGAACGCCGTAGGCGTGAGCACCGAGCACGATGCTGTCCGGCTCCGAAAGGTGGCCGTGGGGATACCAAACCCGCGTCTTACCAACCGAAGCAACCAGCGAAGCGCGCTTGGCCGCGCCGAGTTCCAGATGCACCGGCCGCACCTTGGGAGGGAGCAACACGCTATCGAAATTGAAGGAGAGCACGTCATCCCAGCCGAGCCGCAAGAAGGACTCGACGAAGGGACGGGAGCGCTCCACCGTCGCGACGTCTTCACGCAGGCGCCGAGCGACGCTGCGCCGCATCTTCGACTCCCAGACGTGAGCGGCTTTGCGAGCGCCGCGCGCGCTCACATCTGCCGTTGGTCGGCCGGCCAATTCAGCGACCATCGCATCCCAAAGCAACGTGGTTTGGCCGGGGACGTCAGCGTGAATGTGGCTGGTCGCCGAGCCGCACTCGAACTCCGAAGCGACGCCTTTGAGGAGCGAGATCCAGTCCACCGGCGCGGGCGACTTTTCACCGCGCGCAGGAGGAAACAAGGCCGCGCCCGAAAACGCCGCCTGGGTAACGAAGCCAGAGCCCAAGATGGGCACCACGGCGCGTGAAGAACGCTCGAGTTCAGCAGCCAACAATTTGAACGGACGAGGGAGAGCCACGAAAGGAGAGTAGTGGCGTTCTCAGCCTTTCCGAAGGGTCAATTGCGCGGGCTAGGACACGAATCGTCCTAGCGCTGGGGGCACTAATTTGGACAGGCCCGCGAGCGCCGTCGGCGCGACCGTGGACCAGGGTGTACCTGCGAGTTCGGGCACGATCAGCCGCGACCAATCGAGCACCTCGACCGTCTCGCGAGCGACGGCGTAATGAACCTTCTCGCGGTGGCCGATCAGATCTCCGCCAGCCTGCAGAGGCACGGCGCGAGAGAAGCGCACTTCACAGCGTTGCAACAAGAAGTTGTGCATGTTGGAGACCGGGTGATGGCCGCTCCAAATGGCTGGGACTCGGGCCAAGGCACCGATCGGACCGCCGACGTACATGCGCAGATTGAAGGTCCCGGGAACCGTCTCGGCGAAGGGAAAGGCCCTGAAGCGAAAGCCCCACTCCTGACTCGTCCCGACTGAGCACACGCTGACTGGGCCCGAGTAGACCTGCGCGCGCGAACCACCGGCTTGCGTATCGGCGAGCTCATAGGCGGTCCCCGCGGAGCTCACCGCCATCGCTGGCCCGCCGAGGTTTTCCACCTCCACCTCGACGCGAGGCAGCGCAAGATTGCGAGGCACGGCGCGCGTGAAAAGGCCGTTGAGATAGCCAAACAGCCCTTGCCGCACTCGCCGCGGCAACAAGCTGGGCTCGGTCTTCTGCGCGTGGAAGTCGTCGATCAGCTCGGCATCCCAACCGGTGCCCGCAAACTGCGCGATCAACCCCTCCACCTCGAGCAGGTCGAAGCGGCGAAACGGCAGGTTTTGCTCCCGCTCGAGCGCTCGCCGCAGACGCGTGAGCGAGAACTCGAAGGCAGGCGCCCCCACCGAGTTAGCCCAGCCGTTACCGGTGCCTAGCTTGAGCAAGGCCAGCCTGCCGAGCGAACGCGGAACCTCGGCGCTGCGGGTGGCTTTGAGAGCATTCAACAGCGCCGCCGCCGAACCGTCCCCACCCGCGACCAGGATCAAGCCGGGTGGCTCGCCTGCGAGACTCTTCGCCAGGGCGGTCAATTCCTCGAGGCTGCGTGTGAGCTCGACCTGCGCGTTCGGCAGCAGCGATCGAATCACCCGGGCAACGTTGGCTCCACCTCGACGCGCCCGCTCGTTGACGACAGCAAGGACTCGCATGCTCTAGGCCTAGCGCAGCGAGCCCAGCGCGGGTGTCAGCTTCCGGTCATGCGACATCGTGCTAATGAGGCCCGGTGACAAGCCCGGGCAATCGCGAAATTTCTGCTTCGAAAGAGCCTACCAACCGTCCGCTGCAAATCGGCGCCGGCTTGGTCGTCCTGCTTTCAGCCTTGCTCGTGAGCTCCTTCGACTACGGGCGGGATCAGTCGATTTACGCGCTGGTCGCGCGCGAGATGCTGAACGGCGGGATGCCCTACCGCGACGCCTTCGACTTCAAGCCGCCGGGCATCTTCTTGGTGTACGCCTTTTCGCGAGCGCTGTTCGGCGCGGAGCAGACGGGGATTCGGCTGCTCGAGGCGGCCAGCATGATCGGCTCCGCCTGGGCGATGGTGAAGCTGAGCAAGCGTCACTTCGGCGGCACCAATGCTGGCTACGTCGCGGCTGCGCTGGCCAGCCAGGTGCACGCTCAGCTCGACTTTTGGCACACCGCGCAGCCGGAGAGCTTCGGCGCGACGATCACCTTGCTGGGGCTCTTGCTGGCGCCTCTCGGCGCCGAGCGCGAGACAGCTGTCGCGCGCTGGCGAAGCCCGCTCGTGCGTTGGGTCGCCTGCGGAATCTTCTTCGGTGTGGCCGGGCTGATGAAGCCGCCGCTGGCCGGAGCCGGGGCGATTCCCGCCTTGGCTGGCGCAATCGCGCTCTGGTCCGCAAAGCGCAGCGGAACAGCCGTTTCGTGGTGGGAGGTCGCTAAACCGCTCGTGCTTACGGCGGTGGGCGGCGCCACGCCCATCGTGCTAACCGGATTATGGTTTAGCGCCACCGGTGCCCTGGCCGATCTGCGCGAGGTGCTCTTCGTATTCACGCCCTACTACACAAAGCTTAGCTGGGTGGGGGTGAGCACCACCGGCATGATCTACTACGGGCTAACCGAGTGGCTAACCGGCTATTCGGGCATCTTGCTCGCAGGGATGATCTGCTTGGCCGTGGCTCGTCCCGAGCGGCGCCAGGTTCCGTTCGTTTTGGTGCTACTCGGCTGCATCTTCGTGCATGTCTCGGGCATCGTGCTGCAGGGGAAGTTCTTCCCCTATCACTGGGGAGCGACCTTCCCGCTTACGGCGATGCTCGCCGGCCTGGGGATTGTGCGCGCGTGGCAGGGGCTAAAACATTGGGGCCCGTTCGGTCGAGGGGCGCTCGTAGCGATACTCGCTATTGCGTTCATTCTTCGTTATCCGGTGCCAAGCTTCGGAGACACCTTCGTCGAACGCTCGCAGCTGCGGCTGCACCTCGCCACTCGCAACGGCACGACTGCGCAATGGGACGAGCTGGCCAGCGTGGCCGACGTCCATGCCGGAGAGAACCGCGCGGTAGCCGAATACATCAAGCAGCGCACCGCCGGGCGCGAGGCCGAGCCCATCTTCGTCTGGGGCTTCGAATGCGTCATCTACGACCTCGCAGAGAGGCCGCTCGCGAGCCGCTACATCTATAACGTACCGCAGCGCGCCGAGTGGTCGCATGAGCCAATGCAGGCCGCGCTGATGAAGGAGCTGGCGGCCAAGCCGCCGCTCGTGATCGTGGTCGAGCACCGCGACGTCTTTGCCCAAGTCACCGGCAACAACGATGACTCCGCGAGGGCGCTCTACAAGTTCACGGCCCTCGCGAATCTGCTCGAGTCGAACTACGACTACGAGAAGACGATCGGCGACTTCGACCTGTTCTTCCGCAACGACGAGCTCGCGCGCTAGAGCGTAAATTCGAAGGCGCGCTCGCTGGTCTTCGCGCCGGGAGAAAGGTCGAAGGCGAGGCTGTAGGAGCGCTGGCCCACGCGCACGCCGAGGTGCACGCGCAGCGGCGGGATGGCGCCGCCCAAGCGATTGAGCCGCACAGCAACGCGATAGCGCCCAGGCTCGGGCTCGGCGCCGACCAAGTAAACGTTCTCCAGCGGGGCGTATTGGCACAGCGGGTCTTCGGGGCAGTTGCGCTCCTTGTAAAGGCCCGCCGACGTCGCGCTATGCACCTCGGCGATATCGCCGTTTACGTCGGTGACCTCGAGCTCGACGTCCGCCTGCGGATCGTCCCACTTGGCGACGAACTGCAAAATCCCCGAGTGGATACCGCAGCCCTCGTCCACAAGGCCGTTGCAGTTGTTGTCGGTGGCATCGAAGCAAAGCTCCACGCCGCTCGGCGTGCAGGTCTCGGGCAGCGCCATGCCGTCGGGCAGGGCGACATCCCGAGGCGCAAGCGCCGGGTCCACAGCGCCCTTGGCCTCCAAACAGCCGGCCAAACCTGCCACCAACAAGAGCTCGATGAACCGTCGACTCGTCACTTCATTCGTCCTATACGGCGCGCTTCCGAAGCTGCGACTGGCGCAGCATGACACCGACTCCCTCCCAAAGGAAGTCTGGCCCACGGAGAGCCCATCGTGAGTTCGCGCAAGACCAACGCCGTCCGCATCCTCGAGCGAGCAGGGGTCGCTTGCGAGCTGGTCGAGTATGCGGTGGACGAGGCCGATCTCTCCGCGGAAACGGTGGCCAAGAAGATCGGCTTGCCGCCGGAGCGCGTGGTCAAAACGCTGCTCGTACGCGGCAAGAAGGTTGGGCCCTTCTTCGCGTTGGTGCCGGCCGGCGCCGATCTGGATCTGAAGGCGCTGGCGAAGGTGGTCGGAGATCGCGCTGTGGATCCAGTGCCGCTGAAGGAGGTCGAGCCGCTGACCGGCTACATCCGCGGCGGGGTTACTGCGTTGGGCGCCAAACGCGAGCTGCCGGTGGTGATGGAAGAGGCCACGCTCCTCCACGAAACCATCAGCGTATCTGCGGGGATGCGCGGGCTGCAGATGCTCGTCGCGCCCGAGCCGTACGCAAAGGTGACGCGCGCAAAACTGGGAGCAATCTCGAAAGTCCGAGCCGAAGAGTGAACGACACGCCGCTCCTTTCGCAGCTGGCCGTACTGCTGATCGTCACGCTCGCCTTCACCTCCGAGACAGCGCTTGGCTTCGGCTCCACCATCATCGCCGTCGCGCTGGGATCTTTCTTCCTTCCGCTCGACGTGCTGCTCGCGGGGTTCGTCCCGGTGAACGTGCTGCTCAGCGTAGTGCTGGTCGCCCGCACCCATGCGCACGCCGAGCTGCGCTTGCTAGGCCTCAAGATCTTGCCCTGGGTGCTCTTGGGTTTACCGCTGGGCATCTACGCGGGAAGCCACGTGCGAGAAGCGATCCTCAAGTCGATCTTTGGCGTGTTCGTGCTCACCTTGGCGGCGCTCGAGCTGCGCCGGTCACAGCCCGCCGCGGCCGCTAGCGCTGCAACGCCCACGGCTTTTTTGGATCGTGCGCTGCTCACGGTGGCGGGCGTGGTGCACGGAGCCTTTGCCACCGGCGGCCCGATGGTGGTGTTTGTTTTGGGGCGCACCCTTGGCCAGGACAAAGCGCGGTTTCGCGCAACCCTGTCGGTCCTCTGGCTCGTGCTCAATTCGATCTTGCTGGTCAGCTTCCTACTGAAGGGCCGGCTGACCCAGAGCAGCGGCCTCACCAGCGCGCTCTTCGGCGTAAGTATGCTGGCCGGCTTCGCGGCAGGCGAGGTCGCCTTCCGCCGAGTCTCGGCCGTGCGCTTTCGGCTCGGAGTGTTTGCCATGCTGGGCCTGGCCGGCGCGCTGATGCTGATGACCAATCTGGGCAAGCTGCGGGGCTAGCGATGACTGTTCTCCGTCCACCTTCGGTGGAACGCCGTCGGAAGCTACGGCTTTTGAAGCAGGGCTAATAGCGCGTAGTTGCCCCGTCGCTCCTCGAAGGGCTGGTGCTTCAACAGCCGGCGCCGCAAGTCGGCGAGACCGGTTCGACGCGCCAGGTCTCGAACGATTGTACCCAACTTCTGCACGGGTGGCAACCGGGACGCTGGCTTGGCTAGGCTGAAATCCGGCTGGCCGCACGTCTCGAGATGGACGGTAACAAGCTCGAGGTCCCGTGCAATCCAGGCGATGCTCGCGGTAGAAAAATATTGCATGTGCTCGAGGTCGACGCGGAGCGCGAGCGGGGCCTCCGTGTGCGCGAACTCGGACCCGTTGGGCGTCCAGAGCGCGAGCACACCTCGAGGGGCCAGGAGTTGCGTCGCTCGCTTCAGCGTCGCTCGAATGTCGAGCGGGTGTTCCACGAAGTCGAGCATCGTGATCGCATCGAAGCTCTGGTCGCTCGGAAGATCGAAGATCGTTCCGACATTGACCTCGAGCGAAAGCTGCTCCCGAGCAAACCGTACGCTCTCCTCGTCGAGATCCACGCCTTGGACTCTGGCGCCCAAACGCTGCGCGCAGCAAAGGAACGCCCCTCGACTGCATCCGACGTCCAGGAGCCGGGCGTCGCTCAGTCGAATGGTTGCGGCAAGCTCTGTCAGCACTAGTGAACTCTCCGGACTTTGCGCGCGAAAGGCAGCGGCTAGTTCCGCGTCGGTCTGACGTCGCGCGCCTTTGTGCGTAGAGGCATATGATGCGTAGAAGCGAGCCAGCGCCGATTCATCAGGCGCCGGAGATACGAACCAGGTCCCACAGGCGTTACAGCCGCGGACTAGCAATTGGTCGGGACGGCGAAAGCGCTCCTCCCCCGCTGCGCTGCAAATTGGACAGCTGCGGACCAACAACTCATCCAGATTCCAAGCTGGAATACGTGCATCAAGTAACTCGAGCGTACGGGTCATGAAGCCTCGGAACGACGAAGGAGCCTAGTTCGCAGCCGCGGCGGCAATCCAAACAGCGCAAACGCCACGAGAAAAACCAAGCCGGCAACAACTCCGGTGACCACGGTGGCAAGGTCGCTCGAGAAGCCGAGCACGCTTGTCCCAATCAGGAAGATTGCGAGAAATGAAGATGAAGGCAGGAGGGCTGGGCGAATTACGTTGAGCGCCCACGATGTCAAACTCTGCTCAGTTGCTTTCACGAAAACCGTTGGGAGCAGCCACAAGGTGGTCGCCGCGCGACTGAGGATGGTGCCCAGCGGAAGTCCGATCAACCCGAAGAAGTGCATGAGCACGAGGCTTGAACTGATCTTCAATAGGGCCTCGACCACGGTGAATCGGGCGTACCCTCGATGGGAAGCCGACTGCGTTACGAAGGCATCGGGGATGACGAGCAACGCCTGCACCACGATGATCGCCGAGTAGACTTGCCAGGGGCCTTGCCCGGCGAACTTGCCTTCGCCAAGCCAGAGCGTGAATAGCGATGCCCCCGTGGTCGAGAGGCCCAGTGTGCCCACGATCATCAACGCAAACACGACCTGTGCAGCCTCCATAGACAAGGCGCGCGCCCGCTCTTTTTCCCCAGAACTCCAAAGTTGCGCGAGCGTGGGTGCAACAGCAGGCGCCACGATCGCGCCAACAGAAAGTACGATACTTATCACTCGCCACGCGGTCGCGACATGGGCCGCAGCAGTGGTGTCCAGGGCGATTCCGGCGATCAACGCATCCGTCGACCACACCAATGCGCCAGCGATCTGCAGGATGAAAAAATCACGGCTGATGGAACCAAAGCGGTCACCATTCCCCTGCTCCGCGTCGACCGCCTCCGACGTCGGACTGTCATGGCTCGGGAGTGGAGAGAGCAGCAGCGGAAAGTGTCGACGCAAAGCCAAACAAGTGATGGCACTGGCACCGAGGTTCAACGAGGAAAGCGCCAGCACCGCGAGCCACAGTGGCGGGTGCATGCGCGAAAACACAAAGCTCATCGCCAAGCGCGCGAGCAATAACGTAATCCCCAGCATCCGCTCGGTTGCGACGTAGCCAGCACCGGACAGTGAAGCGCGAAACACCGTGAAAGGAAGCTCGAGCAAGAAGGTTGTGAAGACGGCCGCCGCAGCCAGTCGGCTGCTCAGGTCGTTGGCTTCCCCCATTCCGAACCAAGCAGACCAAGGGCACGATAGCCCAACGACCGCGGCCACCGGAATCGCGACGGCGCTGACCCGAACATAGAAACGAAGTCCCTGTTGAACGAGTCGCGGGACCGCCGTCGGGCTGTTTTTTGGAGCACGGGAGGCTCCACTCGACACGGCCTGGGCAACCCCGAAGTTGAGCAGGGACAAATACGAACTCAAGCCGAGCAACGCCGACCAGAAGCCGAAATTCTGCAGACCGAACGCCGACAAGAAGAGCGGGACTGACAGGAGCCCGGACGCGATCGTCACCACGTGCGAGATGGCCGACGCGTGGATAGCGAGTCGGAGACTCATAGCGCAGCTAGACGGCCACCCAGCAGGGTTTGCCGAAGCTGGGTCTCGTAGTTCAGCTCGCTCAGATGGGCGCGCCGTGCCGCGGCAGCGCAGCTGCGGGAGAAGGCGTCTCCAGCCAATAGCCTTCCGAGCGCTTCAGCGATCCTCTCGGTCGACCCAAGCCTCACGGCGAGTCCTGCGGCTGCCCGCGTTACATCGTCGGCGACCGAATTTCCAGCAGCCACGAGCACCGGAACCCCCACGGCCATACTCTCGAAAACCTTGTTGGGCGCCGGCCATTGCGCGTTGAGTTCAAGCGGGGCGTACAAGCCACTCGCGACGTCAGCGTCTGCAATCAGTGAGAGCAGCTCATTGTGCGGAACGAACGGGTGGAAAAAGAGCCTGGAGTCAACGCCAAGCTCCTTGGCTCGCGCCAAACAACGCTCGATGTAGGCTCGCTCGCCATCGCCGACGACGACGAACACAACGTCGGCCGGCAACAGCGCCAGCGCTTCGACCGTCTCTAGAATGCAGTGCGGTGGACCGATGTTCCCATGACGAACCACTACGCGAACGGAACGAGAGCCGTCCTGCGAGTTCGCTGCCACGAACTGACGAAGCCTTGGACTTCTCACCACATCTTGCACCACTGTCGGGCAGTTCTTCACGACGAGCGGGAGTGGCAGGTGCCGTTCTCGCGCGAACTGTATGCGCTCGATCGCCGGCACCCAGATCTGATCGACCCGCCGTGCCATCGCCCGCTCCATCAGCAAGAGCGCACGTGCGGCAAGCGATAAATCCGCGTGGTGGTCGAACTCGAAGTCGTGGCAGTGATACACCAGCCGCGCTCGGGCAAGAGGCGGCCACAGCGCGAGCGCAGCCAGCCCGCGGAGGTTGTGCGCGATCACCGTCTGTATCTGCGAGCGGTCGAGCGTAAGGAGTGCTTGCGCGAGGAACACTTGCTGCGCCCGTCCACTCAGCTTTTGCGGAGGCGCGACCAATTTCACCGCGCCGAATACCTGCGGGTTCGGAATGGGAGCCGCCGCCAAAACAATGCTAGCGAGCCCGGCCTGTGTGCAGACGCGGATCGTGTTGATCAGCGGCGGGTACCGCGAAGCATCAAACGGCGCCAAGTGAAGAACGGCCACGGATCAGAGTTCCGAGTCCAGGATTCGAACGATGGCGTCGGCGGCGCGGCCATCACCGAACGGACTCGGAGCTGGTAGCGGACCGTCATACGCCTGCTCCGACCAGGCGGCCACGAGCTGCTGACGGATCCCCTCGCGTGTGCGGCCTACCAGCCGGTTGCGCCCACCGTCCATCGCCTCGGGTCGCTCGGTTCGATCGCGCGCTACGAGGACGATCTTACCAAAGGACGGTCCTTCTTCCTGGAGCCCGCCCGAATCCGTCAGTAGCAACCTGGCCGTCGAAAGTGCGCCAGCGAACGATACGTAGTCGAGTGGGGCGGACAGCGTTACGCGCGGCTCGTTAGCGAACACGAGCTGAGCCGCCTGCACGACATTGGGATTCGGATGCACCGGCCAGAACACGCGAGCGTCAGGGGCTTGCGCCAGGAAGTCTCTCACGCCATTCAAAATCTCGGTCAGCGCGCCCTCAAACGATTCTCGCCGATGCAACGTGACCAACAAGGTGTTGGGCGGCAGCGAGATTTGGCTCCGACCGGCTGCCCAAACCAGCGAGTCGATCACGGTGTTTCCCGTGACGAAGACCTTGGCCGGTTCGATTCGCTCGGCCAAGAGCTGAGTTCTGGCTAGCTCCGTCGGCGCGAAGCAAAAACGGCTGAGTCGGTCGACGAGCTGACGATTGGCCTCTTCAGGAAAGGGGTTCTCATGATCATACGTGCGTAGCCCAGCCTCCACATGGCCCACCGGAACACGCAAGTGGTAGGCGGCCAGCGCCGAGGCGAGGACTGTGGTGGTGTCTCCCTGCACGAGTACAGCAGCAGGCTTTTGTGCCGCAATCAGCGGGCTCAGCCGGTCGACTACACGGGTCAACACCTCGTTTAGTGTCTGCTGGTTGGACATCACGTCAAGCCGGTGGTCCGGTGAGAGCTGCAAGGACGACAATACGCCCTCGAGAAGCTCGCGGTGCTGGCCGGTTGAGACGAGCACCGGCTCGAAGCGCTGAGACTGCGCTAGCAAACGCTGAACGGGCGCCATCTTCACCGCCTCGGGACGCGTTCCGACCATGACGAAGATTTTTCGCCTCGTCATGGCCACGCTTTGCGTTCGTTCTGCGCTCGTTCCAGCGCAAATCCGCATCTAAGTTTCCTTGCATGCCTTGAGGCGAACTCAACCATTCGTTCGTGACCAACCTTATCGAGCTTTGGCGCGCTAGCACAGGCGCTGGGGGCAGATGTATAGCCCGAACGCGCCCGCTGCGCGCGTGGCGTGACCGGGACCAGACTCGAACACGAGTCGAGCGCGTTTCCTCCGTTGCACGGAGTTCGCAGAACGTTCGACCGATGACTGGCTACGGGACGTGCAATGCCTCCACTCGAGGCCAACCGTCGCCGGCAAATTCGTGAGGACAAGGCATTCGAGCGAAAGCCGGCTGACCGCGAGGGCTACATCCCTCTTGAGGACAAGGGGTCCGCCTCGCTTCCCACGAACAGGCCCGCCACGTACGGCACGACGTTGACGCGCCGCGTTCAGTGACCCTAAAACCCTCCGGTTCACTTCCGTCGCATCCCCGGCCGAGCTTCGGCCCACTGAGAGGAGACTCGCTTGAATCCGTACGCTATGGCGTTCGTCATCGTGTTTCTGAACGCCGCTTTCGGCCTAACGGCGAAGCAGCGCTTCGAGCTTTTGACGACCGGTCGCCCCGAAGTGCGCTGGGATCGCATCGGAGAGCGCCTCCGCGGCGTGGTCGAGTACGCGTTGGCCCAGCGGAAGATGCACTACTACCGCACGGCTGGCCTAGCCCACATGCTGATCTTTACCGGCTTTGGCGTGCTGCTGCTGCGCACGCTCACCCTGTGGGGGCGCGGCTTCGTGCCTGACTTCGGCATGTTCGTGTTGGGTCACGGGCAGCCCTTGGGCGCGGTCTACGACCTGCTCAAAGACATCATCGCTTTGCTCGTCATCGCCGGCGCCTCCACCTTCATCTACTTCCGCACGGTGAAGAAGCAGGCTCGCATGACGCTCTCCGGCGAGGGCCTGCTGATCCTCGGCATCATCGTCACGATGATGGTCTCCGACATCCTCTACGACGGCTCGATGTACGCCCTCTCCGGCAAGGTCTCGCAGCTGTGCAACATGCCGCCCACCTCCGTACTTGGAGCGCGCCCCGAGGCCGTGTTCTGCGAACGCGCCCAAGACGTGGTTGCACCACTGGGACATGACGCCGGTAAGTCGATCGGCTTCTTGTGGCACAGCCCCGCCGGCAGCACCGCGGGCCTAGCGCTCGCCGGTCTCGCACCGAAGACGCTGACCTTCCTCGCGCACCTCGGCTTCTGGGCGCACTCCTCCTTGGTGCTCATCTTCTTGAACATCCTGCCGTTCTCGAAGCACTTCCACATCATCACGGCGATCCCGAACGTCTTCTTCCGCAACCTGGACGCCCCCGGTCGGCTGCCGCTGCTCGCCCCCTCGGCCGAGGTGCTCGGCACGATGGTGGAGAAGGCCTACGAGGGTGTTCCCGGCGCTGAACCGATCGGCAAAGCCAAGCTGACCGACTTCACCTGGAAGGCGATCTTGGACTTTTACACCTGCACCGAGTGCGGTCGCTGCAGCGACAATTGCCCTGCGCACAAGACCGGCAAGCTGCTGAGCCCCAAGATGCTGACGCTCAACCTGCGTGACCAGGTGTACGAGCGCGCCGATGAGCTGATGGATCTCAAGGCCGGCAAGCTGCCCGAGCCGCCGCCCGAGGGCCAAGAGGCGCCCCCGCCCAAGGAGCTTGTTGGGGACGTCATTCACCCTGACGTGCTGTGGGCCTGCACCACCTGCCGCGCCTGCGAAGAGCAGTGCCCGGTGATGATCAGCTACGTCGACAAGATCGTCGATATGCGCCGCAACCTGGTGCTGATCAAAGGCGAGTTCCCGGCTCAGCTCAACGCACCGTTCTCCGGCATCGAGGTGAACGGCAACCCTTGGAACATCGCCCGCATCGACAGGGCGAACTGGGCCGAGGGCTTGGACATCCCGCTGATGAGCGACAAACCCGATACCCAGGTCCTCTACTGGGTTGGCTGCGCAGGCAGCTACGACGACCGCGCCAAGAAGGTCGCTCGCGCTACGGCGCAGCTGCTCAAGCAAGCCAAGGTGGACTTCGCCATCCTCGGCCAAGAGGAGACCTGCACCGGAGATCCGGCGCGCCGCGCCGGCAACGAGTTCCTGTTCCTGACCTTGGCCGAGCAGAACGTCGCCACCCTCAACGGCTACAAGGAGCAGGGCGGCATCAAGACCATCGTCACCACCTGCCCCCACTGCTTCAACAGCCTCGCCAACGAGTACCCCGACTTCGGGGCGAAGTTCCGCGTCGTTCACCACGCTGACTACCTTGCGGAGCTACTCAAGAACGGAAAGCTCAAGCCGCAAAGCGGCGGGGAGTTTGGCAAGGTCGTCTATCACGACAGCTGCTACCTCGGCCGTTACAACGACGTGTACGAGGAGCCGCGCGACGTGCTCAACGCCATCCCTGGGCTGGCCCTGGTCGAGGCCGAGGGCTGGAATCGGAACAAGGGTTTGTGCTGCGGCGCAGGCGGCGCACAAATGTGGATGGAGGAGCAAAACAAGGACCGCGTGAATCAGAAGCGGACTTTGCAGCTGCTCGATACCGGCGCCAAGACGATCGCCACCGGTTGCCCCTTCTGTCAGACCATGTTGACCGACGGTCTCAAGGCCGAGTCCAAAGAGGACGAGATCAAGCAACTCGACATCGCTGAGCTGCTCTTGGCCTCGTGCTCCACCGACAAGCCTGGCTCATCGAAGAAAGCGGCCAAGTCGAAGGCCGAGTAGTCGTGTCACGTGCAGCGGCTTGGGTCTGGGCCTGGGCCTCCCTCGCCCTGTGCAACGTCTACTTCATCGTTGAAGTCACCAATCCCAAGCTCGGCGTCCGCTGGTTGCATCACCTTTACGACGCCGGGCAGCTGCTCTTTGTCGGCGCGCTGGTCGGCTGCGCGACGCTGATTTGGCAACGCTTCAACACTGGAAAGCGCTGGCAGCGGGTTCTCGCCTTCCTACTGGCGCTGGCCGCGAGTCTGCTGCCGGCGGTGCTCTTCGTCCGCAGCGACTTTGCGGGCTTCTTGTTGCAGCGAATCAGCAGTGAGGACGTCGCGAGCGGCGCCTCGTACGCCGTCGCAACGCTGGTCGCGACCACGCCGCTCTTGAGCTTTGCCGTCGCACGCAAACTCGCTCGCGGCT
>CAITIQ010000376.1 GCA_903892415.1 uncultured delta proteobacterium | reverse complement strand
CGGTGCTCCTCCCAAGAAGAAGGAAGAGCCGAAGGATCCCGAGGGCGACAAGGACAAAGAGAAGGACAATGACTCGAAAGAGCCGAGCGAATCGGACAAGCCGAAGAAGGAAGCGCTCGAGGAAGACTGAGCTTCTCCACTTCAAGGTTCGATGCCCAGGGCGCCCTAAAGCGCCCTGCTTGCTTTTGTTCGCTTAGAGTCGGACGGCGCGCACTTGCCCCAAAGCCCGGCGGCGCTTGCGTACGGCAAAGCGATAGAGTGCCTCATATTGCTGCGCGGCGTGACTCCAACCCGATTGCTTTTGCATTGCGCGGTACTGCATCGAACGGAACAGCGCCGGCTCCGCGTACGTCTCGAGCGCCCAGCGCACCGTACCCACGAGAGCCTCGCTGCTCAGCTCGTGGAACTTGAAGCCGGTGGAACCGTTGTCCACGGTGTCCTCGAGCCCACCGACGGCCCGTACGATCGGCAGGGTGCCGTAACGCTGGCTGTAGAGCTGGTTGAGCCCGCACGGCTCGTACCTCGACGGCATCAAGAAGAGATCGGCACCGGCCTCGATTCGATGGGCCAACCCCTCGTTCATGCCGATGAAGGCGCGCACGTTCGGCGTCGATAGCGAGGCTCGCTGGAACACCTCCTCGATCGACTTGTCCCCCGAACCAAGAAAGACGAACTGAGCTCCCGTCGCCATCAGCTGGTAGAGCGCGTCCACCACCAGGTCCACGCCCTTCTGCCCAACGAGCCGCGATATCAGCCCAATCACCGGCACATCCGGACGCTCGGGCAGGCCCATCTCGCGCTGCAGTGCCGCCTTGCACACCGCTTTGCCGGAGAGGTCCTCGGCAGAGAAGTTCGCCGCGATGTGCGGGTCTACCTCAGGGTTCCAAGCCTCTTCATCGATGCCGTTGAGCACGCCCATCACGTCGCCCCCCCGCATGCGCAGAAATGCGTCGAGCCCCTCCCCGCCCTCCTTCGTCTGGATCTCCCGCGCGTAGTTGGGCGAAACGGTCGAGACGATGGTGCTGTGCAGGATGCCCGCCTTGAGCAGGTTGAGCTGCCCGTTCAAGTCGAGTGCTCCGAGGATCTCCGGCGAGAACGGCAAGCCCATCTCGGAGTACGAATCACGAGAGGACCAGCCTTGGTAGCCCATGTTGTGGATCGTCAACACGCTGGCCGCGCGGGCCAAGGCCGTGCCTTGTTCCACCGTATCGAGCAGCACCGGCACCAAGCAGGTGGGCCAGTCGTGCACGTGGATCACGTCGGGCTCAAAGCCCAGATAGCGACAGAGCTCGATCGAGCCGCGCGACAAGACCGAGTAGCGCTCGGTGTTGTCCCCGTATCCACCGCGCGCATCACCGTAAACACCTTCGCGATCGTAAAGGCCGTCGTGATCGAGGAAGTACACAGGCACCACCGCGCCGCGCTTGCTCGAGAGCTGACCGCGACGCACGCCTGTCCACAGTGTGCCCGGCCCGTACGGGATCCCCAGCGGCCCAGCTAGCGGCTTCGACTCGAACTTCCGCGTCACTCGGTAACGCGGCATCACCACGCGCACGTCATGTCCGCGCGCGGCCAACGCGATGGGGAGCGCCCCGCCGACGTCCCCCAAACCGCCAGTTTTCGCGAAGGGAAAACACTCAGGGAGGGAGAAGAGGATCTTGAGACGGGGCACGCACTCCCTTTAAGCGAAAACGCCCCGTCTCACAAACCACAGTTCAGTGCCGAACGTACTCGAAGTCGACCGGCTGGCCTTTGATGCCCCGGGGCGGAGCCGCAATCCAGTTCGCCATCCCCTTGGGATCGTAGATCGGCTTGGACATCAGGCTCTTGACGAACTCGTCATCGGCGGGCGACGGAATCCACTCGAACTTCTTCGTCTCGAACTCCTCCTTCGAGATCGGATTGCCAGCCGGGTCGAAGTGCAGACCAGCGTAGATACCGCTCTGGCGATGAAAACGACGGGAGGGCAAGGTGATGCGGAAGGGCACGCCGGCCTTCTCGATCAGCTTGTTCCACTTATCCACGCCGCGTTGCGAGTCGATAACGTACTCATCACGCAGCACCTCGTTCATCGCGTTGCGCAGAGGCACCTCTTCACTCTTGAGGCTCTTGAGAACGCCCCCTTCCACGACCGGAACGTCGATCGCATGGAAGCCGGTGAGCGCCACGTGGTCTTCATATTTGTCCTCTTTGGCGCGACCCTTGAGCCCCGAGGCGAAGTAGCTCGCAGCGTTGCTCGAGATCTCCCCACCAAAGAGGTCGAGCGAGACCGAGTACCAGAAGTTCACGTAGCGCTGAATGGTCGCCAGATCGATCCCGCCCTCGGCGCGCGCGTCCTCGTTCGAGTTCTTCTTCATCAGCTCGAGCGATCGCTCGATCACCCGCGTGAGCCCGGTTTCACCCACGAACATGTGGTGAGCTTCCTCCGTGAGCATGAAGCGCGTGGTGCGTGCCAGCGGATCGAACCCACTCTCCGCGAGGGCGAGCAGCTGAAACTTGCCGTCTCGATCGGTGAAGTAGGTGAAGCAGAAGAAGCTGAGCCAGTGCGCGCACGGCTCGTTGAAGGCGCCCAAAATGCGCGGCTTGTCGGCGTTACCGCTGCGACGCTCGAGCAGGCCTTCTGCCTCCTCGCGACCATCTCGCCCGAAGTAGCTTTGGAGCAGGTAAACCATCGCCCAGAGATGACGTCCTTCCTCGACGTTGACCTGGAACAGGTTACGCAGGTCGTAAACGCTCGGGCAGCACTGCCCGAGTAGCCGCTGTTGCTCGACGCTCGCGGGCTCGGTGTCCCCCTGCGTTACGACCAAGCGGCGCAACGCATTGCGGAACTCACCCGGGATGGTTTGCCACGCTGGCTGACCGTAAAAATCACCAAAGCCAATCGTGCGATCGGCTACCGGATCCGCGAGAAAGATGCCCCAGCGATAATCTGGCATCTTCACGAAGTCGTATTGAGCCCAGCCGTCCGAATCAACGCTTACGGCAGTGCGCAGATAGACGTCATCCGCTTGGAAGCCTTCCGGCCCCATCTCTTTCCACCAATCAACGAACTTCGGCTGCCAGGCCTCCAGCGCGCGCTGCAGTTTCTTGTCGGCCGAGAGGTCGACGTTGTTCGGAATTTTCTCGGAATTGACGACGTTGCTCATGTCCTTCTCCAGTCAAATTCGGGGCGTTCAGGTCGGCCGTACATGGTGAGTGCGCCGCGTTCTCCCACGGCGTTGGGCCTTTGAAAGATCCAGTTCTGCCAAGCCGAGAGCCGCGCGAAGATCTTGGTCTCCATCGTCTCCGGGCCTGCGAAGCGCAGATTGGCCTCCATCCCGGTGAGAGCGTCGGGAGAGAGACTGACGCGTTCCTCGATCGCGATTCGAACCTCATCGTCCCAGTCGATCTCGTCGGGAGTGAAGGTCACGAGCCCGTGCTCCAGCGCCTGCTCCGAATCGAGGAACTCACGCACCGACGCGAGCTCTTCGACCTTCGCCGGTGCGTGGAGGAAGCGCGTCGCGAGCCGCGTGAGCCCGTTCGACATCGGCGCCGGACCGAAGTTCATCGCCGACAAGCCGATGAAGGCTTGCTCATCGCCTGCCTTCATGAACGACCGATCCGAGGCCAAGGCCATCTCGAACAGACAACCGACGAAGGCGCTTCCCGGCTCTAGGATCGCGAACAAGCTCTTGGCCATCAGGTCGAGCCGTTTGAGCGTGCGCTTGACGAAGAGCTGGATCTCCCGAGCAAACCAATCTTCCTCAGCGAGCTTCACCAACGCGTCGTCGAAGGCCTGAACGCGCGCTGCGTCCCCGCCTGTGCGCAGCAGCACCAAGCCGACGTCACCAAAGTTGAAACGGAGGTCACAGAGCGCGTCATCTAACTCGCGGAAGGCCTGCAAATGCCAAGCGGCGGCGCCTTGTTTACGCAGCTCCTCAGCGTTCTTCGGGAACTCACCCTCTGGACCGAGCACCGTGATCTCCGCGATGCGCGTGCCCGCGACCGTCGTCATCGAGACGTAGCGGTAGTCGGTGCCCGACTTGTCCCCCTCGGACCAACGCTTGGCCTCGAGCGGCGGAAGTTTGACGCCGGGACCACTGCGATCCTTCGTGCTCGCGCACAGCGCGTTGGCCGTCGCCAAGACTCCGGCGTCAAATCGGCTCTTCGGCAGGACCTCATCCACGAGGCCCCAATCCTTCGCCCGCTTGCCGCGCACACCTTCAGCGAGCGTCGAGAACACGTCGGCCAAATCCCGGCGAACCTTGCGTTTGTCCACCAACCGAGTGAGACCGCCGGTGCCGGGAAGTACAGCGAGCAGCGGAGTCTCCGGGAAGGAAACGGCGCTCGAACCGTCGTCACAAAGCAGAATTTTTTCGCAGGCCAACGCAAGCTCGTAGCCGCCGCCCGCTGCGACTCCGTTCAACGCGGCGATGAAGTGAAGACCGCTCTCTTCACAGGCCGCCTCGAGGTTGAGCCTCGTTTCGTTGGTGAACTTGCAGAAGTTCACCTTGAACGCATGGGTGGAGGTTCCCAGCATGTAGATGTTGGCGCCGGCGCAAAACACCTTCGGTTCGCCGCTGGTGACGACCACGGCCTTGACCTCGGGGTGCTCGAAACGAAGTCGGTTGACCACGTCAGCGAGCTCGAGATCCACTCCGATATCGTAGCTGTTCTGCTTCAGCACGTAGCCTGGGCGAAAGGGCTGGTCCTCCACGACGGCCATCACCAGTTTGGCGATGGCGCCATCGAACGAGAGTTTCCAGTGCTTGTACTGGCTCGGATGCGTCTCGAAGCGAACAGTCGGAGATTGAATCGGTGCGTCTGCCATCGGCTTCTCTTTCGAGGGTGAGAGTCCCGAACTTGGTAGGGGGGTTACGAAACGTCGTCAAGCAGTATAGTGCGTTGCGCTACCCAATGAAGGTGCAGTATAGTGCGCACATGACCCCCGCCGATCCCGTGCTTTCCGAGCTTGGGCGCAAACTGCGCGCTCAAAGGCACGGTCGTGGCATGACGGTGAAGGAGCTCGCGGTGAAGAGCTCCCTCTCCGAGCGCTTCGTGGTCTCCGTCGAGGGCGGACAGGGCAACCTTTCCCTGCTGCGGCTGGTTGAGATCGCGCGCGCGCTCAACTGCCCGCTCACCGAGCTGGTGGATGACGCGTGGATACTAGGACCAACGGCGCGCCCCCTCGAACGTCCAGTCGCCCTGACCGGCCTCAGGGGCGCTGGCAAGTCGACCATCGGCCGCGAGGTCGCCAAACGTTTAGGGGTGCGCTTCTACGAGATCGATCAGCTCATCAGTCAGCGCGCTGGCTTGAGCATGGGTGAGATCTTCGAGGTGCACGGCGCCACGCAAATCCGCAAGTTGGAGCGCGACGTTTGGGAGGGCCTACTGCTCGAGGCGCCTGGGGTCATTGCCACTACGGGCGGCATCGTCACCGAGACGAGCACCTATGAACGCTTGCT
>CAITIQ010000375.1 GCA_903892415.1 uncultured delta proteobacterium | reverse complement strand
GAGTCTGGAGCAGGGCTGACGCTCCATGCGGGGTTCCCGTACAAAACGGCGAGTTCGCCCTGTTCCTGACGCGATACGGCCCCGTGGCTCCGGATGGGCGGCGCTACTTCGATTGGGACGATCGCGAAGTGCGGACGGGACGTTGTCGGACAAGGCGAAGTCATCCGTGCTGAAGGCCGGGCGTGAGGCGCTGCTCGTGCGGCTGGACGACGGTCAGATTGTCGCGCCAAGTCGTTCGAAGACCGTGCCGGAGCCTGAGGTCAAGGGCGAGCCGGATCCCGATCGAGAGCGCTAGGAAGTTCGTTCGAACTCGAGCGCATCCGGAGACGGGCGTCGCCGAGGTCGCTGTCGCTCCGTCCGGCCGGGCCGTCGTGAATCGAGGCCATGATTCGGTCTCGCCCCTACCGGGCTTCCGTCCCTGACGCGATAAGCGAGTCGGTGGGTGGGACGAAGTCTGTCGCTTACGCACGTCGCTCGGCTCGAGGCCGGCGAAGTGCTGGCGCCAGACGTAGATGGTCTGCTCGCTGACCTTGTTCTTCGTCGCGGCTGCTGCCACGGACGTCCTGTCTGCTTCCCGCAGGATCTCGACCATCTGCTCTTATACGGACGCCCCCCAGGTTGCAAGCGCTTGGTGCTGTGGCCGACTCGGTCGAGCTGCAGTCTTATATCCGGCCTGTTGTTGCAGGCGCTGTCTTGCCTGCTGGCCCTGATGGAATTCGCTGAGAGGCGCCTCATCTTCGGTGCGAGCTTGAAGCTCCAGAACAGATGCAGGCTTTACCTCTCCCGGTCCAACCTATTCAGCCATCACCCCTTGCGCGCCGCGTAAGCTTTCAATCCTTTGCCGTCACCGTTGGAAAGATCGCGCCGGCGCCCAGCTACCGAACGTAACTGGTACGGTGTGCGAGCAACGCCCAAACCGTCCGCGCAAGTTTGTTGGCTAGCGCGACAACAGCCACATTCCATGGACGCTCGCGCATCAACCGTTGAAGCCAGGCTGAGTGCTCCTTCTGTCGCGCCATCACCGCGCGTGCGCAGTGAATTAACATCGCCCGCAGGTATGAGTTGCCCCGTTTGCTGATGTTCAATATTCGCACTCGTCCGCCGGTTCCACTATGTCTCGGAACTACCCCCAACCACGCTGCGAACTCGCGACCGGACCGGAACTCAGTCGCGTCGCCGACAGAGGCGACGACAGCGGTTGCTGTGAGCAATCCCACTCCAGGAATCTCGAGCAACCTTTGGCAGCGCTCGTCCGAGCGCCGAAACCAGTCGAGCTTGTGCTCGATCGATTCCACTCGCTCCGTAAGCTGCGTTATCAGTTGGAACTGATCCCGCAAAGCTTCAATGACCATCGCTGGCACTCGCCCTTCAAGACCAGCGAAGGCCTCGGGTAGTCGCTTCACGCACCAGTGCCGCCCCTCCGGAAGATCGATTCCAAGTTCGTAGAACACGGCCCGTAGCTGATGCAGCTGTGCGGTCCTGGCCTTGACGAGGCCCTCTCGCATACTGTGAAGCGCCAAGATCGCTTGCTGCGCCTCGCTCTTCACCGCAACACAGCGCATCTCAGGCCGTTGCGCGGCCTCCCAAATTGCTCTGGCATCGGCAGCATCGTTCTTGTTGCCCTTGACGAAAGGCTTCACGAACTTCGTTGCGATCAGCCTGACCTCATGACCGAAGCTGCGGAGTTGGCGCGCCCAGTGATGGGAGCTGCCGCATGCTTCCATCGCGACAACGCTAACCGACCGATTCGAGAAGAACGGGACGATCTCCGATCTCTTGAGCTTCAGCTTCGTGATTTCGCCAGTGTCGGAGTCGACCGTGTGCAGTTGAAACACGCGTTTTGCAATGTCCAGACCAATGACTGGGAGCATGAGATCCTCCAAGGTGGCGTTGAACCCCTATCGTCACGAAAAGACCTGGGGGCGTCCATGCCATCTTCAGTGAATCGGCTCTTCCTTTCGGATTGAGAGCCATCTTTCCAGAAGCTACTGGACCGAGGAACCGAGGCACGTCAGTCCCGGCAAAGGCTAGCCTCGGTTCGCGCCGCCCCCGCCCGCGGCGCCATCCACGTCAAGCTGTCACACGCGCAGCCGCTCGAAATCCAGCCCGTCGAAGCGATCGAAGTCACGGTCGAATGACGCCAGCGTCGCGCCATGTTCGATCGCCAGCGCGGCCAAGTGGGCGTCGTTGCTCAGATTGCCGGCCTTGCCCGCAGCGCGCAACAGGTCTCCGAAAATGCGCTCATGGGCATCGGTCGGCTGCAGGATGCGCGCGTGCGGATGGGCCAGCCAGTCGCGCACGAGGCCGAGCGCGTCATCCACCGACAGGGGCTTGGGCAAGATGCCTTGCCGAGTGGTCAGGCGGATGAAGGCGATCAGCGCCAGCCAGGCGAAGCCGACTCCGTTCGGGCTCGCGTACGCTGCCTCCAACCAGGCCACTGCCTTGCCGTGCTGCGCCGCCTGGGCGTCT
>CAITIQ010000374.1 GCA_903892415.1 uncultured delta proteobacterium | reverse complement strand
GCCTAACTATTCGCTCAAGCGGACAGATCAATCGCTTCGCGATTGATGCTGCCGCTTAGCTCACGCGTTAGGCGGTTGGTTCTAGGGTGGGGCGAGGCCAGTTCGGTCTCAGCAAGCCGAGACTCCCTCGCGGCGAGACATCCGGCCCGCCCGCGCTAGGCCAGTTCGCGCCGCACTTCCGTTGGGTCGTCGCGCAGCTTGCGTCAGGTCCAGGCGGGCGCGAGTACAACAAAACTCAAATGCGCCTTGCCGCCCAGCGCTCGCTCCGGCACATTCCGCCTAGCTGTTCGTTCAAGCGCACAGTCCAGTCGCTTCGCGATTGATGCGGTCGCCTTGAACAGGCGTTAGGAGCTCACGGATGACACGACTCGACAAGATCTTCGTTGCACTGGGTTTGGTTCTGGCTTGCGCACCGTCTGTGATGGCGGCTGTCGTGATGCCGCAGTTCCGCCAGACGTTCCAATCGTTCGGTGCGGACCTGCCTTGGCTGACCCAAATGCTCTTGGACTACCCGGCGAGCCTGTTGCTCTTCCCTGCATTCATTCTTCTCATCGCCCTTGGATGGCCCAACAAGAAGCAGCGGGGGCTCTATTCGCTTTTGCTTGGCTCGCTGTTCGGCATCCTGGGGCCCGTGATCATCATGGTCGGGGCGTACCTGCCGATCTGGAAGCTCGGTGCGGCAATCTAGGCCTCTAGCCATTTGCCCAGGCGGCAGGTGCCACTTGGAAGACGCTCCTCGCACACTCAGTCCCGGCAGGGCCGTTCTCGTTGGATCGGTCATCGTCAATGGCCCGGTCCTGGCCCTCTTGTTCGGCCCAGCCTTCGCTGCGACCAGGCTCGGCTACGCGGATTGGTTCCTTCCGGTTCTGGGCGCCTCGTTCTTCCTCGGCTGGGCGTGGTGGTCGTTTGCACTTCCTCGTTGGCGCATTTGGGCATACGAGCGGGTGGCAAGCACCGGCGAGGTGCACGTCCGCGCGTTGGCCTCGGGCTTGGTTTGGCCGCGGGGAAGCTTTCCTGAGCGCACGGAGTTTCAGAGCCGAGCAATGCGCCAGCGTCAGAGTGAGTTGGAGCGAGATTTTCCGTAGGCTGCAACCTGACCATTCGATCAAGCGGGAGCATCAATCGCTTCACGACTGATGCTGCGGTTTGGCTCCAACAGTAGTGCCCCCGGGGAAGACCATGGCGAATCACAGTTGCACGAATTGCGGCGAGGCTTTCGAGCCTGATCTGGAGGTTTGCTGGCGCTGCGGCACGCATCAGGACGGCACCCCTCCGGGTCCGGAGTTCACGCGCAACTCCGAGGTGCCGACACTGGATCGCAAGCTCGACTGCCTTCGCTGCCAGGAGCCGATGGCAGTCATGGGTCGGATGAGTTTCCACGAAGGTTCGCGCGCCATGCCCTTCCTGCTTGGCAACGTCGGCGAGCTGTTCGTCAACCGGGAGAGCTTCGACAGCTACGTCTGTGCGCGTTGCGGGAAGGTCGAGTTCTTTCTGGCACGCTGAGCCCAATGACGTGTTCGGGGTGTGCCACCCGCCGCCCCAGGGATGCGTCATTCACCCCTTCCCCACGAGATGGATTCGACCGTGAAGCGTTTCCTCCCGACACCGGCACAAGCAAGGAACTTGCTGCTCTTGGGCTTGGCGATCCTTCTGGCGTCCAGGGTGCTCCACGAGGACTTGGCGGGCTCCGCCGTCGCACTGGGTTGTGGCCTCGTGCTTGCCGGTATTGCCCTCGACGGCCTCAAGGGGCTGCTGGCGGGTTTCGGGACGTCGACGGGCTCTGATCGAGATCACGACGCCTGAGGGCTCGCCCGTTCAAGTCGTTCCGTCGGTGCCTGACTCGCGGTGCGACGTGTGCTTCCTAAGTTCATTGCCCATGGCGAGAGGAGGCCAACGGTCGCCTTGGTGCCGCCGGGTGGTCGTCAGCCGCGCGTTCGGCACGGAGTTCGTCGCGCCGCCGCGCGTTGACGATGGTGAGGAGCTTCCGCATGCACGCCACCAGCGCGACCTTCGCCGGCTTGCCGCGGTCCCGAAGTTGCCGATAGCGCGCCTTCATGGCCGGTTCGCAGCGCACGGCCGAGAGGGTGGCCATGTAGAGCGCGGCGCGGACGG